>JBBRUD010000126.1:0-10927 GCA_038248065.1 Desulfovibrionales bacterium | reverse complement strand
GCCGTCGCGCAAAATATTGGGGGGGCCTGGGGGTGCCCAGCACCCCCAGCGGGGGTCCAGGGGCAGCGCCCCTGGAATGGTCGAAGAAGGCTTCAGGAGGAATATCGATGAAAAGAGTAGCGCTTGTTGTGGCTTTGCTGCTTCTGTCCAGCCCGGTGTGGGCCAAGAAGAAGGCCAAGCCGAAACAGCCTGAACAGTGCATGGAATGTCTGGAGCGTGCTGCGGATGCAGGCAAGAACTGCTACAGCCTGCAACCCGGCCATCTGTTCCACCGCTGCGAGCCCCAGAGCCTGCCCTACGCCCGTTGCCGCACCGGCAACCGGTGCTGCCGGGGCAACTACGAGCTTTCGCCCATCGGCTGGTACAAATGCGAGGACACAAACGGCCATACTTCGCCCACCCCGGCGGGAGGCGCGGTGCTCATCATGGGGGACAACTCCCGGCACCGCATGAACACCGGCCATGTGTTCTATGTGGAAAAAGTGGCGCACAAGGGCGGCAATGCCTGGGAACTGACGCTCTCCCACACCAACTACGACCGCAAATGCCACATCGAAACCAATGTCCTGGCGCAATACGACCAGCATACCAAAATACTGGCCATGAAGACCGGCCACTGGAGCGCCTGGGGCAAAGACCTGAAGGCCTTGGGCTTTATTGTGAAGTAAGGCTGTGGGGAGGCGCTGTCCGGGCGTCTGCGACCTGCTACGGAGCGGGGGCGTAGCGCGTCGGGTCTGGCATACCGGCCTCCTGGAAGCCCTTGCGGCGCAAGAGGCACGAATCGCACCGGGCGCAGGCCAGTCCTTCCGGGGTGGGGTCGTAGCAGCTGTGGGTCAGGCTGTAGTCCACGCCCAAAGCCGTGCCCGCGCGGACGATATCGGCCTTGCTCATGGTGAGCAGTGGGGTGTGCACGGTGATTTTCAGCCGCCCCTCCACGGCCTCCTTGATGGCCAGATTGGCCATGGCGGCGAAGGCCTGGATGAACTCCGGGCGGCAATCGGGGTAGCCGGAATAATCCAGGGCGTTGACGCCGATGAAGATGTCCTGGCTGGGCAGCACCTCGGCCCAGGCCAGGGCCATAGAGAGAAAGATGGTGTTGCGGGCGGGCACGTAGGTCACCGGGATTTCGTTCTCCATCTGGGCGGTATCGCGGTCTTTGGGCACGTCGATGGCAGCGGTGAGGGCCGAGCCGCCGATGGCCCCAAGGGGCAGATCAAGCACCAGATGAGCGTCAACGCCCATATGCGCGGCCACCCGGCGGGCGGCGGCCAGTTCCACCTGATGGCGCTGGCTGTAGTTGAAGGAAAGGGCGTAGGGCGCAAACCCCATGCGCTTGGCCATGGCCAGGCAGGTGGTGGAATCGAGCCCGCCGGAAAAGAGTATGACCGCCTTTTTCACGCGAATCCTCTATACGCCCCGTGTCTCGGGGTCCCAGATAATTTTGTGCAGTTGCAGGCTCAGGCGCACCGGAAGCCGCTCCTCCAGTATCCATTCGGCCAAAAGGCGCGGGGACAGGGCGCTTTGTATGGGCGAAAAATGGATGTGGCGATCCTTGTGGGAGAGCCGCCGCACGATGCGGGCGGCATAATCGAAGTCTTCGCGATGAGCCAGCACGAATTTCAGCTCGTCCTGCTGGCGCAGGATATCCAGATTGTTCCAGTGCATGTTCTGGCTCATGCCGCTGGAAGGGCATTTGACGTCCACGATGGCTGTTGAGCGGGGATCAAGGGGCGCGATACTCAGGGAACCGTTGGTCTCCATCAGCACCTCGTGGCCGTGGTCGAGCAACAGCGTGACCAGACTTGGGGTTTCAGGCTGGCTCAAGGGTTCGCCGCCGGTGATCTCCACCAGGCGGCAGCCGTACCCAGCCACGGCTCGGAGGATATCCTGGCTGGTCATGGCTTGGCCGCCGTCCCAGGAGTAGGGGGTGTCGCACCAGGCGCAGCGCAGGTTGCAGCCCGTCAGGCGCACGAACACGCAGGGGCGGCCCGCATGGCTGGATTCCCCCTGGATGCTGTGAAAAATCTCGTTGACGAGTACCGGCATGGCCCACCATTTGACGAAAACTTTCCCTGCGTCTAATCGACTCCGCAGCCGAGGTCAAAAGACAGGAGCCCGACACCATGAGCAGTCAGATAACCCCCAAGGACGACGTTTCCACCCTCACCCTCCTGGGCAAGACCGGCACGTCCTTCCCCGAGCGGGTGGACGCCGCCCTGCTGGAGACCTTCCCCAACCGCTTTCCCGATCGCCCCTATACCGTCACCTTCGCCACCGAAGAATTCACCAGCCTCTGTCCCATGACCGGCCAGCCCGATTTCGGCACCATCACCATCCGCTATGTGCCCGGCCCGCACTGCATCGAATCCAAATCCCTCAAGCTCTACCTCTTCAGCTACAGAAGCGAACCAAGCTTCATGGAAACCCTGACCAACCGCATTCTGGACGACCTTGTGGCCGCCTGCCAGCCCAAGAATATGCTGGTGATCGGGGATTTCAAGCCCAGAGGCGGCATCGGCATCGTTGTTGAGGCGCGGTTCGGGGAGTAGGGGGGCATCTACGGCCCCGCCGTCACCGCCCCATACCCCAGCTGCGTGCGCAGCAGTCCCTTTTTGAGCATCCATTGCTGTACGGCCAGAAGTTGTTCCTGGCTGGGCAGGGCCGGGGGTGGGGGGGCGTATATCGGGAAGGTCCCGGCCAGGTCCGGCGGTATCTGGCAGACCTCGGCCATGAGCGGGCGGTAGCGTTCCGGGGCGGCCTTCAGGCGCTCCAGGGCTTGCGCGTAGGCCTCCAGAAAGGGTGCCAGAACAGCGGGTTTCGTGGCCAGGGAACTCTTGAGGCAGAGCACGGAAAGCGGCATCCCCAAGTTTTCATCGGTCGCCAGTACGGTGCAGCCTTTGTTTTCCGCCTGGGTAAGCAGCGGTTCGGGCAGAATGGCAGTGTTGATTTCCCCGTTGAGGAGCATCTGCGCCCGCATGAGACGGTTGCTGATGTTGATGGAGCGCAGGTTTCCGGCAGTGATTCCTGCGGAAGCCTCCATGGCTCCCAGCAGATATGCCTGAAAGGTGGATTGCGCCAAGCCCACGCTGTTGTGGGCGATATTCTTTATGGTCGCTCCCTTCATGCGCGGTGTGGCGGCCAGGCCGAACAGACGCTGTCCCGGCGTGCTGGCGGAGGCCGTGGCCACAATCTTCATGGGCGCGCCCGAGCCCAGCAGCAGCAGCGTGTTGACCATATCCCCAAGAAAACCGTCGAACTGCCCGTTGCCGCCGCCGCTTGCGGCGGCGCAGAGGTCCTTGGCGGACGGGAAGGGTCTGACAACGACAGTCAGCCCCTTGGCGGCAAAGAGGCCCTCGCGCACCGCTACGGATAGGGGCAGTACGTCCAGGCCGGGCGATACCCCCAGGGTAATGGTCTGCGCCTTGGCCGGCACGGCCGCAAGTATGAGTAAAAATAGCAAAGCGGCAACTCGAAAGGCATTCATAAGGCCTCCATGTTGTCTTGGTCTGTGGCCCTGCAATCTGCGGGCGTCAACCAAAATCCCCCTTTTGCGGTCTTCCATAGCGGGCAACCAAGTGTTATATGGGTAGAACGCGAGAATGACCTCAATTTGCCAATCCAGGAGTACAAGCCATGTGGGAATATACCGATAAGGTTCGCGAGCATTTCATCAATCCCCGCAATGTGGGAGAAATACAGGATGCCAACGGCGTGGGCGAAGTGGGTTCCATTGCCTGCGGTGATGCCTTGAAGCTTTTCCTCAAGGTGGACGAGAACGACCGCATCGTGGACGCCAAGTTCCAGACCTTCGGGTGCGCCAGCGCCATCGCCTCCTCCTCCGCCCTGACCGAACTCATCAAGGGAAAAACCGTGGACGAGGCCATCGTCATCTCCAATCAGGACATCGCCGAATACCTTGGCGGGCTGCCCAAAGAGAAGATGCACTGCTCGGTGATGGGCCGCGAAGCACTGGAAGCCGCCGTAGCCAACCTGCGCGGCACAACCGTGGCCCCCCACGAGGAAGGCGAGATCGTCTGCGAATGCTTCGGCGTCACCGAAGAGCAGGTCCGCAAGGCCATCACGGAAAACCACCTCAACACCGTGGAAGAGATAACCGACTTCACCAAGGCTGGCGGCGGCTGCGGCAAATGCCTGGATAAACTGGCTGATCTGCTGGCCGAGGCCAAGGGGCAGAAGGTCTTGAAACCGTTGGAGATCACCAAGCCTGCCCGGCTTACCAACCTACAGCGCATGAAGTTGGTCAATCAGATCATCGACGAGGAAATCCGCCCCAGCCTCCAGAAGGACGGCGGCAACATCGAACTCATCGACATCGACGGCCACACTGTGCTGGTGCAGCTGCGCGGGGCCTGTTCCTCGTGCAAGTCCAGCCAGCTCACGCTGAAGCAGTTTGTGGAAAAGCGCCTGCGCGACGCAGTGGAACCTGAGATCACCGTCGAGGAGGTGCGCTAATGTCCGTAGTATACATGGATAATAACGCCACCACCATGGTTGATCCCCTGGTGCTGGAAGAGATGCTTCCCTACTTCAGCGAGCAGTACGGCAATCCGTCGAGCATGCACACCTTCGGCGGTATGGTTGGCCGCAAGGTGAGTCAGGCCCGTGAGCGGGTGGCCCAGTGCTTCGGCTGTCAGCCCGGTGAGATTGTCTTCACCTCCTGCGGCAGCGAGTCCGACAACACCGCCATCATGGCCGCGTTGCAGGCTCAGCCCGGCAAACGCCACATCATCACCACCCGGGTCGAGCACCCGGCGGTGCTCAACCTGGCCAAGCACCTGGAGCGCCAGGGTTACGAAACCACCTATTTGGGTGTGGACGAAGAAGGCCAGTTGGACCTGAGCGAACTGGAGCAGGCCTTCCGCCACGATACCGCCCTCGTTTCCGTGATGTTCGCCAACAACGAGACCGGTGTCGTCTTCCCCATCCAGAAGATAGCTGAGATGGCCAAGGAGCGCGGCGTGCTGGTGCACACCGACGCCGTGCAGGTACTGGGCAAGATTGATTTCGACCTCAAAACCCTGCCGGTGGACTTCCTGGCTGTCTCCGGCCACAAGGTGCACGCGCCCAAAGGCGTGGGGGCGCTCTTCGTGCGTAAGGGCGCGCCCTTCAGGCCCTTCCTCATCGGCGGCCATCAGGAACACGGCCGCCGGGCAGGCACCGAGAACACCGCCGCCATCATCGCCCTGGGCAAGGCCTGCGAGTTGGCCAAAGCGGGCATCCAGCACGAGAACACTGCTGTCAAAGCCCTTCGCGACAAGCTGGAAGCAGGGCTCATGGCCGCCGTGCCTGATACCCGCCGCAACGGCACGGCCCAGGATCGCCTGCCCAACACCACCAGCGTGGCCTTCCAGTACGTGGAAGGCGAATCCATCCTGCTGATGCTCGACGCCTTCGGCATCTGCGCCAGCTCCGGTTCAGCCTGCACCTCCGGCAGCCTGGAACCCTCCCATGTGTTGCGGGCCATGGGCGTGCCCTTCACCTACGCCCACGGCTCCATCCGCTTCAGCCTGTCACGCTTCAACACCGAAGCCGAGGTGGATCTGGTGATCAAGGAACTGCCGCCCATCATCAAACGCCTGCGCGAAATATCGCCCTTCGGCCGCGTCGAAGGCGAAAAGGCCGCTTGTACTTGCTAAGTTAGTAGGAAACGGCAGGGAGTTTCCCTGCCGTTTTCCTTTGACAGGTGAGAGATAATATTTTGATGTAGAATCATTCAGCTTTAACTGTAGGTGGCTATGTTGTTTGGTTTGTTTGGAAAACGATGTGCTGTCGAGCATGATGAATATTTGAAATTGATGCCGAGAATCGTTGAAGGGTTGTCTCAGGTTAGATTGATTTTTTATAAGTCTCTTGATGAGGCTCTGGAAACTAGAGGTGTTAATTGTAATTATTTAGGGTTGTTGGGGGCAGATGTTGGAGCAGCCTTAAAAGGATACCAGTTGACATGCTCGTTTGGGTATTCCTTCGCATATATGAAAGATGTATCCTGGGCATCAAAAGTACATCCAACATGGCTGGACTTGTTGAGTGATAGTGATCGTGCTGATATTGAATATCATAATAAACTATTTTTGGATTGCGCTGGTGATTTTTCGTGTCTATCAGAATTACTTTTGGGTATTTTATATGAGGTTATGGAGTGGCCAAGAAGAGAAGCATACATGACAAAGGTAATTGTTGCTAACTGTTGTGCATTAGGGATCATGAGCCAGGCTGTCGTGAGTCATGTTGCTGGTGATAGAAGGAATGTCAAAAAACTTGTTGGTAATCTAGGTATACGAGAGTGTAGCTTTTCATTTTGAGCTATAGTTATATTTAAATTGTAAAAATATGTTCGGAGCTAAATGTGAGGTTTGAATAACATCCTCTCGTTATTAAAGTGTCAACTGGATACGTCTATTTTCATGCGCGTAGTTCCGCATAAGTATCAAATTGTCGGCTAACATTGGGTGCAGAACAAGCGTAGATAACACCCCCCAATCATCTTCACGGAGCTTCCATGCCAACTACTGATCATTCCGCCTGCGCCGCATGTCCTTACGATTGGGCCGTGCGCTACTGCCGTAACGCCAAGGGGAAGGCTCCGGGCAACTGTCCGTCGCTGCGTTTCCGTGAGGTGGCTGCCCAGGCGCTGGCGACCACGTTGTCGAAAGAAAACATGGAGTTCGCCCGCCAGGCGTCCATTCAGGAGGCTGAGGGGTACGGCGGGCGCGGCAATGGATACGCAGGCGTGCGGCCTTTGAAGCCGCGCATCGTGGAAATTGTCGAATTTGCCCGGCGCATGGGCTACAAACGCCTGGGTCTGGCCTTCTGCATCGGCTTGCGTAAGGAGGCCGCCGTGGTCCAGGAGATTTTGGTGACCAACGGGTTTACGGTCGTCTCCGTGGGATGCAAGGCCGGGGCGGTTCCCAAAAGCGAATTGGGGATTGGAGCATTGGAGCAGGTGGACCCCGGCGCGGCCGTGGAGAGCATGTGCAACCCGGTGTTCCAGGCCGAACTTATGAATGCGCAAAACACGGATTTTAATGTATTGCTGGGCCTGTGCGTGGGGCATGATTCGCTGTTTTTCAAGCACGCCAAGGCGACCGGAACAGTGCTGGCCGTGAAGGACAGGGTGCTGGGCCATAATCCGCTGGCTGCCATTCAGCAGTACGACGGGTATTACCGGTATCTGAAACAGCCGTTGGAATGATTGGCGCAATGACCGGCGGATTGACCGGCGGCGCGCCCCGGCCCTTCTCTTAAGGAGTTTTCATGAACATCGCCGCGAATATGATCGATCTGGTGGGCAAAACGCCTTTGGTTCGCCTGAACCGCATCGGCGAGGGGCTTTCCGCCGTGCTGGTGGCCAAGCTGGAGTCGGCCAATCCCTGCTTTTCAGTCAAGGACCGCATCGCCCGCAACATGATCGAGGATGCGGAAAAGCGGGGGCTGGTGGACGCCGATACGGTGATCGTGGAACCCACCAGCGGGAACACGGGCATCGGGCTGGCCTTTGTCTGCGCCGTGCGCGGGTACAGGCTCATCCTGACCATGCCGGAATCCATGAGCCTGGAGCGGCGTACGCTGCTGAAAGGCTTCGGAGCCCAGCTGGTGCTCACCGAAGCCAAAAAGGGTATGACCGGGGCCATAGAAAAGGCCCGCGAACTGGTGGCCGGGCTGCCCAAGGCCTTCATGCCCATGCAGTTTTCCAACCCGGCCAATCCCGAGGCCCATCGCCTGACCACTGCTGAGGAAATCTGGCGCGACACCGATGGCGCGGTGGATATTTTTGTTGCTGGCGTGGGCACGGGAGGCACCGTCACCGGCGTCGCTCAGGCGCTCAAGCCCCGCAAGCCCGGCCTGCAAGTCGTTGCGGTGGAGCCCGACGCCTCGCCGGTGCTCTCCGGCGGAGCTGCCGGGCCGCACATGATCCAGGGCATCGGTGCGGGATTCGTGCCCGAGGTGCTGGACCGCACGCTTATTGACGAGGTGCTTCGGGTGACCAACGACGAAGCCCTGGTCATGGGCCGCAGGCTGCGGCAAGAGGAAGGCATTCTGTGCGGTATTTCCTCCGGGGCCAACGCCCAGGCGGCCCTGGTTCTGGCCAGGCGACCGGAGAACGCCGGGAAAATGATTGTTTTCGTGGTCTGCGACACGGGCGAGCGTTACCTGAGCACCGCCCTGTTTCAAGATATGGAGGTTCCCAAGTGAAGACAGGCCGGATTCTCAGTGGATTGACCCCAGAGCGGGAGATGATAGCCGACGTGGTGGACAAGCTCTGCCACCCTACAGCCTATCAGGTGGTTACCTGCCGCAAACTGACCGATTCGGGGCCGCTGCCCAACCTGAAAATGCTGGCTGAAGCGGTGGAGCGCATGAAAGCGGTGCTCTTTCCGGGCTATTTCGGCGACTCCGAGGTCACCCCGGACACGCTCTCCTACCATACCGGCGCACATCTGGATGTGGTCTTCCGCATCCTGGCCGAACAGATCAAGCGCGGCTACTGTTTTGTGTGCCTGCGCGAGGACAAGGCCTGCGCAGGCTGCGAGGACGTGGCCATGGAGAAAGCCGGCTCTTTCATCCGCGCCGTGCCGGACATTCGGGAAAAGCTGGTGCTCGATGTCCGGGCCGCCTACGAGGGGGACCCTGCGGCCAAAAGCCCTGGCGAAACCATCTTCTGCTACCCGAGCATAACGGCCCTCATCCACCAGCGCATCGCCCATGTGCTGCACCAACTGGATGTGGATATCATTCCGCGCATCATCACCGAGATGGCCCACGCCAAGACCGGCATCGACATCCACCCAGGCGCGTCCATCGGCAAGGGGTTCTTCATCGACCACGGCACCGGTACGGTGATTGGTGAAACCTGCATCATCGGCGACAATGTCCGCCTGTACCAGGGCGTCACCCTGGGGGCCAAAAGCTTTCCCAAAGACGAAAGCGGCCTGCCCATGAAAGGCCTGCCCAGGCATCCCATCGTGGAGGACGACGTCACGGTCTACTCCGGGGCCACGGTGCTCGGGCGCATCACCGTCGGCAAGGGCGCGGTGATCGGCGCCAACGTGTGGGTTACCGACAACGTGCCCGCGGGCGCTAAAGTGCTCAAAGCCAGAATAGGGGAGAACGAATAGATGGGTCACGAAAAGCTCTACATCGTCATGGTGGGCCTGCCCGCCTCGGGCAAATCCACGTTGGCTTCCAAGCTGTCCCAGTGCTTGGCCTTTGAAGAAATTCCCGCGCGCATCTTCAACAATGGCGATGTGCGGCGGGAGATGCTCAAGGGGCAGAACTCCTTCAGCCCGGATTTCTACAATCCAGACAACCGCGAAGGTCTGGCCATGCGGGAGAAAATCGCCCGCATCAACATGGAACGGGCCAAGGAATATCTTGCTGGCGAAGGGCAGGTGGCCATTCTGGACGCCACCAACGTCTCCAGCCAGCGCCGCAAGGCCATCAAGTCCTTGTTGGCGGACCATCCGCTGTTCTTCATCGAGTGCATCAACGACGACAAGGAACTCATGGCCGCAAGCATCAGCCGCAAGGCCACCCTGCCAGAGTTCTCCCACATGTGTCAGGCCGACGCCGTGAGCTGTTTTGAGCAGCGCATTAACTACTACAAAAATATCTATACGCCGCTGGTCGACGAAGACAATTTCGTGGTGCTGGACAGCCTGCACAATCGCATACTGCGGGAGCGCGTTCAGGGCGTGCTGCCCCATTATCGCCTGGTGCGCGACCTGCTGGTTTCGGACTGGGTGCGCAACCTCTCCCTGGTGCGCCACGGCGAAACGGGCTTCAACCGCGAAATGCGCATCGGCGGCGATTCGGACCTCACCGCCCGAGGGCTGGCCCAGGCCCAGTCCCTGGCCTGGCATTTCAAGGATACTCCGCTGCCCTATATCTTCACCAGCACCAAAAAGCGCACCCAGCAGATGACTCTGCCCCTGTGCGACGGCCGCACCGATTGCCGGGTGATCAGCCTGCCCGAATTTGACGAAATCGATGCCGGAGCCTGCGAGGGCATGACTTACGACCGCATCGCCCAGGATATGCCGGATGTCCATTCCGCGCGCACCAATGACAAATACAACTACATCTACCCCGGCGGCGAAGGCTACATCACCCTGAAGGAGCGCGTGGAGCGGGGCGTCAAAAAGGCCCTGTACCTCTCGGGAAACTCCGAGCACATCATGATCATCGGCCATCAGGCCGTGAACCGCATGATCCTGTCGCACTTTCTCTTCCGCCGCACCGAGGACGTGCCCTATATCTACATTCCCCAAGACCGCTATTTTCACATCGTTTCAACACAGAGCCGCAAGGTTTTTGAATTGGTGAAATTTCTTGGGTGACAGAACAGCGCAGGCATGCCATAAAATGTGCAAAGATTCACAAATTCCATGAGGAGGCATTATGCTCGGTTTGGAAAAACGTGTTGAAAGCATGAGGCAGATGTATGGGGACACCCCCGGCCAGGAATCAACTGAACGGTCCAGTCCGGCCAAAAGCGCAGCCAATATGGGCGTCTTGCTGGCCCTGGTGGCCATTATAGGCGCTCTGCTGGCGTATTTTGTGCTCGATGCCAAGTATTCGGCCAAACTTGCCGCCTATGACGCCCGCATGGCGGCCATGGACGCCAGAGTGATGGAAGCCGTCAACGCACCCAGGGAAATGGCCAAACGGGTCATCACGGCCAACACCCTCACCGAAGTCACCCACAAAGTGGACCAGCTGAAAGGCACCATGGACGCCGCCTATCAGGAGCGCCTGGCTAAGATCGACGAGATGGTCAAGGCGTTGCAGCAGGAAATGAAGTAGGAAGAGAGTCAAGACGGGACGAGAAGAGAATATGCCTCCGGCGGCCGGGGGGGCAAGCGCCTCCCCGGACCCCCGCAGTTGCGGGGGGCGGTAGGCGTTGAGT
>JBBRUD010000125.1:0-11237 GCA_038248065.1 Desulfovibrionales bacterium | reverse complement strand
GCGCCCCCTGCTTCCTGGTGGGCAGCGCCCCCTGGTCCTGCCGGGCATCACACCATGAGGATAGCATGAGCATTCATCTCGACTCCAGCCGCACCTACCGGTCCGGCCTGGTGCCTGGCCCGGGCGAGACGGCCTTTCAGGCCGTGGTGGAGGAATCCGATCTGTATATCGTGGCTGGCGCTGATTTACGCCGTGAGGTCACGGATTTTCTGACCACCCTGCGTGCGGGGCTTAAGAATTACATCCTGTTCCACCCGGAATTTCGCACTTCCTTGACACCGGTGGGAGTGCCGCAGGACGCGCCTGAAATCGTTCTAGCCATGGCCAGGGCGGCGCGTCAGTGCAATGTCGGCCCCATGGCTGCCGTTGCCGGTGCTGTGGCCCAGGCCGTTGCCGACCATTTCCAGCACCTTTCCCCGGACATCCTGGTTGAGAACGGCGGCGACCTGTTCATCCACTCCACCCGCGAGCGATTGGTGGCCCTGCTGGCCCAACCGGTGAACGGCGCGCGTCTGGCCCTGCGTCTTGATCAAAGCGATTTTCCAGTGGCATTGTGCGGCACTTCGGCCCGCATAGGGCCTTCCCTGTCTTTCGGGGCGGCCGATCTGGTGACGGTGAAGGCCAGGAGCGGTGCCCTGGCCGACGCTGCGGCCACCACCCTGGGCAACCTGGCGCAAAGCGCCGGGCATCTGCCGAAGGTGGTGGCCAGAGCGCAGGAACTCGAAGGCGTGCTCGGAATATTCGCCCAGGTTGAAGGCTCCATGGCCGTTTGGGGCGACATGGAGCTGGCAGCTTTGGAAGAATAGTTGTGGGGAAGGTCTGACTGGCTAGTTGGCCAGTTTTTCGATGGTCATTTCCAACTGACGTCCCAGCGGGGTTTGCAGGCTCAATTGGCGCTCCACAGCGGTGATGCCTTTGACTACTGTAGAATGCCTGCGGTTGAAGCGCTCGCCGATGTGATTGAGCGAAAGCTCGGTATGCTTGCGGGCCAGGAAAAAGGCCGTGTTGCGGGCCAGGACGTACTGGCGCTTACGGCTTTTCGATGCCAGGCACTCCGGGCTGATGTCATATGATGAGCAGATGAATTCCACTATCTGGTCCAGATCGACCACGGGTCGGGCCAGATCATAGTTTTTGAGGATATCCCAGGCCATATCCAGATTGATGGATTTACCCAGAATGCGGGCTTTGAGGATCAGGTTCTGGAGACAACTCTCCAACTGGCGGATGTCGTTCTTGATGCGTCCGGCCAGCAGATCGGCCACTTCACCCGGCAGGAGCACCTGGTGAGTCTTGGCTTTTCTGGTCAGTATGGAGCGCCGGGTTTTGAAGTCAGGCTGCTCGATGGTGGCCAGAAAACCGGCGCACAAGCGGGAGGCCAACTGATTATCCAGGCCGGTGAGTTCCTTGGGCAGGAAGGAGCTGGTCATGACCACACGGCAGCCGCGCGTCTGCAAGGCGCTGATGGTATTGAGCAGTTCGTCCTGCAGCTTCAACTTGCCCTGGAAGAAATGGATGTCTTCCAGGATGAGCAGGTCCACGTTTTCACGGAACTGCGCCTTGAAGCGTTCCACCTCGCGCATCTTGATGTGCAGAATGAGGCGAGAGGAGAATTCTTCAGCCGTCAGATAGACCACCCGAGGTTTGCGAGTGCCTTCGGCGGCGCTCAAGTGGTGACCCATGGACTGGGTGAGATGGGTTTTTCCAAGGCCCGGCCCCGCGCTGATGAACAGCTGGCTTGCGGGCAGGGTTTCGCGGCACAGTCCGAGGGAGGCTTCGTAGGCCAAAGCGTTGGAAGGCCCAACCACGAACTGGTCGAAGGAGAACCGGAACAGATGCGCACAGGAGTCGCTGTGAGCGTTGGATTCGGCGTTGTTCGGGGATGCGGGCCGAAAAACGGCTGGCGTTTCCGGCTCGCGGCAACAGGGCAAAGCGCCATCGGCGGCCGCTTTGGCCACCACCGCCACGGTGGGCATCTGGCCCATGGCCTGGGCGGCCGCCTCGGCAATTTGACCGGTGAGCCGTTCTCTCACCCAACTGGCGACAAACTCGTTGGGGGCGGAAAGGGTAAGGGTTCCTTCAGTAATCACGGCTTCAAGGGGCTTGATCCACACCTGGTACAAGCCGGGGTTCAAACTCCGCTCAAGGATTTTCTGCGTTTGGTTCCACATCGAATTCATGTTTGAGGTGATGCGCTGACGGCGTTTTTTTCTCAACCTGGAAATAGGGCTTGTCCCGGCCAGTGCGCGGGAAGGTTATCCCAAACGTAAACGCTTGTTATATTGGACGAGTTTGCTAAACGACGATTCGGTGTCATTGCAGCTCGGCAGGCCGGGGAGTGGCTCTGTACAAGGGATTCCCCATGCCGGGCCGAAACACTTTCAACAGTATCTGCAAAAGTTTTCCACAGCTTAAAATTGAAATTATACCCAATTCCTCAACTATGATTTATTTTTTGAACGGACATATTCTCTGTTCCCCGCCACTTTATCCTTGCTTTCTCAAAATTGCGTGTTTTCCCACCTTGTGCCCGGTAAGACCCGACCTGACCACTTGCGGCCAAACCACTTAAATTACGATATTTTTTATGAAATACACATCTCCGCCAAGACTCCGCCACAATGGTTGATACCGGCGCAATGCTTAAGGTCTTGCCTAATTTCCGGAAATATACGCAATTAGGGAGGATGACAAAGGCGAAACGTCTTATCCGGCCAGAATATATCCCTGAGCAGGCACAAAACTCCGGGAAAGCAAAAAGGCTTCAACCTGCTCCGCAGCTCCGTGACCTGCCACATACGAAACCACAAAACAGCGGCCCGCCTCGGGAACGGCTTCATGAAACAATACCGGGCGGCCCTGGATGACCCGACCGACTTTACGTGGATCAATATCCAGATACGCCTCTATGCGTACGCCGTGCCCAATCAGATGTTCAGCCCTTCGCCGGGTGATACGCCCCGCGCCCACTACATATATAGAAGGATGAAACGGGTTGTTTGCAGCCAGCCAGGCAGCCAGGTGCCCGGCCTTGAGGGCGTGGAAGGTTTCAGGGTCGTAACGCGCGTCACGCCTCGACAGGCGATCAGGCGGGTCGTTCCAGATGAGCAGGGTCTGGGGGAGTTTGGCGAATCTGGCTCCGGCTGAAAGCCAGCGCAGCCAGAGGTCATCGTCTTCAGGGAAGTGCCCTTGGCGGTAGCGCCCCAGGCGTTGGAATGCCGACGCCCTGAACATTACCGACGGATGGGCCACCGGAGCCTCCCGAAAGACGCCCAGAGCCATCTGGGCATGAGTGAGCCTGGTGTTGATCCACTCTACATGACGGGCGTATCCTGCGGCTTGAGGTCCGCCACCAAAAGCCACCAGGCAACTGACCACATCCGTTTCCGAATTCTCCAGCAGATGGGAGGCTTGCAGGCGCAACCGGTCGGGATGGGAGAAGTCGTCGGCATCCATGCGGGCCAGAAAACGGCCACAGGCGTGCTCCACCGCCAGATTGAGGGCGTGAGCAATACCTTGATGCGGAGTACACACCGGTCGGATACGCCGGTCTTTTCCTGCATAGGCCGCAAGCACGGCCCGGGTGGCTCCACCATCGTCGGAACCATCGTCCACGGCAAGGATTTCAAATGCCCCAAGGCTCTGGGCGCACAGGCTGTCCAGAGCCGCCGGGAGACTCGCGGCGGCATTGCGGACAGGCAGGAGGACGGATACCAGCGGGTTCATACGGCAAGGGCCGCTCCTCAGGAGCGGCCCCTCCCAAAGTTAGAGGACTGCGGCCTTGACGGCTTCAATGCCCACCCGCTCCACAAAGCGGGCGCAGCGTTCTTTTTTCTTGGCATTGGCATTGTAGTAGACCAGAAGTTTGTGCACCAGGTCCACCACCTGCTCGTGGGTCATCTCTTCGGCGATCACGTCGGCGATGCGGGGTTTTGCCCCGGGATGGCCGCCAAAACTCACGGTAAAGCCGGTTTTCTTGCCTATAACGCCGAGATCGCGCACCAGCGACGACGCGCAGCACAGCGGGCAGCCGGAAACGCCCATCTTTACCTTGGCGGGCAGTTCCATGCCTACGTAGAGTTTTTCCAGGTCCATGCCCAGGCCCAAAGAGTTTTGCACGCCGAACTTGCACACGCTGGTGCCGGGGCAGGCCTGCACAAAGTGCACGCACAACTCAATGGCCTGGCCCACGTCCGTGCCCAGATCCTTCCAGATATCCTCCACCTGCTCAGCTTTCACGCCTACCAGGGCGATGCGCTGGCCGGAGGTGATTTTGACGATGGGAATAGAATACTTCCGCACCACGGCGTTCAAGGCCTCGAGCACTGCGGGGGTTATCACACCCACAGGAGTGCGGGGCACGATGGCCCAGGTTTCGCCGTCACGTTGCAGAATGCCGCCGCGCGGCTTTTCAGTTGTAGACATACGATTGAGACCTCTTTATTACGTATTATTCTGATTAAGCAGACGGCTTTCAGTTAACCGAATTCCGGCAGAGGGGCAACCTCCTGTGTTGGAGCATGCCCTAGGCCATCCGGGATTACGCACGGAGTAGCCCCCATCTTGCTCATCGAAGGCACACAAGCACGCCACACCCCGCCCGAAGCCCGGTGATGTCTGCTGAAGGCTCACACGGCGCATGCATGGCCCAACTGCTGAGTTTTTACTCTGAACGCCTACATTGCGACTTGCCGTTCCTGGTCCGTTTCAGTATAAAAATATCTCTGCATACCCTTAAGGAGTCGCCATGAACGTTCGCTCAATTCTCCTGACATTATTAGGAGTACTGTTTGTTCTCACTTTGGCCACGGCGGCTCTGGCTTTCGGACAGGGAACCCCAGCATGGTTGACGCTGTTGACTTCCATTACGGCGTTGGTCGCGCTGGCCCTTTCCGTATTCATGGTGGCCGCCCCTTTGTCGAAGCTTGAGAGTATGGCCGCCGCCGCCCTGAAAACCGAGTTGGACGACACCGCCGAAGCGGCCGGGCCAGGCGAGTTCGGCCCTATCTCCAAGGCCCTCTGCAACTTGTCGGTTTGCCTCAAACAGGCCACCCAGGACGCAGCGACGCAAACAAGCAAGCACCTGAGCACCTGCCGTGCATCGGATGAGGCCCTCAGGCAAGCCCAAGAGGCCTCCAGGCTGGCCGAGCAGTCCCGCTCGGAAAACCTGCTGGACGCTTCCTCCAAGCTTGAGCATGTGGTTCAGCGCATCATGAGCTCGGCCGGGGCGCTCTCCAACCGGATGGAACGCATCTCCGAAGGCGCTGACCTGCAAAAACAGCGTATGATCGAGACGTCCACCTCCATGGATGAGATGAATATGGCCATCATAGACATCTCTCGAAACGCCTCCGATGCTTCGGTCAGCGTGGAAAGTTCCAAGCAACAAGCCGCTCAGAGCGCCGGCATCGCCACCGAGGCAATCGCGGCCATTAACAGCGTCACCGAGGCAACTTCCTCCCTCAAACAAGATATGGGCGTGCTTGGCGACCAGGCCAAATCCATCGATCAGATCATCAACGTCATCAACGACATCGCCGACCAGACCAACCTGCTCGCCTTGAACGCAGCCATTGAGGCCGCCCGCGCCGGTGAGGCGGGGCGCGGATTCGCCGTCGTTGCCGACGAAGTGCGCAAATTGGCGGAAAAGACTATGCACGCCACCAAGGAAGTGGGCGATTCCATCATGGCGATCCAGAATTCCATTCGCCAGAACGTGGACCAGATGGACATGGCCGTCACCCGCGCCGACTCGGCTGCGGCCATGGCCGAGCGTTCTGGAGATTCCGCCCACGAAATTCTGCGCCACACCGAAAACAACACCAGCAAGATACTCTCCATCGCCACCGCATCGGAAGAACAATCCGCAAGTTCCGAACACATCCACAGGGCAATTTCCGAGGTTGAACAGGTTGCCACGGAAATCGCCGACGGCATCCACGACTCCGCTCAGGACGTCATGGAACTGTCAGACCTTTCAAAAGAGCTTTCCGTGCTCATCGCCGACCTCAAAGCCGGCATGAGTTCCGACACATTGATGCCCTGGACCAGCACCCTGGCCACCGGAGTCAAGATCATTGACCAGCAGCACAAGGTACTGGTCAACATGGTCAACCAGCTCTACGTGGCCATGAAGAGCGGACAGGGGCAAAACGTGCTCAAAAAGCTGCTGGAAGACCTGGCCGGCTACACCGTCCTGCATTTCGACACGGAGGAGCGCTACTTCGACCAGTTCAAGTACGCCGAAACCGCAGCCCATAAGAAGATACACACAGAACTCAAAGCCCAGGTCATGGAATACATCGGCAAAATCAATTCCGGCGATGCCAGCATCTCCATGGACCTCATGAATTTTCTGCGCGACTGGCTGGTGAACCACATCTGCAAGACCGACATGCGCTACGTGAAGACCTTCCTGGAAAACGGGCTGGAGAAAGCATAGAAAGTCGATCCGGACCTCCCTGCGCGGCGCTGCCCGAAAAACTGGTCGGCCCGCGTTTTATTGTCCTCCTGGGGACTCCTGGCCGGAGTGGGCCTGGCTCATGCGGCGCTGCATCTCGAGTATGGTGCGGTCGAGTAGTTCTCGAAGGCGGAGCGCGTTGGCCGGAGTGAGCACAATGCGGTTGCCTATCTTCACCGTGTTGGGCTGGGAGCGGTGCAGGTTGCCGAACTCCAGAACCACATCGTCCGGCCCTGCGTAGACGGTGAAAAAGTCACGGTACAGGTATTCGAGGTCCGCAGGGATATCCAGACGGACCTGAGTCTGCTCGGAAGCACTGGTCATAAACGCCCTCCTCTAGTTGCAACATCTTTCCACGGACGGGCCGTGCATGAAAAAAAGCCCCCAATCAGGAGATCAGGGGCTTTCGGGTAGATGACGCAAAAGGCGATACTCTTCCTGACGGGAAGATGCGCCCACTATAAAAAAGCTCAGCTGGCAGCCGGGGCCTTTTTACGACGTTCCCACAACTTCATCTCAGCCATCTTCACCTTGCGATCACGAGCAAGCGATTTGGCCACCAAAGGCGTACCCGGCTTCATACCATACTTAGCACGATACTCTTCGGCAGTAAGGCCATGCTGGGCGATGTGCTTCTGGGTGAGAACCTTGCAGACTTTGCCGCACTCCAGGCAGGTCACGGACTTTTCTTTGATGGACTTCTTGGGGTCCATGGCGGGAGTCGTTACTTCAGGGGTGATTTCTCCGGCCATGACGCCTTTCAGGCTGGAAGAGATCGATTGCGCCATGGAGAGGATTTCTTCCACGGTCATAACGCGGTGCCCGGCCTGAGCCCTGACGATTCCCAATGCTTCCTTAAGTGTATCGTCCATTCTGGACCTCCTGAAAAAATGTTAAATGCTGACCATTCGGTCAAATTTCCAAATAGTGGAATTCGTATGTGAGCTATCGGAAGCCATCACTAAGGTATACTATGTAAAACTTCAAGTACTAACAACCAGCATTATCGAATAAAAAACTGACAGTCGCCTGCCTGCCGAGTGGACAGATGTGAAGCTGTTTTGCCTCCCGGTGGCAGGAGCCGCTCCTTGGTAACTGTTCACGCGCGTTGAATTGACAGCATGGCTCGTCATACCGGGCGTTTCACCTGCCCGGAACAACACAACACACTGGACTCAGCGCATATGCTTGTGGGGATAACGATCGCGCACGTAGTGGTGAAAGAAACGCCCCTTGGAGCGTGCGCCCAGAAAGCGTTCATACACTTCGCGCGGAACCTGGGAATATTGGAAGATCTTCCCGGAATGGAATTCAACTTCCAGAATATTGGAGGCATCTTCATAGCCGACGGCGGCAACAACCTTACAGGAAACGGGCGTCCTCAACATGGTAAATCATCCTTCTGAAATGAACCGGACATGTGAAGCCGATTCCGGGCAAACGGCTTCACCCGCTCAACTGTACCGGAAAGACCGGTTTGGCCAAGCAGGACGTTTTCCATACCTTTTAAGTGGGATTCTATAGTACGTCAACCGCACCGGCGTACCGTACTCACTGAGGGAACAACGTTGAAACGGGCTTGCCCTGCGCGCATCGCTAGCAGAGTGCACCCGAAGCAGGACAAAAGCATCCAGATTTGCGGCACTAAAGTTCTGTTCCTCCTTCAGCGTCCCACCGTAGGAGAACGTACACGAATGGCTGCACGGGTTTGCGTTGACGCTCGCACTCCCCCCTACCACATAAGCTAATGGCGACCTCAGGCCACCAGAAGCACTCCCTCTGTATTTCGCGTTGGCCTCTACCTACAACCAAACGACCCGATGGACACCTCAGGCTCCCTCGTCCAAGTCGGGAGGCGTTTGCTCCCGCCTTGGGCGACTTCGGAATGAATACCACGTCAGCGGTCACCCCCTTTGCCACATTATTTTGCTGAAGTAAGGAAGTATTTTCACTGAGCATCTTGGCGAAAGCATGAATCCATACTATATATAATTTTACCGGTATGCCCCTGGGACACCCTGAAAAATGCAGGTTGTATGTTTCCGCTGCATTACCTTCAGCTCCCAAGGACGCCCCATGAGAAGCCACAAGCTGACCGTTGCGGTCATAATCGCCGCCACACTGATGTCGAACGCATGCTCCATGGGGCCGCATGTGTTAAAGGGCAACAGAACTGACTACAATGTCAGCATAAATGCCAGCAATAACGAGGAGATGCTTCTTAATCTTGTCAGGCTCAGATATTTCGACGCTCCATTTTTCTTGAATGTCTCTTCCATATCTTCTTCTTTCAACTACCATGTATCAGCAGGGCTCGACGTGAAGTTCAATTCTGGAACCATTGAAGGATATAAGGGGCAATACCCCTACAATGCCGCCACTCCAACCGTTGGCGCACAGTACAGCGAAAGCCCGAGCATCATCTACGTCCCTTTGAGCGGCGAAAAGTTTGCCACCCAGTTGCTGACCGAAATCAGCCTGGATCGTTTGCTGTTCCTCAGTCGGGCGGGCTGGGACATAGAAATGCTCTTTCAAGTGCTGGTCAAACGCTTTGGAAACTGCGTTAACAAATCCGTGGCCATGGACACGGCGCTCAACCAGGACCTGGGCCGCACCGCGTGCTTCGACAGGCTCGTGGCCATGCTGCGTCGCATGCAGGAGCGCGGCGACCTGGAACTGCACGCGAAACCCGAAGGAGCGCCCACGGCCCTGGTGACCATGCAAATGCGCTTCTCCAGCCGGGAAGAGGTCCAGGAGATGGAACGCTTATTGGGCCTCACTCTGCCGGTCAAGCAGTTGAAGGGCTACGGGCTCGTCGCCAAGCTCGCTCTTACCCAGAGCAATGACCTTCAGGCCGAAAACGCCTGCGAAGGGGATACCTGCCGGGTGTTCGTCCGGCTGAGGAACTTTATCGGCATTCTCGACTCCCTGGCGCAAGGCGTTGAACTGCCCAAAGAGGGTGGCACGTCCGTCCAGGCGGAGATACCCCGGGACACGCCCGTGCCCTTCAAGGTATCCTGTCAGAGCGCAGCCTCCCCGGCCGCTTTCGTCTCGGCGCGTTATGACGGCCAGTGGTATTCCATCGCCAAAAACGACGTGGCCTCAAGGAAGGTATTTTCCTTCCTCATCCAGTTGTTCGCTCTGGAAGGCGGCGAACTGCCCAGGAACACCCCCATGCTGACCCTGCCCGTCAACCGATGAGGCCGGAACGGCCTCCAGCGAACGGCCTCGGCTTAGGGTTTTGCGACAGATTGAGCTGACCCTGGCCGAAGCGTGAAGGCCCGGAGCATAACCGTCCGCACTCCACGAAAACATCAACCCCCTGAACGGAGGCTCCACCATGACAGGCGCCAATTGTGCTATTCGAGGCACCTTCTTCGACCTTCTCGACGACCCCTGGAAGTACGCCGGACGCGAGCACGAGGCCGCCCGCTTCGTAAAGGACGGACTGTTGGTCGTTAAAAACGGGATCATTGAAGATTTCGGCCCCTTCGCCGAAGTCTCGCCACGACATCCCGACCTTCAGATAACCCACATCCCGGACCGGCTCATCCTGCCGGGCTTCATCGACGGGCACGTCCACTTCCCCCAGGTGCGCGTCCTCGGAGCCTACGGCAACCAACTGCTGGACTGGCTGCAAAATTGGATCTTCCCCGAAGAGGAAAAATATCGCGACCGGGATTACGCCCGCGCCGCAGCCTCGAAGTTCTTCGACGCCCTGCTGGCCGGAGGCACCACCACATGCCTGGCCTTCACCACCAGCAGCCCGGTATCCACCGAAGAATTCTTCGAAGAGGCCGCCAAACGCAATCTGCGAGTCATCGCCGGGCTGACCGGCATCGACCGCTTTGCGCCCCCTGAGGTCATCATCACCCCTGAGGACTTCTACACCGAATCCAAGCGCCTTATCGAACGCTACCACCGCAAGGGCCGCAACCTCTACGCCATCACTCCCCGCTTCGCCGTGGGCTGCACTGCGGAAATGATGGACAGCTGCCGCAGGCTGAAAGAAGAACACCACGACTGCTGGGTCAACACCCACATCTCCGAGAACCCCTCGGAGCTGCGCACTGCCAAGGTGCACTTCCCCGACTGCAACGACTACACCCATGTCCATGAAAAGCACGGACTCCTCGGCCCCAAGTTCACCGCAGGACACGGCGTATGGCTCTCCAACGACGAGATGCGCCGCTTCTCCAAGGCAGGCGCGGCCATTTGCTTCTGTCCGCTGTCCAACCTGTTCCTGGGCAGCGGCCTCTTCCGTCTTGGACGCGCCAAGGATCCCGAACATCCGGTGCGCCTGTCCGTTGGCAGCGACGTGGGCGGCGGCAACGCCTTCTCCCTGATCCGCGTGCTCGAGGAGGCCTACAAGGTGGGCATGTGCAACAACACCATGCTCGACGGCTCGGTCAACCCGCGCGAACAGGATCTGGGCGAAGCCGAACGCAACAAGCTCTCGCCTTACCGGGCCTTCTACCTGGCCACTTTGGGCGGGGCCAATTCGCTGTACCTGGACGACACCCTGGGCAACTTCAACAAGGGCAAGGAAGCCGACTTCGTGGCCCTGGACTGGAATGCAGGACAGATGGCCATGCAATGGCACCAGTCCCTGGTGGTGGGTGACGGCGGGCCGGAAACCATGGATCAGGCCGCCCAGTTGCTGTTCGGCGTCATGTCCGCAGGCGACGACCGAAACATCGACGAAACCTGGGTGGCTGGCGCCCGAGCGTACAAGAAGAACTCGTAAGGAAAGAAGAACGAACGAACGAAGCCTCCG
>JBBRUD010000124.1:0-11267 GCA_038248065.1 Desulfovibrionales bacterium | reverse complement strand
GACCGCCGATCAGGTGCGGGCCATCGCCACCGCTGCGGAACAGCAGTCCGCCACCAGCGAAGAAATCAACCGCTCCACCGACGAAATCAACACCATCGCCAGCCACACTGCCGAAACCATGAACCAGGCCGCCCAGGCCGTGGCGGACATGGCCCGGCTGGCCACGGAATTGCGCGAGGTCATCAATGCCATGTGCGTCGCCGACGAAAGTTGCGCGGCAACCAAAAGCCTTTCGGCCTGATCCCAAAACGGTACGAAGCACAAGGCCCGGCGGACCACCGCCGGGCTTTTTTTTGCGGCCGAAGCTTTTGCGGTTGAAGCCCCAGTATGCTTGCATCCATAATGGGATCGGCGTAATATTCTTACGGCGTTGGTCATGGGATATCGTTTTCGGCGAGCATTTATGTGCCACCATTTCTCTTCTAGCAGATGCAGGGACCAGTCTTCCCCTCCATGCCTGGTCCCGGCCACCCCGCTTTTTCTTCAATACTCAGCGATGCCTTCCAGTGGCACAGAGCGCCATCAATGTCCCTCTGGAAGCTTAAGACTGTTGCACATTGTAACCGCAAGGCACTCTACTGTGCATGGCTGTTCATAAATGGTCAATGTTATATTATGATCGTTAAAATATACACTAAAGAACTGCATCCTGGAATGTATGTTGCCAACCCAGGGCTTTCACAGGAAAATAATCCTCACGTATATCTTCAGGAAGGTATACTTTCCACACCTGAACAAATTCAAGCACTTCTTTCTAATGACATGTTTGAAGTATTCATCGACACCGATAAGGGCGAGTACTTCTTAAGAAACAAACAGGAAAAAGTCAGGTTTGAGACACCTTATACCTTGATCGCCACAGATAAACCGGAGGACGTAAATACCAGCGCAAACTTCGATACACTTCTTAGCTCATTACCATCTGCGGAAGATCATTATTGCAGCATGTTGGAATATGTTAAAAAATTTACCAATCAACTCATAGAATCTCGCCAGGTTGACGTAAAAACAAGCGAAGACCATGTGCATTCCATTATCGAGAAGTCTTCCGACGCTGGAAACGCACTGATGTTCCTTTCCAAGCTCCAATCATACGACACGTATTCATATACTCACAATCTTAACGTGGCTATTTTCTCCATCCTGTTTGGCAAGTACATAGGTCTTGGGCAGGAGAACCTCATGACCATCGGTCTGGCCGGGCTGTTCCACGACATAGGGAAGATCATGATCCCCAAGAAGATACTGATGAAGCCCGGCAAACTGACCATGCCCGAATACGCCGAAGTGAAGAAACATCCCATCTATAGCCGGGACATGCTGCTCAAACAGCCAAACATCCCGGAGCCCGTTGTCCGTGCCGTGTATGAGCACCACGAAACCTATACTGGCGGCGGGTATCCGCAAGGGTTGAAAGCTGACCGGATTGCTCCGGCGGCCCTGCTGGTTGGCATAGTTGACACCTTCGACGCCCTGACTACAGACCGCTGCTATAAAAAAGCACAACACCCCCACAAAGCTCTCTCCGTCATCTTCAACTTGAAGGGCAGCGCGTTTTCTCCCGCCATGGTCGACCGCTTTGTGAAGTTCATCGGCGTCTACCCTGTCGGCTCCATCGTGGTGCTGAAAAACGGCAAGCGGGCGGTAGTGATCGAACAGAACCAGGCAAGCCTGCTGCGACCGAAAATCCGCGTGGTACTCGATGAAAACAATCGCTATTGCAACTTCAAGGATATAGACCTGCTGTCCACGCCCGAGGATGAGTCCGGTATGAAAATCGTGGATTGCCTAAGCTACCAGGAGTGCAGAATCAATGTCGCCGAGTTCATTCCGGGTTTAAAGAATGCGAAGGTTGCCTGTTTGTAAATCAGGCCGTTTCAAGAATTTCCGTCATGAGCCCTGGGATGGAAAGGCACTTCTGTCCGCGTGACGCAGCACTGTGGATATGAAGGCCTCAGCCAAGCCTTCTCCAACGTTTCTTCCGGCCTCCCCGGCTCTTCCGATTCTCTCCACTCCACCGTTCCCCTTGATTCCATCGTCCCTTTGGGTTCCACCAGTTTTGCCGACTCCACCGGCCCACGCTGTTTCGGGCCGTACGCACCATATTTCCACCCAAGGCAAGGCTTCGTCCTCAAGAGGGCGAAAAACCACATCCGGTCGCTGGGACACCGTCGAGGATCTCGGCACGAAAGCCATGCCCAACCCGGCGGCCACCAGGGCGATGGCCGTCTGCTTGACTCTGGCTTCCTGGACGATGGAGGGGCGGAAACCGGCTCTGACGCAGCAAGCCGTCATGGCGTCGTGCAGTGCGGGCATAAGGTGCCTGGGGTGAAAAATCATGGGCTCTCCGGCCAGCCGCCCAAGGGGCACTCGCCGCATCCGGGCCAGGGCATGGCCGCGCGGAATGGCCAGCACATAGGGTTCGCGCATGAACAGCTCGGCAACTAGCCCGGTCAGGTCATGCCCGTAAAGCCGCACAAACCCCACCCGCAACTCTCCGGCGCGCAAGGCCGTCAGTTGGTCCGGGGTGAGCATCTCGCGCAGTTCCAGAGCAACCTCTGGGCGCTCGCGCCGGAATTCCCGGATGGCCCCTGGCAGGCGACCCTCCATGGCAGGGCGGACAAAACCAATGGGCAGGCGGCCTGTCATACCGCGTTGGGCGTCTTGAACCTCCGTGCCCAGCCTCTCCATGGCGGCCAGGATGTCCCCTGCCCGCTCCATCATGGCCCGTCCGGCATCTGTCAAAACAACCGACCGGCTGGTGCGGGTGAACAGCCGCACACCCAGTCCGTCCTCAAGGGCGCGAATCTGCTGGCTCAGCGGCGGCTGGGACATATTGAGCCTCCGGGCAGCCCGTCCGAAATGCAGCTCCTCGGCCACGGCCATGAAAAAACGTAACTGGCGCACATCCATGATTGATATGTATATCATATCAATCACACCCTAAAGATATATTTTCCAACACAGTCCTCGGCGCGTACTGTCCCGAAGACAGGCAGGACCGGGCAGCCCTGCGGCCAGTCCGACCGTGGGAACGCTCTACAACTGCACAACGCGCCTGCCATAAACGCAAAGGAAATACCGCCATGAACCACCTCGATCGCTACGACAGAGGCCTCAACCATTTGAACGCGCTGAACCCCTCAGGGGGCGCGGCGGTGCAGGAGAGCCTCCAGGACATCGCACCGGATTTCGGTCGGCTCATGATCGCCTTCGGCTATGGAGACATCCTTTCCCGTCCGGGCCTGGACGTGAAAACCCGCCAGATCGCCACTGTGGCGGCCCTGGCGGGCATGGGCAACGCCCAACCCCAGCTCAGATTCCATGTGGGCGCTTCCTTAAGTGCCGAATGTTCGCCCGAGGAGATCGTGGAGATCCTGTACATCACCGCCGTCTTCGCCGGGTTTCCCGCCGCCTTGAACGGACTGGCGGCGGCGCGGGAGGAATTCGCCCAGCGCGAAGTGCGCCCAGCTTCCCAGCCCCCTTTCGGCGGCCAGGAAAGCAGACGGGAGCGCGGACTGCGCGCCCTGGAGGCCACCAGCGCGGGCGCGGGGCAGGCCGTGCTCGACAGCCTGGAGGATATCGCCCCGGATCTGGGGGGATTCATCCTGGATTTCTCCTACGGCGATGTTATTGCGCGCACCGTGCTTTCCCCCCGGCACAAGGAAACCGCTATGATGGCCATTGCCGCAGCCAGCGGCACCATGCGACCCCAGCTTATGGTCCACATCCGAGCCGCTCTTCAGGTGGGCATGTCCCGGGAGGAAATCGTGGAGGTGCTTATGCAGATGGCGGTCTATTCAGGATTCCCCTCGGCCTTGAACGCCCTGGCCGCAGCGCGGGAGGTCTTTGCCGCCGCTCCGTAAATATCCGAGGATCAGGCGGCCCCAGAACCGAGCCCCTTGGCTTACGCATCGTTCTTCCTTAAGATGGCACCATGCGGCATCGGGGCTGCCCGCCACGGCTCACGCTTGCGGAGGCGAAACCCCGCCCTGCTCCTGCCGGAGAGGCCCGCCCGTGTGATCACCCGAAACCATTTGGGATTCCAAAGGGCCATCGACCCTTTGGCCGCCGGAGGCCCTCATCGGCCCCTGTGGCGCACTCCCAACAGGAAACGCCATCAGACGCCTGACCGCCATATTCCTTCTGACCGCAGCCCTGCTCGCTTCCGCTGGTGCGAGCCCGGCCGTGGACCTGCCTGGAAAAGGTACGCCCGTCATCGTGGGCGGCGACCGCGACTATCCGCCCTACGAATTCCTGGATATGGACGGTCGGCCTTCGGGCTACAACGTGGACCTCACCCGGGCCATCGCCGAGGTAATGGGCATGAAGGTGGAATTCCGCCTTGGAACATGGTCGGAGATGCGCAAGGCTCTTATGGATGGCCGCGTGGATATCCTCCAGGGCATGTCCTATTCAGAGCAACGTCTACAGGAGGTGGATTTCGCCCCGCCCCATACCATCGTCAATCACGCCGTTTTCGCCCGGAAAGGCACCCGGCCTATACGGTCGCTTGACGGCCTGGCAGGCAGCAAGGTCATTGTCCACCGCAGCGGCATCATGAACGACACCCTGGCCGCGCGCGGCAACGCGGACAACCTGCTTCTGACCGACACTCCAGCCGACGGCCTTCGCCTGCTGGCCTCGGGCCAGGGCGATTACGCTGTGGTGGCCATGCTGCCGGGCATCTACATCATCCGGGAGAACAAGCTGGACAACCTGACCATCGCGGCCCGCCGGGTAGCCACGGTGCGCTACGGCTATGCGGTGAAGAAGGGCAACGCCGAGTTGCTGGCCCGGTTCAGCGAAGGCCTGGCAATACTAAAGCAGACAGGCCAGTACGAAGCCATCTACAATAAATGGCTGGGCGTGCTGGAGCACAACCCTGTACGCTGGGAAACCGTGCTCAAATACGTGGTCGCCGGGATGCTGCCTCTGCTGCTATTGCTTTCAGGCACGGTGTTCTGGTCCCATACCTTGCGAAAGAAAGTGGCCCAGCGCACGAGTTCCCTATCGGACGCCCTTGAAGAACTGCACAATAACCAGCAGCAGTTGGTTCAGGCGGACAAGATGGCTGCGCTGGGCATCCTGGTTTCGGGCGTGGCCCACGAAGTCAACAACCCCAACGGGCTGTTTCTCCTCAATATTCCCATTCTCAAAAAAGCCCACAACGATGCCGCCCGCATCCTGGACGAGCACTTCCAGGCCAACGGCGACTTCACCCTGGGCGGCATATCCTATGCCCGCATGCGCGGCGAGATCCCCCAGATGCTCGATGAAATGCAGGATGGCGCACTGAAAATCAAACGCATCGTCAACGATCTCAAGGACTTCTCCCGCCCAGGCGATGCGGCGGACAAAGAGTTGGTGGATGTGAACGCAGCCGCGGAAAAAACCCTTCGCCTGGTGGACACCACCATCCGCAAGGCTACGGACACCTTCACCACCCATTTCGCGCCGGACCTCCCCAAGGTGTGGGGCAACTCCCAGCGCATCGAACAAGTGGTGGTCAATCTGGTGCTCAACGCCTGCCAAGCCCTGCCCGGCAGGGACCGGGCCATCGCTCTTTCCACCTCTGCGGGCCAGGATGCCGATACCGTCGTGCTGCGCGTGCACGATGAAGGCACGGGCATTCTGCCGGAACACCTGCCCCATCTCACCGACCCGTTCTTCACCACCAAGCGTGGCAGCGGCGGCACGGGGTTGGGCCTTTCGGTGTCGGCAGGCATCGTCAAGGAACACGGCGGCTCCCTGGTGTTTGATTCCACCAAGGGGACCGGCACCACAGTCACCCTCACCCTGCCCGCAGCACGGAAGGAACCCGCAGCATGAGCACCACCGCCTGCCCCTCTTTCGGCATCCTGCTGGTTGACGATGAACCGGCCTGGCTGCGCTCCCTGGCGCTGACCCTGGAATCCTCGGCAGGCATCACCAACACGGTGCTGTGCACCGTCAGCGCAGAGGTGATGCCCTTGCTGGACCGGGGAGGCATCGGCCTGGTGTTGCTGGACCTCAACATGCCCCGCCCCGGCGGAGAAGAACTTCTGGCGCAGATAAGCGAGCGCCACCCTGAAGTGGCCGTCATCATCGTGAGCGGGCTCAACCAGTTGGAAACCGCCGTGGGCTGCATGAAGCTTGGGGCCTTCGACTATCTGGTCAAAACCGATGACGAGGACAGGATTCTCACCAGCGTCCAGCGGGCCATCCGCATGCTGGAACTGCAACGCGAAAGCCGCGCGGTGGCCGAGCGGCTGGTATCTGGCCAGGTTCACCATCCTGAGGCCTTTGCCGCTCTGGTGACTCGCAGCCGGGCCATGTACGCCATTTTTGCCTACGTCGAGGCCGTGGCCATAAGCCCCCAGCCTCTTTTGATCACGGGCGAAAGCGGCGTTGGCAAGGAGCACCTGGTGCGCGCCGCCCATGCTCTTTCCGGGTGCAAGGGCGAATTGGTGGCCGTAAACGTGGCAGGACTCGACGACGCCGTTTTCGCCGACACCCTCTTCGGCCATGTGCGCGGAGCATTCACCAGCGCCGACGCGCCCCGGCGCGGCATGATTGAAGAAGCCGCCGGAGGCACGCTCTTTCTGGATGAAATCGGCGATTTGAGCATCGCCTCCCAAGTGAAGCTGCTGCGACTGCTCCAGGAAGGCGAATACTTCCCCCTGGGCAGCGACCGGCCCAAGCGCCTTCGGGCCAGGGTGATCGTGGCCACCCATTGCAATCTGGCCGCCAGGGAGGCGGCGGGCGAGTTTCGGCGCGATCTCTACTACCGCCTGCGCACCCATCACGTGCATGTGCCGGCGCTTCGCGAACGCACGGAGGATATTGACCCCCTGCTCCACCAGTTTCTGGAGGAAGCCGCCCAGGCCCTTGGCAAACGCAAGCCCACCCCGCCCAGGGAACTCACCCGGCTGCTGACCTCCTACGCCTTTCCGGGAAACGTGCGCGAACTCAAGGCCATGGTATACGATGCCGTGAGCGTCCACCGGGACCGCATGCTCTCCATGGAGAGCTTCCTCAAGGCCACCTGCCACGCCAAAGCCGATACACCTGCGCTCCGGGCCGACCAGGAAAACCCCTTTGCTGCTTTCGAACGCCTGCCCACTTTCAGCGAAGCCGCTGAATTTCTGGTGACCGAGGCCCTGGCTCGCTCCAACAATAACCAGACCATGGCCGCCCGGTTGCTGGGCATTTCCCAGCCTGCGCTGTCGAAGCGCCTGAAGATGCGTTCCTCCGGCTGACCCAGCCGAGCCTGTTTTCTTCCCGTATTTCCGCATTCCCACCGGATTTGCCTTTTGCCGCACACGAGGCTAAAGGCATGAAGGCTGGAGAATCCGTTTCAAAGGAAATATTCACATGCATATCGGGATCGCCGCCGACCATGGCGGCTTCGAGATGAAGCGTTTCCTGACCGAGGCCATGGAGAATGACGGACATCAAATGTTGGATTTCGGGGCCTTTGCCCTGGACAACGGCGATGACTACCCTGATTTCGCCGTGCCGCTGGCTCAAGCCGTGGCGCAGCAAACCGTAGAGCGCGGCATAGCCTTGTGCGGCAGCGGCGTCGGAGTCTGTATTGCGGCTAACAAGATTCCCGGAGCGCGCGCCTGCCTGATCCACGACAGCTTCTGCGCCCATCAGGGAGTGGAGGACGACGATATGAACATCTTATGCCTGGGCAGCCGGGTTATCGGCTTCTCCCAGGCCCTGGAACTGGCGCGGATCTTCCTTTCAGCCCGGTTCAGCGGGGCGCCGCGCCACCTGAGACGGATCTCCAAGGTACAGCAACTGGACAACGGACAGCGCGTATGCGCCCGGTGACCCCCCCGACAGTACGCAGCCGCGCAGGCGTTCTTTCCACTTTGCAACGCAGAACGCACCATGAACCGGCATAACCCCGTGCATACCCATTCCTCCAGCGCACCAAGCATATCCACCTGACATCACAGGGAATTTCTCTCGATCGTTTTCACCAGGCATAACCCAAGTTATACCAGTTTCTTCTAGCACACCCTCACTCGGCGGCTCTCCCCCCCCCCGCATTGCAGCACCCGCCGCATAAATAACAAGCTCCCCCCCCACTCCCCACAGCAAATGAACACCCAGTATCCCGCTTAAATATAAGGGATTCCAAAGGGCCATTGGCCCTTTGGCCGCCGGAGGCCTCTTCTCCGCACCGTCTTCGCAAATTATCTCCATCTCTTCACAATTTCTGGCATTTCCAGTGCAAGAGTCTTCCTGCATTCCCTTCACTGCGGCTGCCTGCCTGGACGGACTTGCGGGCAACTGAAATGCCGTGCCTGTAGCCTTCCCGTGTGCTACGCGGAGTGGGGCCGCTCCTGGAGCGGGCGCGGGTATACAGCGTACGGATCGAAACTCAACAGGGTGAGGAGGCGTTATGAATCGCGGTTTTGTCAAAGGCATCATTCCTGTATTAGTCGGGCTCTGCATTTGGGCCATTCCCGCGCCAGCCGGGCTTGCACCAAACGCCTGGGCCTATTTCGCCCTGTTCGCGGCAGTGGTGGCCGCGCTGGTGCTCGAACCCATCCCCCCGGCCCTGGCCGGATTGCTGGGCGTGATCGTTGCGGCCATCTTCAAGCTGGTCCCCCTTTCCCCCGACAAAGCGCCAAATGCGTCCGACGCCATCAAATGGGCGCTGGCAGGATTTTCCGACGGCACGGTCTGGCTGATCTTCGCCGCCTTCATGTTCGCCCTGGGCTATGAAAAGACCGGCCTTGGCAGACGGTTGTCCCTCACCCTCATCAAGCTCATGGGCAGGCGCACCCTGGGGCTGGGCTACGCCATCGCCCTGGCCGACCTGGTGCTTGCGCCGTTCATGCCCTCCAACACGGCCCGCAGCGGCGGCACCATCTTCCCCATCATCAAGAATATTCCGCCGCTCTACGGCTCTTCGCCGGACAACAACCCGCGCGGCATCGGCGCGTACCTTATGTGGGTGGCCCTGGCCACCACCTGCGTCACCTCCTCCATGTTCCTCACGGCGCTGGCCCCCAACGTGCTGGCCCAGTCCACGGTATTTAAAAACGTCAATGTCAGCCTCACCTGGAACCAGTGGTTCATAAGCTTCCTGCCGGTGGGCGCCATCCTGTTCCTGGCCACGCCGCTGCTGACCTATATCCTCTACCCTCCCACGCAGAAGGTCTCCGAGGACGCCCCCATCTGGGCCGGCAAGGAACTCGACGCCATGGGCTCCATCACCAGCCGCGAAATCCTCATGGCTTTGCTGGCTGTGGGCGCACTGCTGGGGTGGATATTCCTCTCAAAATACGTCAGCGCCACCACCGTGGCCCTTTCCGCAGTGGGCATCATGGTGCTGTGCAACGTGGTGAAGTGGGATGACGTGCTGGGCTACAAGCAGGCCTGGAACGTACTGGTGTGGTTCGCCACCCTGGTGGCTCTGGCCGACGGCCTGGGCAAGACCGGCTTCCTCAAGTGGTTCGCCCAGTCGGTGTCCGGCAGCATGCAGGGTCTGTCGCCCACGGCGACCCTGATCGGACTGGTGATCGTGTTCTTCGTCAGCCATTACATGTTCGCCAGCGTCACCGCCCACGTAGCGGCCATGCTGCCGGTGATGCTGGCGGCGGCCATGAGTGTGCCAGGCCTGGATATCGCCCTGGTCTCCATGGTGTTGTGTTCCACCTTGGGCATCATGGGCATTATCACTCCCTACGCCACTGGCCCGTCGCCGATCTACTACGGTTCCGGCTACGTGAAGGGGAAAGACTTCTGGGTGCTGGGCTTCATCTTCGGGGCCATCTATCTGGGAGTGTTCCTGCTGGTGGGCGTGCCCTGGATCACTTCCAGGATGTAGTGCGCCGCGAGTGAATTCCCGGCGGCGGATACGCCGGGAAGTTTCCGGGCTACAACGCGAGAACGGCTTTCAAGCCCTGGTATTCTTGAAAGCCGTTCTCGCAAAAGGAGTAAAAGATAATTAGGCTATAACAGGGAGCGTGCCAAACTTTTTGACTGCTTGGAATATCCATAACACCTCCAATATACTTGCTGTATTTTCATACGCACGCCCTCCCGCGGGGAGTGTCTCGTTCAAGATCTTTAACTTGCGCTCCCTTGGGCTGCACACGGTTCAAAAGTCTCTACCACCTGCCGGGGCAGGAGCCAGGGTTCCCTCGGCTCCAACCGGAAGCCTCAGAAAGTTTTCAAGCAAAATCGTTGAATTTTCCTCTTCTCCCTCTGGACAGGCCAATCTCCGTGGTTACTTTGTTTCTTACGTGGATAGGCACTTGAGCAACCTCAGCGGAGGGCTAGACCAAGTAAACCCCATGTTTCCATACCCGGCCATGTAGGCCCAAAGGCAGGAGCAACGCGATTTCAGGCATCTTTAGCGGAAATTGCAACCGTCTCAGGCAAACCGGACGGAATGACCGTCGCAAAGCGTTGCCCATGCGGCTCAGGCCCAGGAATCAGGAAACCACGCAACACGTATAAGAAATTGAACGTTCCCCCTTCAACCCGGACCCGGATTCCGGCTAAATGAACACACCGCAAACCCGTAGCGCCCCGTCCCTCTCTGAGGAACGGGGCGCTCTTCATTGGAACGCTCTTTGCCGGGGGGCTACATTCAGGCGCAATGGCCAGCCGGGAATCTTCGCACCACACACTTCCTGAAAGAGGCTTCCCGTAAGGCGCAAGACATAAGCGAACAGGGGAGAACACGGAATGGCGGAGGCGCGGCACGGCATCTGCGGAAGTTTTCGGGGCTACAACGCGCGAACGGCCTTCAAGCCCTGGTATTCTTGAAAGCCGTTCTCGCAAAAGGAGTAAAAGATACTTAGAGTAAAGCAGGGAACGTGCCAAACTTCTTGGCGGCTTAAAATTTCGATAACACCTCTAATATACATGCTTTATTTTTACATGCACGTCCTCTCGCGGGGAGTGTCTCGTTCAAGATCTTTAACTTGCGCCCCCTTGGGCTGCCTGCGGTTCAAAAGTCTCTACTGCCCGGCGGGCTGTTTTAGGGTCCATGCGGTGGAATCTCCGGCACTGGAGCGGAAACGGCCTGCGTCCCGCCAGGCGGCGGCGCGTTTTCCCGCGACCTAGATCACACTCACCCGGTATCCGGCCCCTCCCCTGGCGGACGGTACAAGATCTTGCACGGGCAGGGGGCCTGGGGTGCATGCGAAGCTCACCATAGGACACGCTCTCCAGGTCGCACACGGCAGGGGATACTCTCCGCAACTGTCGCTCCTCCCGTGTCCAGGCCCACCGGGGGCATCAGCGGCGAGACT
>JBBRUD010000123.1:0-11288 GCA_038248065.1 Desulfovibrionales bacterium | reverse complement strand
GCGGGCCGTCTGTCGGCTCAAAGGCAACAAATGCGGCGTTTGAGGTCGCCTCGGAAGACTTGACCGCTTATTTTGGGGTTGGGATTGAGTGTTTGCGGTGAATCAGTCACTTACACGCGAAATGTCTGAAGGACAGGCTCCTGATAGCTTTCAATAGCCCGGAGGAGGGAGGCCACTTCTTTCGGGTCCGTGACCGTGGCGTGATGTTTTTCCTTTGATGGTGGGATAGCGCCTCGTAGATCGCCGGAAATGTCGCGGTTAGCATAGCCAGAAGCCACAGCAAAGCGGAAGACCTGTCCGCAATTTTGGAGCGCTCGATGAGCCGTCTCGATGGCTCCTCGGGCCTCGATGCGACGAACTGTGGCCAGAAGCTCCGGGGCCAGAATGTCTTTTATAGGCCGCGCTCCAATCCAAGGGAATATGTCCTTCTCGAATCGGCGCATGATGCGGTCGCCGTGGGAGACTGTCCAGGTCAGCCGAAACTTGGCGAACCATTCACGGGCCACCGTCTCGAGGGTGTTTTCATTCTCTATGGCCTCGGCCTTCTGATCTTTCCGGACTTGGGCAGGGTCAATGCCATTTGCCAGGAGTTTGCGGACGTCATCGCGCCTTGTCCTGGCATCTTTGAGAGAGATATCAGGATATACTCCCAGAGAAAGCATATTGGCTTTGCCCTTGAGCATGTAGCGGAAACGCCACCATTTGCCGCCTTTGGGGCTGATTTCGAGGTAGAGCCCGCGTTCGTCGCGGAGTCGGACGGTCTTGGGGCTTGGCTTGGCGTTTCTTACTGTAACGTCGGTCAGGGGCATTTGAGTATCCTCGTAAAACAGACTGGTCCATGGATTTGAGGTGTTACTCAAGCATGAGTAAAACTGCCTCCAGGGCCAAAAAGCTACTCAAATGCATACCGGCTGTCAACGGCCCTAAACGGAAGAAGGCGGCCCTTGCGAGCCGCCTTTTCTTTGTAATTCTGGGGGGTTTTGGACTTTCTCGGACGTTGCCGGAAGGTCGCTTGGTGGAGGCGGGGGGAATCGAACCCCCGTCCGCGAACGCTCGGGCAAAGCTTCTACAGGCATAGGCCGGGATTTAATCTTGATCCGTACGAGCCTTCCGGCCGGGCTTCACGGATCCAGTTCACCTAAGTTCTCACATCTGCGATGGCAAACGCGCGCAAATGCCAGCCCGGAGGGGGGTGTCCTTCGTTTTTCAGCTTAACAGGCGTGGGCCGAAAGAAGGCTGGCCTTAAGCGGCCAGAGCGTAGTTGTCGTTGTTGGCAACTAATTGTTTACCGCGTGTTTTACGAGGCCTCGCGGTACCTCGGCCTGCCACTTTGTCGTTGCAATCCCCGTCGAAACCAGTGCGCCCCCAGGATTGTCTCTCCACTTCATATATGACTTTGTTTGTCGGGGGCAAGGGCTAATCTCAGGACAATTCTCCCCTTCAAGAGTCGACAATTTTGTGGTATTGGTTCTGAACTTTACACGCACGGGAGATGCCATGAGCCAGACCTCCTCCATCGACCAGGCCGTCGCCAGCCGCATCAAGGGGCTGCGTGAGGCCCTGGGGTTAAGCCCCGGACAGCTTTCGGAAACCACAGGCGTGCCCGCCGAGGTGATACTGGGGTACGAATCGGGCCTGAATGAAGTTCCGGTGAGTTTTTTGTACAAACTGGCCAAATCCACCGGCGTGGATCTCATGGCCCTGATAACCGGCAGCGAAGCCAAACTGCATCAGTATTCCCTGGTCCGGCACGGCGAAGGGCTGGAGGTCACAAGACGCAAAGCCTACCAGTACCGCTCCCTGGCCTACCGTTTTAACAGGCCGGGCATGGAGCCTTTCCTGGTCACCGTGCCCCCCAAGGAACCGGGCGACGTCACCTTCAATGAGCATCTGGGAGAAGAATTTGTCTTCATGGTTCAGGGCCGCATGGAAGTAACTCTCGGGCACGAGGTGCTGGTGCTCGACCCAGGGGACAGCTTATACTTCAGTTCCAGCATTCCCCACGCTATGCGCGCTTTGGACGGAAAGGACGCCGTGTTTCTGGACGTGATCATCTAAAGGATTGCCCATGCAGACAGCTTTCAAACGCTTTGACAGTTATGAGGATTTCATCGCCAACTACGCGGTGGACGTGCCTGAAAACTACAACTTCGCCTTTGATTTCCTTGATCGCGAGGCGGCGGAAGACCCCACCCGGCCAGCAATGATCCATATCGGCCCCGACGGAACCCGGCGCGACCTTGATCTGGCCTATTTCAGCCGGGAGTCCTCCCGCATGGCCAACGCCTTCTCCACGGCAGGCATCGCCAAGGGCGACAAGGTGATGATGGTGTTGCAGCGCCGGGTGGAATTCTGGGTGACCGCCATGGCTCTGGGCAAGATTGGAGCCATTGGAGTGCCGTCCCCCCATCTGCTCACCTCCCATGATGTGGAGTACCGGGTGAACAAGGCCGGCATCAAAGCCTGCGTGGTTGAAGAAGACTTTATCGAGCGCGTGGATGCCGTGCGCGCTGAGTGCCCAAGCCTCACCGTTGCCATCCATCTTGGCCAGGGTGCGTCCGGCTCCGGCTGGCATGGGTACGACGATTTGGGGCAGAGCGCCTCCACGGAGTTCCCCCGTCCGGCGAAGAGCGCCGGCGGCAAAGACACCATGATGATCTTCTTTTCCTCCGGCACCACGGGCATGCCCAAGATGGTGGTCCATCCGCACAGCTACCCGTTTGGGCATATCACCACCGCTGTGTACTGGCACGACCTGCGCCCCGGCGACATACACCTCACTGTGGCGGATACCGGCTGGGCCAAATCCTTCTGGGGCAAGTTCCACGGCCAGTGGATGGCCGGGGCCTGTGTCTTTGTCTGGGATTATCGGGGCAAGTTCGTTCCTGCCGAACTGCTTCAGGTGATCGCGGACCACGGAGTAACCACCTTCTGCGCCCCGCCGACAATCTACCGATTTCTGATCCGTGAAGATCTTTCCACATTCGACCTTTCCCGCCTGCGCCATTGTACTACTGCCGGGGAGCTCCTCAACGAAGGCGTTTTCCATGCCTGGAAAAAAACCACCGGAATGACCATCTATGAGGGGTACGGCCAGACCGAAACCTGTCTACAGATCGCGGCCTTGCCTTTTATGCCGGTGAAAGCGGGCTCCATCGGCAGGCCGACTCCCGGTTGGGATATCCAGTTGCTGGACACCGCCGGGCACCCCTGCCCTCCGGGCGAAGAGGGGGAAATCTGCATCCGCCTGGGTGACGGCAAAGTGCTCGGGCTGTTCGACGGCTATCTTTACGAGCCGGAAAAGACTGCCTCGGTGGTCTTCGGCGGATACTATCACACCGGTGACAAGGCCTGGATGGACGAAGACGGTTACTTCTGGTTCCTGGGCCGCAACGACGATCTTATCAAATCCAGCGGCTACCGCATCGGACCTTTCGAGGTGGAAAACGCCCTGGTCACCCATCCGGCCGTGGTGGAGGCGGCGGTAACCGCTGTGCCCGACCCGGAACGTGGGCAAGCGGTCAAGGCCACGGTGGTGTTGGGGGCAGGATACGAAGCAAGCCCCGAACTGGCCAAGGAAATTCAGAATCACGTCAAAAAGGTCACGGCACCCTACAAGTATCCCCGCGTTGTGGAATTCGTCTCTGAGTTGCCCAAGACCATCAGCGGCAAAATCAAGCGGGGCGAGATCCGGGCCAGGGATGAACAGACGTCCTGAGCAGAGTGGGGCGGGATGGGCAAGCCATCCCGCCAATCCACAGACAGGCTCAGCAGTCGCCGTGTAGAGTTGGCAGGGAGCGACGCATGACCATGCGAGGTGCGGGCGGAACACCTGGCGGTGCCGGGAGGTTCTTTCTTGGGTTGGCCATGATGATCGCCGGAGGATACCTGTTTCTGAGTTCCATCCGGGTCTATAATCTGTTCAGTTTCGGCTATGGGTTGTTTTCGATGGGCGGTCTGCGCGTTACCTCGGGGATGACTCTGCTGCCTCTTGTCCTCGGCATCGGCCTGATTTTTTCCAACTCCGGAAGCATCCTGGGCTGGCTGCTGGCCGCAGGCAGCCTGATCGCAATCTGCGTGGGTGTCATCGCCTCCATACAGTTTTCGCTTGCGGGCATGTCGCTTTTTGAGCTGTTGGTCATCTTCGTGATGCTGGCTGGCGGGGCAGGGCTCTTTTTCAGCTCGTTGCGGGATTCCGGCGGCAGGGGCAGAGCTTAACCCAGGGCCCTGTGAGGGAAATTGTCGCCATGGGACGGATTCGGGAGGCCCGCCGCACCGCTGAACATGCGTCTCTGAGGCCGCTGGATCAAGCCAGGCGGTTGCGGTTGGACAAGCGCCTCAATATGGAGCCGCGCGATCGGGCGTGAAGGTCATTGGTTTGTAATAACTAGGTGCAGAACGGCTCCGTTGAGGGGCCGGGCATCGGCTGGCGCAAAATCAAACCCTTGGTGATTGCCTTTTGAGAACACAAGATTCACTTGGTTCTCACCGGCCTTGGCCGTCATCTGGCAGGTCCCCTCCACCTTCTCCACCAGCCATTTTTGCGCTGGGATATCTTTTACGCTGTACACGTCTTGGCCGTTGGCCAGAATTGACAGCCCCTGACTGGGGATGGGATTGTTGATGGCGAATTCGATGCGCAAGCGTTGTCCGGCCTCGGCCGTGAATTTCAAACCTATAGTGCCGCCATACGCCCAGCGCCATTTTCCCAGTGGATCGATCTCAATGTCGTCCAAGCCGCTCACATCTATATGGCTTTTGGGGGAGCAGGCCCCAAACCATCCCACAAGTTCATGGCCCATACAGGCCTCTCCAGGCTCAAGAGGCCGCCAGGAAGCCAAATCGGGGAAGAGGACGTCAAGGTTGCCGTCGTTGGCAGCCGGACCAGCCATCTGCATGAAAACCTGGTTTCGGCCCAGTTCACGGCACACCGCCTTGGCTAAAAGATAATTGCCATAGCGTGTAAAATGAAGATTGTCAGAGTATAGCCGTTTGAGTCCCCACTCCTTGGCCTGCTTATCAAAAATGGGCTGCATATCAATGTAGGGCGCTGAAAGCTTAGCGGCAATTTCAGCATTGACCCGTTGAGTGTACGATCGTCCAAAATCATACAATTTCAAAAGGCTTGGATCGATTTTATAAGGCAAAGTGCTGCTTGATTTTTCATCTGTCATTGCACCATCAACGATCCAAGGATAATTTAGCAGGATAATTTCTTTGTCCTTGGCGTGAAGCAAGGAAAATGTCTGTTCAACATTTTTTTGGTATCCAAACAACTTCATTTTTTCACGCATCTTTAAGGAGAAATTGAGCGATTCCAACCAGCCTTGGAAACCCTTGCCCATCTGTTCCATCACAGAATACAGGGCTGAACCCCGCATGAATGTGCTCATGCGGTGTACAAAGCTCTCCTGTTTTTTGTTTACCAATTGGGAGAGGATGGGGGAGCCGGAGCCATTGCCCAGGTGTTCAAGGGTTTTTTTGTCGATGGCGTAAGCGGCCATGACATCATTGAGGCCGTCCATGAAAATATAAAAATCCGGATCGTAGCGATCAAATTCTTTCTCAACGCGTAACAGGCTGTGCCAACTATGGTAACCGAAGACACCTGCATTGATGACCTCAATATTTTTAGCCTTTGGATACGTTTTTCGCAGCAATTCTTCTAATATATGGGGATAAGTGAAGTTGTCGCCCCCGGCATTGGACCCGATAGTGGTTGAACCGCCAATGCATATTATCCGAATGGTGCCCGTAGGTTTAGTGGGAAAAAACTCTCCACCACGAAACCCTAAGCTGTTGAAAGAGTATTCGCCAATTTTTTTACCTTCTATGAGGCGATAGCCAAGAAGGTCGTCTTTTATTGCGTATTGTCCTTTCTGGAAATTCTGTAGATCCATGAAATCAATTTTGTTTGTATTCGTATTTTCTGTATCTTTTTTGGAGACGTGTATATAAAATCTGCTTACTCCTTCAAGTGCAAGGAGCAAAACTATGGATACAAATAGAGATAGAATAATAGCCTTGGACTTACTTTCTGACATTGTCGGTCCTTAGATACGGAGATAGGCGAAGCTAAGAATATTACACTCCGAGAGTTGCCCCGTCAATGTGTATGGCACGTCGAGGGAGAGTGTGTCAGGCGGGAAGAATGCGTCACATCACTTCTTAAACTGTGAGCCTCCAGGTGAACCATCAATATCTATGGCCTGGGTCTGATACACTGGTAGCCGGATGATGAACCGGCATCCCACGTCGGGCTCGGCTTCCACTTCGATGCTCCCTTTGTGCGTGTCTGTGATAATGAAATATGACACAGAAAGCCCAAGCCCCGTGCCAGAACCTGGATCCTTGGTTGTAAAAAATGGTTCAAACACACGTCTACGTATGTCATCAGACATTCCTGGACCATTGTCTTCAATAACTATTCTTACGTGTTGTTCCTCCAGAATAGTCCGCATGACTATTGTTGGGGTACGTTGTATTTCATGATATTCTGATAGCGCTTGTGCTGCGTTTCGCAAGAGGTTCATGAATACCTGCTCGAGTTGAACATCAATACCATTGACGTTTGGAAGATCGTGCTGATAGTCGCGTACGATAGCAATTTTTCGAAAATCATACTTCTTTTTAAGATCGTAATCGTTATTGGCCAGTTGCAAGCTCTTTTCCAGGGTTAAGTTTATTGCAACGGGTGATTTCCCAGAAGTACTCTTGCGGCTGAATTCAAGAATATCAGCCACAATTTTCGCCGCGCGGGTCCCAGCTACCCGGACTCCGTTTAAAAATTCGAACACTCTCCGTTTTTCCAGGTAGTTCCAAAGGCAATCAATGTCACAACCACATTCCGAGGCTATGACTCTGTTAGCCTCATTGTTCGGGGCAAGGCGCATCAAGGCAACCTGGACCGACTGGAGAATTATCCCCAACGGATTGTTGATTTCATGAGCCATCCCTGCAGCGAGTCCACCAAGGCTCATCATCTTTTCTGTTTGGACCATTATCTCCTGCAAGCGCTTTCGTTCACTGATGTCAATGATGACCCAGACCACTCCTTCCTGGATGTTCTGAATGTTGATTGCGCTTCCTGTTAAATCGCACCAGAACACCTCACAGTTTTTCTTGCGTAACTTCCATTGGACGTTTACCACCTTGCGCTTGGAAGTTTCAGCCCAATAGAGTTCGCCAAATTGCTGAAACATCTCTTGGGTGACGTGAAGGATGCGCGTCGACTGCCCTATAAGTTCATCATGTGAGAAGCCGAACACCTCCAAGAAGCCTCTGTTGACTTCTGTGATTTTACGGTCTTTTCCGACCACTAAGATGCCCACGGCAGAGTTGTTAATCACGCTGTCTTTCCAGGAAAGCAGCTCTGCAAGCCGAGATTTGCTGGTAAGAAGTTCTTCCTCAGCCCGCTTTCGATCAGTGATATCATAGATTATTGATGAAAGTATTTTGCGTCCACCAAGCTGTATCATGCTTACAGAAATGTCAACATTTTTTAAAGATCCATCAGCAAGTTTATGTAGAAATTCAAATCGTGTCCCTCGCTCAGGCTCAACCATGTCCATGTATCTTTTAACGTCGTAGTACTGCATGGTATTAATGTCAGTGACATACATCGAGCGTAAGTGTTCAATTGTGTATCCGTAGAAGTGTGTAGCTGATATGTTGGCGTCTATAATCCGTCCGTCAACAGGATCTATAAGCAACATGGTCGAAGAGTTGTCTGTGAATTGACGTCGATATGTTTCTTCGCTTTCACGAAGGGCTTCTTCGACAATTTTGCGTTCTGTAATATCGGCGATGAGTCCATCATACATGATCAGCTTTCCGGTTGCGTCGCACCTACTGACAAGAGTGTTCGATATCCACCGGACGGATCCGTCCTTATGGATAACGCGGTGTTCAAGGGGAGGGGGCGCTCCCCCCTCCAGGGCGATTTTAGTCTGATCCAGAACGGCCTCTCGGTCTTCCTCGTGGATCATATTGTACCACAGGTTTGAGTCTGCGGAATAGTCCTCGGATGTGTATCCTGTTACGGCGGCGCACCCTTGTCCATGAAATGTTGATATGGCTATGCCGTTTTCAACTGTAACTGTGTAAATATAGTTAGTTACAGATCCCAGCATGTGGTGATATCGTTCTTCGCTTTCCCGAAGAGCCTTCTCTACCTGATTGCAATCGCTAATGTCGGTAAGTACGATTCGATGTACAATATTTCCATCTACGTCATGTGCAAAGAGTGAATTCATGCGCACCAGCAGTGCCTTACCGTCGTATCGTTCTATGTGAAGTTCGCACATCAGCGGTCTATCGCACTCAGTAATTTGTCTACAGTGATGGGCGTAAAGGTCTTGATCCTGAGCGCGGATAAATTTGATAATGGGCTGCGTGACACAGGCCTCCTTGGTCAAACCCAGCAAGTTCGCTCCGGTGCTATTGGCCTCGAGAATTAGTCCTTGAGAATCGATTGAAAAAAATCCAACTGGTGCCTGATCGTAAAAGTTTGAAAATATTTGATGTTCTTCTTCAGATTTTATTAGGGATGTTCGCAGTTCTTCATTCTGCATTTCCAACATAATTTTGGATGTTTGCAGTTCATGGAGTCGCTGCAACAGTTCATCCTGAGCCATGACAGGTTTCGTCGCAGCTTCATCCGTATTGACAGTGTGATCAGTATGTTGGCGTAGTGTTTCTGACAAGAACCACCTCTCTGTCGGGTTATCCGTGCGGTGATATTCTTCTGTCAATCAGGGTTCTGACAATTTGTTGCCTCTGTTCGGAGACCGTTTCCCCATAACGAAAACTTATCTCATAGTACACTAGTGGTCACAATACAATTTTACAGCAATATGTCTATGATCACTTGAAAAGCACTCACGTTTTGTCGTCCAGTTGTCTGGAACGCCATGCGGACTCTGATTCCATGTCCACCCTGCTTGAAAGGTTACTTGGCATACTGATTTGCCTGGGCTTCCTGCTTGAGGAGTACCGGTACGTTGACCTCTGGGGCGCCCCGCAATTCAAGGGTGCTCAGCGCGCTGGGCCGAATATCTCCATGGCCTTAGTTCAGGATACGTTTTGAGAGACAGGCCCGAAGAGAAGGGGAGGGCATTCTTCGGGACAGCTCCCTCCTTCTTCAAGCGTCTTCCCTCGACCAAAACATCCTGATGTGATATTTCTGTGCGTTTTAGTTGTAACCTTTGTTTCGAGCTATGTGTCTTAGGCTTATGAACGAAAACTTTTCTAAGGTGATAGAAGTGTTTCAGGCTAGGCGCGTTACACATCTGGTGTATATTGTCGCAAATGCTCTGCTTCTGACTGTTGGATGTGCAGGTATGCTGCTATTCTCATTCGTAATTATAATGGGATGATTATGCATTAGAGGTGTCTATTTCGCCAGTTGTGTCGCTTGTCGATGGTCTGTCCAGATATTATTACGTTCCACATTGTCGTAATGTGCGAGATTAACGGAACTATTTCGGCATTTTAACAACAATGTTAATAATGTACTTTGTTGGAGAGATGGTTAACGAAGCCCTCATCGATAACAACGACGCGGCCACCCCGTGTCTCTGTTGATTAAACGGTGTGATAAAGGCTTGACAGATCATGAACCGGAAGCAAGAATCCAGAGTGCGCAGGGAGGGCTGCAAAAGGAATGCAAGCTGGACTTGAAATTGCATGTCTGTAAGAGTTGCAATAAACTGAGGACGGGGCAGGTGATGACTGACAGCAAATTCGTATGCCCAGATGTGCTCGCCAACGGAGCGCCCCCTCGAGAGAAGGCAAAACCTCGGTATCATGCCCCTCACTGTGGTCTCGCGTTTTTGCTCAGTCGCAGGTTGTTTACTGTTTTCAGTTTCGTGTGAAGTAAACCGTTGAGGTGTGTCTTCCGGCGTAACCGGTTGTGGGATTCTATCCACTTACTTTCGTAGGACACGGATTCATTGAGAGGCACGCCGTATATGAAAAAAGTTCTCCATGTCATCGACGCTTTAAACGTTGGAGGCGCTCAGGAATTGTTGGCCCTCATGGCCAAACACAAGGGCAGTGCGTTTGAGATGTCCGTGTGTGTTTTGCAACCAAGCCTTGACCTTCAAGCAAAAATAGAATCCCATGGCGTCAGGGTGTTCGCACTCAACAGGAAGCGGTGCAGTGTTACCAGTATATTTGATTTTTTAAAGTACAGTTTAGGCAGTATGCGTGATATTGTACGCATTTGTCGTGAAGAGCATGTAGATGTTTTGCATGCTCATCTTTCAGATGCAGAATTTCTGTGCTATTTTGCAAGTTTGTTTGCTATCAACACAAAGTTTTGCGTAACCGTGCATACTCCAAGACTTTTGCCGGACGGCAAAGGGCGGGACCTGCGCAAGATGGCGAGGAGGCTACTGCTGCGGCTCGTGTACGGCATGGCGGACAAGGTGATTGCGGTCTCAAAGGATATCGCTACAGTTTTGCGCGAAAACTATGGCGTCAACCCGCCAAAGTTGATTACTATTGTCAACGGTGTTGAGACTGGTGATCTCGCCAGGTTTCAACCCGGCATTGGACGCGATGTGCTGGGGCTCAAGGACGACGAGTCTGTAGTGCTCTGCGTTGGCCGACTGGCCCCACAGAAAGGCTACCCGTATCTGCTGGAGGCCTTGCGACTTTTGGTGCAGCGGGTTCCGAACGTGAAATTGCTGGTGGCAGGCGATGGCGGATTGGACGAAGAATTACGTCAAATGGCCTTGACCCTCGGCCTCGCCGATCGAGTACAGTTCCTGGGGTTCCGCACGGATATCCATAGCTTACTGGCTATGAGCGACGTCTATGTGTGTGCGTCTATTTTTGAGGGCACTTCTTTGGCGATGATGGAAGCCATGGCGGCGGGTAAGACCATTGTGGCTACGGATATCCCCGGCAACACCGAACTGCTGGTGCAGGGTGTCAATGCCCTGCTGGTCCCTGCTGCGGATGCCTCCGGGCTGGCGAAGGGCCTAGAGCGTGTCCTCAAAGACGCAGGACTGGCTAAGGAACTTGGACGAAAGGCACGGGAAATGGCCCAGGAAGAGTTTGACATCAGGGTGGTCATTAGGAACTACGTCGACGCCTGGGGGATATGATTCAACGCGCCTCACACAGGGGCACAGCGTTATGGGAGCCTGTCCTTCAGACATTTCGCGTGTAAGTGACTGATTCACCGCAAACACTCAATCCCAACCCCAAAATAAGCGGTCAAGTCTTCCGAGGCGACCTCAAACGCCGCATTTGTTGCCTTTGAGCCGACAGACGGCCCG
>JBBRUD010000122.1:0-11431 GCA_038248065.1 Desulfovibrionales bacterium | reverse complement strand
GCAACTGGTGAGGATTGTAAGCGCGGAAGTTGTAGGCCATGGCTCGCGTACCCCATGATATATACTCGATATGCTTAAGCTTTTACGCGTTTACAGCCAAACTGGCAAGCATATTGGGTAGCCATTTGCGGGACAGGCTCATGGCAGAGCCAGATTTTTCTTATTGATAATTTACGATGTACACTACCGGTATGGCTGACATCACCGTGTACACGGTTTGAACCATCACCTAAAGCCTCTTTTCACTGCATCAACAGCTGCATTTGTAAATCTAGTTCTCAGGGTATTTGCATATCTCCAGTGGTTTACAGTGTAGTAAACGAAGGTTATCACTCCAAGCAGAAAAAAGGCTACCTTCAGCCATTCAACTACTTTGTTGGAATGGACCATGAATATGTAGCACAAGCCAATGACCATGGTTATAGTAACGGCTATGGCTCCAAACTTCCAGATGCTGGCAATTGCAATAAGCAGAATCAGGAGTAGGGCCGGTATGTTCCTGTGTGTATTGGTCCTCGTGCCGCCAGACTTCCTGTTGGATTCACTCATAGCCATGTCCCCGTGTTCATTCGCAATTGTAAAACACGGCATATGTACCCTGTACCCAGGGACAGATGCAACTCACATTTTGGGGAGGGCGTATGTCGCGGAAGAGAGAGGCCTTTCTCCCAGCTGCAATGCAGAAGAGGCACTCGCCCAGAGCGTCTTTGTAGTCAACAGTGTGTGGGCGTTTCTGGATCAGAAGTCGTGAGGGGAAGCCTGGAAAAAGAGTCAGGGGTTACAGTCTGTTAGACCATAACCCCTGACAAGTATGTGGTAGCGAGGGAGGGACTTGAACCCCCGACACTGCGGATATGAGCCGCATGCTCTAACCACCTGAGCTACCTCGCCACATGAAAACTCGTTCGCGGCAGGAGAGGCTATTTATCTATTGTGCCCTCGCTTGGCAAGCATCTTTTCGCGTCTGGATGAAATCCTTTGGGAATTAGGGTATATTGCCGGGCTCCGTCTCAGTTCGCTGGCCAGAAAACCACCACCAGCAGGGCCAGCGCCAGCCTGTAGATGGCAAAAGGCCGAAGTGTTATGCGGGTCACAAGGCCGATGAACCATTTGACTGCCAGCCATGCGGAGAAAAAAGCCACCACAAAACCCAGGGCCAGATAGGAGAGGTCGTCGGAGGAGAAGTCTCCCCAGCTTTTGTACAGTTCGTACATGGTGGCGGCGAACATGATGGGCACGGCCGCGATGAAGGAATACTCAGCTGCAAGTTTGCGCCGAGCACCCAGGATCATACCGCCCAGGATGGTGGCGGCGGAGCGCGAAAAGCCGGGCCACAGCGCCAGGCACTGGAACAGCCCGATGCCCAGGGCTAGGCCGGGGGAAATGCTGTCGAGGTCGTGGTACTTTTCCCTGGTCCGGCCCCGGCTCTCGACTATCAGGATCAGTATCGCACCTGCGGCCAAAGCGGCGGCCACGGTAACGGGGTTGAACAGGTAGGCTTTGATGGCCTTGCGGGCCACAAGGCCCAAGAGGGCGGCCGGAAGAGAGGTCAGGAACAGCAGGGTGAGCCCCCGTACACCTGCGAAGCGTTGCCGGGCCCGTGGAAAAAACAGGCCAATGAAACGATCCCGGTACATCACCACCACGGCGAGGATAGCCCCCAATTGGATGATGATGTCGAAGGCGGCGGCCTTGGCCCCAGTATTCCCCAGCAATGCATCGGTGAGGATCAGGTGTCCTGTGGAAGAAACAGGCAGGAACTCCGTCACGCCTTCCACCAGGCCCGAAATAACCGTGCTCATCCAAAGGTCCATGAGCGTCACATCCTTTTGGGTTGAAAGTGTTCCAAGCTCCGGCGGGGCTACAGCAAAGGGACTGTGCTTGGCAAGCCTTTCGCGCCTCCTGTTTTTACGTCCTGGATGTACAAGTTTTACGCCATGGAACAACGCCCCACGAGCCGCTCGGTAAGAGCATGTGCCGTGCTGGAAGTTCTTCCGCTGCGGTGAATAAAATTAACACGCATAAAACCATTCCGATGTCTCGGGGCTGAAAACACCTCAAAATTGGCCTCTGCGGCGTTTTGTCGTGCGGGACGGGTGTTGCCTCGGACGGTGTGGACAAAAGCTCGCACGGGTCAAATGTGGAGGTCGTGTTTGCGGAAGGTTGCGTCAAAAATTGCCTGGCGTTTTGCGGACGCCACAAAAAATACCAGGCCAACCTTTGGGCGGATGTCGAGCCCGTCATTGCGACCAGGATGTCCTGGCTGCCGGAAGAGCGCGCTGGGTATCCTTGGGTCAAGATGTCTGCCGATTCTCGGGGGTTCGCCTGGATTGCTGTAAACCACCGCTCCGGGCCTTTGCCCTATTGTCCCATAATGTAAATTATGTAAACTTTAGAAACGGGGAGGGCAGGAAAAACCTGCCGGGGCTCTCCGCCGAGAGCCCCGGCCTCTTGTCTAAACCCAAAGACCAACGTGCTTGAAGTGCTCCACGTCCACCAATCCCCTGTCCGTGAGCTTAAGCGAAGGGATGACTGGCAGCGCCAGAAACGACAGGCTCATGAACGGATGCGTATCCACCTCAGGATTCCGTGCAATGCTTTTGAAGGCCACGTGTACTTCGTCAAGCGCACGCACCACGCCTTCCGCCGGAAGCAGGCTCATGAGCCCGGCTACTGGCAAGGCCAGTCTGGCAAGCACCCGGCCGTTTTCCGCCACAGCCATTCCGCCCCCGCATTCCACCAGACTGTTGGCCGCAACGGCCATGTCTTTGTCGTTCATGCCAGCCACAATAAGATTATGGGAATCATGGGCCACAGTACAGGCGATGGCTCCCCGCGCCAGTCCCAGTCCTTGCACGAAGGCCAGGCCTATGTTGCCGTTTTTTCCGTGGCGTTCGATCACAGCCAGTTTGGCCATGTCGCGCGCCGGGTCTGCCAAGGCTTGACCGTCTTCCAAGAGCGGTCGCACGTGCAACTGCCTGGTCACTAACTGGCCCGGTACGATGCCTATGCAGCGAACCTCATCCTTTACTTGAGGAATTGCCAGATTTTCTTCCCGCACCTTGCCGCCGAGCATGGCCAGGCACATGGTGTTGCGGGCGGGCATGGCTCCGGGCGCGGTGAAATCGGTTTCCGCCACGTCTTTCCCTGCCAGGTAGGCCTTCCACACCCGGAAGTTTTCAAGATCATCCAGGATGACCACATCGGCCCGGTAGCCAGGGGCCACGGCCCCGCGCCGATGCAGCCCGAAATGTCTGGCCGGATTAATGCTGGCCATCTGGATGGCCCGCACGGGCGGCATCCCCAGGGCGATGGCCATGCGCACATTGTGGTCCAGATGTCCGTGGCTCAGCAGGTCCGCCGGGTCGCGGTCGTCACAAACCAGGGAGAAATTCTGGGCGTTGAAATCGGTGACTGCGGGCAGCAAGTCCTTGAGATTTTTTTCAATGCTGCCTTCGCGCAGAAAGATGTGCATGCCCTTGGAGAGCTTTTCCCGTGCCTCTTCCAGGTCGATGCATTCATGGTCCGTGTTGGGGCCGGCAGCTATGTAGGCGTTCAGGGCCTTGCCGGATACCAATGGGCTGTGGCCATCCACCAGGGCGCAGCCACAGGCCGCGATCTTGGCCAGCACAAGGGGGTCTTTGGCCAGCACGCCGGGGTAGTTCATCAACTCCGCCAGGCCCAGTACCCGGCCCGAGTGATGAGCCATGAGCCAGCTGATATCGCGCGGGCCGATTCTTGCCCCGGAGGTCTCCATACCTGTGGCCGGCACGCAACTGGAGGCCATGACGTAAAAGCTCAAGGGACACGTTAAGGTGAGTTCCAACATGTCTTCAATGCCGTCGCGTCCCAACACGTTGGCAATTTCGTGGGGGTCCCAGATGACGGCGCTGGTGCCCCGCGCGGCTGCGATGCGGGCGAATTCCCAGGGGCCGAGCATGGTGGATTCAATATGGATATGCCCGTCGATGAGTCCCGGACAGACATAGCGCCCGGCGCAATCCACAATGGTTTCAGCATCGTAGTCACCAAAACCTACCACCAGGCCGTCGGCCAGGGCGATGTCGGCGGCGTGGATTTCACCGGAAAGCACATTGACCAACCGGGCGTTTTGCAGCAACACTTCAGCTCGTATTTCGCCCTTGGCCAGGGCGATCCTGCGGGTAATCGCCTGGAGGCGGGTTCCTTGATCCATGGGCCACCTCTCTTTGGTGTGGAGTCCCCAAAGCGCGTCGCCTCGGGCTGATTCTCAAGGTTTCATCATGAGGCGGCAGCAACGAAAGCGTCTGCTCCGCATCACATTCTTCTATTTGACCGCTACGCGGTTTACAATGCAATTTGCCGGGAAAAAGGTGTCAGTATGACGGAAATCACCATTGATTGCTTGGGTATGTCCTGCCCGCAGCCACTCATGGCCATCCGCAAGGCTTTGGAGAAGGAAACGCCGTCCAGTCTGATGGTCCTGGTGGACGATGAGGCCGCGTCGGAAAATGTCAGCCGATATCTCTCCGTGGCCGGGTATGACGTACATTGCTCCAGGATTGCCGATGTCTGGACCATCACCGCCGCGCTGGGCCAGGCCTCGACCACGATTCCTCCTGTTGAGGATTATCCCTGTCCGGTGCCCTCTTCCGCGCCTGCCGGGCAGCACAAGACCGTAGTATTTCTGTCCAGCGACGTGCTGGGCCAGGGTGACGACGGCCTGGGTGGAAAGCTCATGGGCAATTTCCTGAAAACCCTGCCGGAAATGGAAGACGACCTCTGGCGCATCATCTGCGTCAATGGCGCCGTGCGCCTGGCCGCAAGCGACAGCCCCCATGTGGAAGCCCTAAAGACCCTGGAGGCCGCCGGAGTATCCATACTGGTCTGCGGCACCTGCCTGGAATTTTTCGGGCTTCTGGAACAAAAGGCCGTGGGACAAACAACCAACATGCTCGACGTGGTCACCAGCCTGCGTATAGCCAGCAAGGTGATTAGCCTCTGATGCCCCAAAACACCGTTTCTCCCCCCTCTTCCGGCTCCCCTGCCCCGACCGGGACCATGCGCCTGAACAAGGCTTTGGCTCAGGCCGGCGTCTGCTCGCGCCGCGCAGCGGATGCGCTTATCGCCTCGGGCCGGGTTACCGTTAACGGCAACCAACCCGAGGGCATGGGTATGCCCGTGGACCCTATCCGCGACGACATCCGTCTGGACGGCGCCCCCCTACCGACTCAAAACCTGGACGCCCCGCTCTACTACCTGCTCAACAAACCCCCTGCCGTGGTCACCACGGCCCAGGACCCCGAAGGCAGGCAGACCGTCATGGATCTCATGGGGGCGGCGGGCAAGCGCGGCCGCCTGTTTCCGGTGGGACGGCTCGATTATTTTTCCGAAGGCCTTCTGCTGCTGACCACCGACGGCGAGCTGGCCAACCGTCTGATGCATCCCAGTTGGCATCTGCCCAAGGTGTATGAGGTGACAGTGCGCGGCATGCCCACAGTGCAGGCCATAAACACCATGCAGGCGGGCATGACCCTGGCCGAGGGAGAAAAGCTGGCCCCCATTCCCGTGCGGGTGGCCGGAAAATCCGGTGAGGACGGTATCGTGCTGGAGTTGAAGCTCATCCAGGGTATTAACCGCCAGATCCGGCGCATGTGCCGCGATTTGGGGCTGACAATCCTTCGTCTGGTGCGTGTCAGCCAGGGGCCCGTCCAGCTTGGCGACCTGCCGCGCGGGAAATACCGGCCCCTCTCCAGTCAGGAGATCCTGGATATAAAGGCCGCAGTGGGGTTATAAGAGGATTTTGGCAGCCAGAAGGGAGGGGGCTGGCCCTTCTGCGCCCTCCTCTGGACGTGTGGTCGTCAGGTTCGGAGCGCCGCCAGCAGTTGGCTGGCGGGCGCAGTCAGGCCTTCTCGGCTGGGCATGCAGAGGTGAAAGTGCAAGGCTGCCCCGTCATCCTTCAAGGGTATCACCTGGATATCCATGGATTTCCTGTAGCGATGTGCCGCCGCCAAAGGAATCAATCCGACGCCCAGCTTGCGTTCCGCCATTCGGCAGACCGTTTCGAAATTCCCTGACCGAACCCGGTGTTTGAGCCGTTTGCCAGCCTTCAACGCCTGGAACTCCAGGCGTTGCCAGAGCGAGCTGTCCTGGGCTGGACCTATACAGTCGGAGTCCAGGACATCAGCAAAGGCCAGACTCCCCAGTTCGGCCAGAGGATGGCCGCGAGCAGCCACCAAGGCCAGCCTGTCGCTGCCGCAAGGAAAGGTCTCCAGTCCGCCGGTGTTTACGCCCGCCGTCACGATGCCCATGTCCGCCAGACCCTTGGCAAGCGCTGCAAGAATCTCCTGGTCCGGTCGTTCTTCGATATCAATATCTATGTCAGGGTGTTGGACTAGAAAGGCGTCCAGGGTGTCGGGAAGGATTCCGGCCAGGACGCCGTTGCCGCACCACAGGCGAACAGTGCCGCGAAGGCCCTGGGAGATGTCGTCCAGCTCCTCGCGCATGCGCTCCAACCGGCTTAAGACCTGACGGGCGTGATGGATAAGGGTGCGCCCGGCTGCAGTGGGCGTGACGCCGCGCCGCCCGCGCGTCAGCAGCGGCGCGGCAAGATGGTCTTCCAATCCCTTGATGCGCGTGCTGGCCGAGGCCAGTGCCAGTTTTGAGCGTTGCGCCCCAGCGGTGATGCTGCCTGTTTCCGCTACATGGAGAAAGAGTTCCAGGTCTGTCAGGTCAAAGTGCATGTTGGCCTCTGATGTGTTGCGGGCTGGCATGCAGATGCTGCCATATGGCCCGGAGCCTGGGATGTCAGCCTTCGTCAAAAACGAAGGCTGCTTATAGCACTTCTGCCTTCGTTTGGGACGAAGGCACATTCCTACCCCGTAATCCCAGCCAACTCCAGCATGTTTTTACGGCTCTCCCTGCCATCATCAGACTCCGTTGCATGGTACTCGCCAGGCGTGACCCATTGACCATGCAGCCTCCTTACTGATAAGTATTTATAACAATGTGTGACACCACCGATCTTCTTCCAACCGCGCTCCGCAGTGAGCTTCGCCGACAGGGGCAGCGTTTGACGCCCCAGAAGCAGGCTGTCTGGCGTTTATTCGCCGCTTCGAGCAAGGGATACACCCTGCCCGAGGCCTGCCGGGCGTTGCGCCAGGAGGCCATCGGCCAGGCCACCGTCTACCGGGTGATCAACTCCCTGCATGAGTTGGGCTTTCTGCACCTAGTGCACGACCCGGACGGAGAGCATCGCTATCTGGCCGGGTCCACCAGCCACGTCCACCACTTGGTCTGCCGCGCCTGCGGCCTGGCCTGCGAGGTGACCGATTGCGACCTGGCGACCCTGGAAAAACTGCTGGCGGTCAAGACCGGTTTTGCTGTGGAGGGCCATCATCTGGAGTTTTTCGGGCTGTGCCCGAAATGCAACTCCTCACCGGCTGAGCGTCCGGCCTGACCCTCCAGACCCTCCCGCTGTTGATGCTGCGTTTTTGGAAATGCCTGTTGGATGGCCCGGTCGAACACGGGCTAACAGCAACCTTGCCTTTTACCCCATACATGATAAACTTTCTCGATAATTATGAATGGTAATACTTCACCTTCCTGTCAGGAGGCTGGCAGCCACGCCTTGGTCCACCAGCCCTTTTCTCCTTTGGGCTGGGCTGTTTGGCAGCGCCTTGGCGTGGCCGTCGGGGCCTGCGCCCTATTGTGGATCGTAGTGTTCTGGGCTCTGGACTGACCATGGCCGCGCCGATCACTGTCTCCAACCTCACCGTGGGCTACAACCGCCATCCGGCGGTGCACCACCTCACCGGAACCTTTGAGCCTGGCTCCCTTACGGCCGTGGTGGGGCCTAACGGTTCTGGCAAATCCACGCTCCTCAAGGCCGTTATAGGTCTGCTGCATCCCATGGGCGGCAGCATCGACCTGGGCGGGCTGCCACCCCGACAACTGGGCTATCTGCCCCAGCAGGCCGAGATCGACCGCTCATTTCCCATCACCGTCCTGGATATGGTGGGTCTTGGCCATTGGTGTTCATTGGGGGCTTTCGGGAAAATGCGCCCAGGCCATTGGGCACAGGCGCGGGAGGCCATCGCCTCCGTTGGGTTGACCGGTTTCGAGGGCCGCTCCATCGGTTCCCTTTCCGCCGGGCAGTTCCAGCGGGTGCTGTTCGCCCGCCTGATCCTTCAGGACGCTCCGGCGTTGCTGCTGGATGAGCCCTTCACGGCCATGGACGCCCGGACCACAGCGGATCTGCTGCACCTGCTGCTGGCGCTCAACCGCCAGGGGCGCACTGTAATCGCTGTGATTCACGACCTGGACCAGGTGCGCGAGCACTTCCCCAACGTTCTGTTGTTGGCCAGGGAGCCCGTTGCCTGGGGACCGGCCTCGGAAGCTCTTGCTCCAGCCAAGCTTGAAGCCGCCCGTTGCATGGCCGAAGCCTGGGACGACAACGCCCCCCTGTGTCCGGGGAGGCCCGCATGACCTGGTTTTTTGATGTCTTCCTCTCGCCCTTTGCCGAGTTTTCCTTCATGCGCCATGCCCTGGCGGCCTGCCTGGCGTTAGCCCTTGGGTGCGGCCCGGTGGGAACCTTCCTGGTGCTTCGGCGCATGAGCCTTTCCGGTGACGCCCTGTCCCATGCGATTTTGCCCGGCGCGGCTGCGGGTTTTTTGCTTTACGGGCTTTCACTCCCGGCCATGACTATCGGCGGGTTTGTCGCCGGACTCGGAGTGGTGCTGCTCTCTGGCGCGGTGTCGCGAGCCACACCCCTCAAGGAGGACGCCAGCCTGGCCGCCCTTTACACCATCTCCTTGGCTCTGGGCGTACTACTGGTCTCCATGAAAGGCACCAGCGTCGACCTGATGCACGTGCTTTTCGGCACCATCCTGGCCGTGGACGACCCCTCCCTGCTGCTCATGGCCAGTGTTGCCAGTCTGACCTTGCTGGCCTTGGCCGTCATGTATCGGCCCCTGGTGACGGAGTGTTTCGATCCGGGATTTCTGCGGGCCGCGCGCGGCGGCGGTTCCACGGTGCATCTGGCGTTCATGGCCCTGGTGGCCCTCAATCTGGTGGGGGGGTTCCGATCGCTGGGCACGTTGATGTCCGTGGGTCTGCTCATTTTGCCCGCCACGGCGGCGCGCTTCTGGGCCTCCCAGGTGTGGTCCCAATCCCTGGTGGCTACCCTCATCGCCCTGGCCTCGGGCTATTTCGGGCTGCTGCTTTCCTATTACAGAGAATGGCCTTCCGGCCCGGCCATCGTGCTTACGGCCGGAGCCTGCTACCTGGTTTCATTGTGCCTGGGCACCCGCCAGGGACTTTTGGCCCAGCGCCTGCCCAAAAAACACCTGCAGCACTAGGAGGCTCACGTGGTCCGCCGGAAGGTACGCCTGTCCCATTGGATATCCTTTGTTTTGGCGATCTGTTGTCTGGCCCCTGCCTCCGCTCTTGCCATACAGCCCTTGAACGTGGTGGCCAGTTTTTCCATACTGGGCGACATGGTCAGAAACGTGGGCGGCGACAGGGTGCAACTGACCGTTCTGGTGGGGCCTGATTCCGATACCCATGTTTTTCAGCCCAAGCCTGCCGACGCCAAAATACTGGCAGAGGCCAGCCTGGTCGTGGTCAACGGTCTGGGCTTCGAGGGGTGGATGAATCGACTGGTGAAGGCTTCGGGCTATACTGGTCCTGTAGCCGTGGCCAGCCAGGGCGTAAAGACCCTTAACATGGTCGACGACGAGCACGGCGGCAAGAAGATCACCGACCCTCACGCCTGGCAGGATTTGTCCAACGCCAAGATCTACGTGGCCAACATCGAAGCCGCCTTGAGCCAGGCCGACCCGGACGGAGCCGGGGTCTACAAGACCAACGCACAGGCCTACCTCAAAAAGATCGAAGAAATGGACGCTTGGGTCAGGGCCGGGTTCGCCAAGGTTCCCCAAACGGAGCGCCGGGTCATCACTTCCCACGACGCCTTCGGATACTTCGGCCAAGCGTACGGAGTAACCCTTTTGGCACCCACGGGCTATTCCACCGAAGCCGAACCTTCGGCCAAAACCGTAGGCCAACTCATCCGTCAGGTAAAAAAGGAGAAGATAAAAGCTCTGTTTGTGGAGAACATCACCGATCCGCGCATCATGGAACGTATCGCCCAGGAAACCGGAACGCACACCGGCGGCTCCCTGTACGCGGACACCCTCTCAGGGCCCAATGGCCCCGCCTCGACATATCTAGAGATGTTCCGCAACAACGCAGGCAAGATGATCGCGGCCATGACCGCGCCTTGACGTTCGAGAGGGAAATCTTTCGCAGGAAAGGCCTCCGGCGGCCAAAGGGCAATACGGATGCTAGCCTCGCAGGCCCTTAAGAGGTGCCTCCGGCGGCCAAAGGGCCAATGGCCCTTTGGAATCCCTTATATTATAATGGAATTATGGTGGTTGAGGTGCGGGACCTAGCCTTTGCCACCCTCACCGTCCTGTCCGGCTTCAATGCGCTTTAAATACTCATCACGGCACATGTCGCTGCAGAAATAGGTCAGATGGTCGCCCTGGCGCACGCGTTTGGCCTCTCCCTTGCTGACGAAGGCCCCGCAGATGGGGTCTTTGACCATTTCGTCTTTGGCGATCAGCGGTTCCTGTTTGCGGTTTTCAGGGGCGCTTTTTTTTCCCTTGAACCAATCACCCATGACCATCTTCCAGAGCATGAAAATCGCCAGGGCGGTCAGCAGAAACTTAATCATGGTCATACCCTCGCTGGTGGCCCTCAAAGGCCGGTCTGCACGTGGCGCTCGCCCTTTTGCGGGCCGGTCGCTCGCTAGTGTAACACTGGGGACGATCTCACCAAGTTTGCCTCAGGCTATGGGCCGGATTGTACTATAATAGTGCCATGTGAGGCAAAAGACAAAAGCTCAAGCAATGGTTTAACATTTGGGGCAATTTCGGCCAGAGGAACCAGCACGAAAGCTCGCTCCAACAGACGCGGATGGGGCAAGATCAGCTCCGGCGTCTTCCGGCGCTCCTGCCCGAAGGTCAGCAGATCGATATCCATGAAACGCGGCCCGAAGCGTCGCTCCATCATGCGGTTGCGGCCAAGCCCGCGCTCAATGGCCATCAGTCCGGCAAACAGGGCTTCCGGGGTTACCCCGGCCCCACAGGCCAGGGCCACGGCCATGTTGGCGTACCAGGGTTGATCCGGCGGCCCCAGCGGAGCGCTGTGGAACACTCTGGAGCGGGCAACCACCCGCACGTCCGGTATATCCCGGTCCAGGCGCGCAACAGCCCGCTCCAAAGTATTCACCGCCTCGCCAAGGTTCGCGCCCAAACCGACATAGGCGATGCACGGAGATTCTGAAGCCTCCGGGGTGGGGGGGGGGGGGGGGGGGGGGGGGGGGGGGGGGGGGGGGGGGGGGGGGGGGGGGGGGGGGGGGGGGGGGGGGGGGGGGGGGGGGGTGGGT
>JBBRUD010000121.1:0-11443 GCA_038248065.1 Desulfovibrionales bacterium | reverse complement strand
GTACATTGAGAGTCAGGACGTTAATAGTGACGATGGCTTCAAAGTTGAAGGGGATGACCAAGGATAATCGGCTGCAAGCCGATCCCTCCAGCTTTAGCTGTTAAATGAAGCCACCGCCTTCAGGCGGTGGAGTATTCACTGCATATTTGAAGTACAGGTTTTTGTATGACAAGAAGCTCCCTGCTGGACAACTGGAAGTTTCAAGTGGCACGGGAAGCGACTTGCAGCGCTGGTTGATAAGTGTCCCGACAGAAAGCGAAAAGAGTAGTCTAGGCGATTGGGATGTCATGCTTAATGAGAAGTCCGTACGCGACCTTCATCGGTTTTGGGATAATCAGCGAGATGCCATATTACAGTTGAAGAAAGAAGTTGAGGGAGACGGCGGCGTTTTTATCCTGCTTGCAATTCCGAGCATGTATCAGCTTGAAAGGTATAGAAATGCTCACAATAGTGTGTTCAATGTTATTAAACGTGAGTATGGTTTGAATTACGTTGATATGACTAGGGTGTTCAGACGGGCACTATACAACAATAAAAACGAATTTTTACTTGAAGCTGACGAGCATACCAATAGATATGGTGACTCATTGATCGCGGAGACATTGGCAAACTCGATGCGATTTACGAAGGAGGGGGTAGCTTCGTTTGTGAGCGATGGATACGATAATACCTATGTAAAGCCCATACACATTTCCGTGTATGCCGCTGCGGACAAGCTTGGATACATCAATGAAGACAAAGGGGTTGAAAGTTTCGAGCAGGTATCCAATGCGCATATACAGTTTGGTGGAGAAGGATGCGGGCTTGCGTACATCGGTGTTCCTGACGGACAGGACGGTGGGGCGCAGCTTCGTATACGTATTAAAACGCATGAGAAAGTTCGCTATGTCGATGTGCTTTCATTCAGAAAGATTGTGCACACCGTGGATGGCTTGTCTGGAGTGAAATTGTCCATAAACGAGAATGGGGTGACAAGTATCTTGTTTGAATATCTCTCCGACAAGGGCGGACAGAGCGACTCGGCGGAAAATGTCAAAATTTCCGAGGCAAAGCTTGCCAAAGCCACAGATACATTTGAACTTATTTACGATTTTTATTCAAAAGGCACACTTCAGACGGAAAATAATCCTCAATGCAGCCCGAAAAGACGTCTCGAAATCTACTGTTATCCTGGCGCTGAGTAACCTTTCCGCTGGATATCATCGCATGTTGGCGACAATGAGGTCGTAGAAGGTGCGGCTGTTTTTAGCGGTGTCGTAGTAGTCGATAACCAGCTGTTTGCCGCGTTCGGCCATATCTATGGCCATCTCGCGGTTGCCTGCCAGTTGCCGTATGGCGTTGGCCATGGCTCTGGGGTCGCGCTGCTGGATGAGCAGGCCGGTTTCGCCGTCGTGGATCAATTCGCGGATGCCTCCCACATCGGTGGCCACCACGGGCACGCGTGTGAGCAGCGCTTCCATGATGACGGTGGGCAGTCCGTCCCTGTCGCCGTTGGGGCGCACTTTGCTGGGCATGACCAGGATGTCGTGCTCGCGGATAAGGTCGGGAACCTGGTTGTGGAGCACGAAGCCGGGGAAATGCACTTTGTCGGCGATGCCCAGCTCCTGCGCCTGAACGCGCAAAGACCGGTCCAACTGGCCCGATCCGGCCAGGGTCAGCCGAAAATCGATACCCTCGCGGTCCAGCAGTCTGCACGCCTTGAGAAGCACGTCCAACCCTTTCGTCTTGACGAAGCGGGCCACGGCCAAAATGCGGAAAGGCTGCTTCATGGGCAGCGGCGCTGGTTCAGGCACGTTCCAGGAAAGCATGTTGCGAACCAGATGGACGGCCTTTTTTTTATCCGGCGTGAACTGGCGCAGGTAATCGATGTTGAAGGCCGCATCGACGCGGGCAAAGGCCGCGTCCGCAAGCTTCTCCTTCAGCGCGCCGTCGGGGGGATAGATGTCTCCGGCCCGGCCTGTGAAGCTGAAAGGGATGTCCGTGAGCATGGAAGCCGTCCAGGCCGCCGTGGCCGGGCCGTTGGCCCAACCTGCGTGGATGTGGCGGATGTCCTGCTCCTGAAACAGCTTGGCCAGCCGACACCCGGCAAAGAAGGCCCAGGAGTTCTCGCCGGTCTGTTCCAGGTCGCGCCAGCGCCGCAGCAGCACCTTGCGGGCCACCTCTTTGAAGCGTGCCGGATGCTTCTTGCGCCAGTAGGCCGCAGCAGCCAGGCAACTTGGAATGCTGCGCATTCCAAGGCGGATAGTGGGTGCGCATCCGTCGGCCATATCGGAGGAGAGATCTTTCGATAAAGGGCCGTAGAGGGTGAAAACCGTTACCGGCAGGCCCAAGGCGCGCAACCCAGCGACTTCACCGAATACAAAGGTTTCAGACGGTTTGGGGTACCAGAGTGCGATGTAGGCGGTGTGCTGCATGGATAGTGGATATTAACCCGTAAATAGGAGTGTTTTTTTGACCCTCAGGGCAACTTTTTCTAACACGGACAATGCCATATGACAAACGACTTCTTTGCGCTTCCCGGAAAGGGCGGGAAAAGTTACAGCAACAGAATGCATAAGGATGCCCCATGACAACGCACAAGAGCGACCTGTATCTTGGTGCCCATGAATCCACGGCGGGCGGCCTGGAAACGGCCTTTGACCGCATTGGCCGGGTGGGGGGCACGGCTTTGCAGATTTTTACCCGCAACCAGAGGCAATGGCTGGGCGCTCCTGTTTCCCCCCAGGAAGCCCTGGCTTTCGCTGATGCCTGGAAGCGCTGGGGGCCGTATCCCGTAGTTTCGCACGCCTCCTACCTCATCAACCTGGCCTCGGTCGATCAGGATCTGCGGCAGCGCTCCGTCGAGGCGTTGGCGAGCGAAATCCTGCGTTGCAAGGCCTTGGGCGTGCCCTCCATCGTGCTGCATCCTGGTTCGCGCGGCACAGCGGACCTGGATGATGCTCTTCAGCGCACCGCTGCGGGCCTTGATCAGGCTTTGGACCTCAGCGAGGGACAGCAGGACGGCCCGTCCATCCTGCTGGAAAACATCGCAGGACAGGGCTCTGGCCTGGGCCGCAGTTTCGAAGAGCTTGCGGCCATCATGGCCCTCTCGGAGCGCAGGGACAGGCTGGGCGTCTGCCTGGATACCTGCCATGCTTTCGCTGCCGGGTATGACCTGAAAAGCCCGCAAGGCTATGCAGCCGTCATGGAGCAACTGGAGCGCACCATCGGCATCACCCGCGTTAAGCTCCTGCACCTCAACGATTCAAAACATTCCCTGGCATCTGGAAAGGACCGCCACGAACATATCGGCCAGGGTGGCATCGGCCTTGAAGGCTTCGCCAACATCGTAAATGACGCTCGTTGGCAGGGCGTGCCAATGGTTATCGAGACACACAAGGATAAAGACCTGGCCGACGATGTCAAAAATCTGGGCGTGTTGCGTTCCCTGATCCGTTCGGCGGAGTAGAGCCGTTCTTACGCTGGTTTTGCCGGGGGGGGCAGGCCATAAACCGAGATGCGCAGCAACGGGCTGGTAACCCCGTCGGAGAGCGGTGTCGCCTCGGCCGCCGCTATCCTATGTGGTTGGTTCGCAACAGTTTGTCGCCAATCCAACGGCATTTGTGTACGGTGAGCAGGCCATAAACGTGAACGAGGCCAAATACAGTATGCCTGATCGGAAAAACTCAGTCATTTTGCGGATACTCATTGTTGTGGTTGCGGTGTTTTTGGGGTTCTCCCTGAACATGTTCCAGTTCCGTGATTCTTTCAGGACCCTCGTGACCAAGGGGGACCGGCGGGCGATGCATGTCGAGGAAACCCAACTGGACAACTCTGCGCCGGTTGCGCAACTGCCCGTGCCCAAGTCCAGCATACCTCCCGGTTCGCAAACCCAGCCCGTGACGCCCTCGCAGGGTGACGTGCCCCAGGCTCCACAGGTGGCGGACGATTCCGCTGAAACGCCGACCGGTCAATCTGGTGCCAAGCCCGCTGCCGATGAGTCGGCGCGTACGCCTGCCACGGACCAGGCCACCGGGCAGTCATCCGATCCCGGAACCGGGGGAGAGCGCGGTGCCGGTCAGGCCGCTGGGCCGTCATTCAATTCAGGAACGGGCGTGGAGCATGGAGCCGGGCAGGCCAAGGGGGAAACCTCGTCTGCCGGAGATGCCGCATCCGCGTCTGTGCCTGATGCCGTTGCGTCCGCACCGGATGCAGCGCCGACGGAATCCATGGAAATCGCCGTACTGCGGCACCAGCCTAAAACGCCTTCCGCGCCTGTCGTGGTTACTGACGATGATTCGGCTAAGGCCGCTGGCATCGGTCGGAGGGTGCCCGTCGGGAGCGCACCGGAACAGGCCACCGAAAATACGCGGGACGAATCGCCGAAGCCCGAGGAACCCGTTGCTGCCCAGGAGAGCGAGACCTCCCGGGCCGAGGCACAGCAGGATGATGCTGGAACCGCCGTCCGGGCAGCCCATATGTTTCCTCCCGGCACGCGGACTTTGGACGGAAAACCGGTTGGCCCTGCTCCGCATCGGCAGGAAACTCCATCCACCGATGCGGCTCCACCAGCATCTTCGGCCATACCCATGGAATCTGCGCCAGTTTCGCCACAGGCGCCCGCTCCAACCCCGCCTTCAGAGTCCACGCCGACGTCGGCCCCTGCGGCGTCTGGCCATCCCGTGGGCACCCCCCCAACCGGCACGGAGCAGAAGCAGGTCGGAGAAACGAAAACCAACCGCCTACAAACGATACGCTTTGCAGAAACGCCTGAAACCTTTGAGATGACCGTACTGACCCAGACCCCCGTAGAAACGACCCGTTCGTTTCACTCCACATCCCCGGCCCGTCTGGTCGTGGATCTGCCGGGTTCGTGGCAGAGCGGGGTGGCCGCCTCCATCGCCTGCAAGAGCGAACTGATGGCGCGGGTGCGCGTCGGCGTCCACCCGGACAAGGTGCGCCTTGTGCTCGATTATAAAGATCAGGATGCCCAGGATTTTGCGGAGCCCATCATAGAAAAGCGCCCCACGGGGCTGGTTATCACGGTGAGCAAGGCCGGAAAGAAAGAGTAGAGTGCTGGCGAATTGCTTCGTTGAGCTTGTGGCCGGTGCAGTCTGGCAGCGATGCGTGGTGTGTACGTCTAATCAGTTGTTTTCAGACACGTAAGGATATTGCATATGCCCACGAACGTGCAGCCCCATTTCACCTTCACTGTCCAGCCTGCACAAGGGAATCGAGGTTCTGGTGGGCTTCATCCACGGCAACCCGGATATGCCACTGATCACCGCCGCCGTGCCCAATACGGTCACGCCTTCTCCCGTGACCTCCGCCAACCAGACTATGGCTTGCATCACCACCGCCGGCGGCAACAAAATCCACATGGAAGACCAGGAAGGCTCACTGCGCATTCTGCTCCAAAGCCCCACAGCTGTTCGTGGCGAGGTGCAAGAGCTGTCAAGCTCAATTGTATCTCTTTGTTTGCGAGGGGGAATATAATCCAGTGAAAGGCGTCTCACTGGGCTGGCCGTCAAGGTCGTGAAGTCAAACTGTGCGAACGGCTTCAAGCAAACGGATTCGGCCTTGAGGGTTCGTCTCCCCTGAAGTATCTTGAAGACGATGCTTAGAAACAAACACCTATGGAGGTCCACCCGATGTATTGTTTAAAACGCCAAATTTGTTCCCTCTTTGCCATGATGCTGCTTTTCAGCCTGTCTGCCGCTGTTTCCGCCCAGGCTGTCACCCCCAACAAGCTGACAGACCTGCATTTGGGTTTCCGAGGCATTGCCTGGGGGCAGAGCCCTGATGAAGTGAAGGCCAAGGGCATCAAATTCGGGGATTTTGTCACGCAGGGTAAGATATTGAATGCGCCCGTCGTCAGCGGCACGCCACTCGATATCGAAGGCGTCCCGGTGCGCATGGCCTATTCCTTTGCTGACGGCAAGTTCGCCGGGATCAGCATGATTCCTGTGAATGCGTTGCAGGCGGTCCAGCTTGTCGCCATTTATATCAAACTGTTTGGCGAGCCGGTATTTCAGGATCTGAAGGCGCAGAAACACGTGTGGCAGGATGCGACGATCACCATCGTTCTGCAATCGCTCAACAATAAGGTCACCCTTTCGATTGTGAACAACGCGTTGTTTGCCAAGGCCGGAAGCCCCCCGGAAGACATGATCGGCGGCGGCGTGCCGAAATCGTAGCTTCGCGGCACCTACCCGAGAGCTTGCTGTCTTCCGGTACGCAGACAGGGCAAGCCGGGCGTGCTGGTAATGCGTCGGTGCGCAGTCAGGGCTTGCCGGGAAGCACCTTGCCCGATGAGCTAGCCGGAGACATGACCGTCGCTGTAGAGCGCACAGAAAAAGGCCGGTGATTTACGTCACCGGCCTTTATGTGTTTCGTAGTGTTGTACCGGGCTATTGCCCGTTCTGCTGCGCTTGGGGTTCACCCTTGGGGCGCTTGGGCACGATGATCACCCGCTTCATGGGGCCGTCACCTTTGCTGCGGGTCTGGATGGTCTCATCGGTCTGCAAGGCCATGTGGATCACCCTGCGGTGGTAGGAACTCAGCGGCTTGGTGCTTTGGGGGCGGCCGAGATTCTTGGCCTTGTCGGCCAGATAGAAGGCCATCTTGCGCAGGTTGTCGTCCTGCTTCTCGCGGTATTCGCCGGTGTTGATCTGTACCCGCACCGGGCTCTGCCACTGCCGGGCGATAATGCGGTTGGCCAGGTATTGCAGGGCTGCCAGGGTTTGTCCCTCGCGTCCGATGAGCAGGCCGGAGTGTTCTTCATCCTGGATGAGCACGTTGAGGCGGCAGGCCGTGCCTTCGATTTCCATGCGGGGTTCCTGCTCCAGGATGGGCGTCAGCAGCCGGGTCATGATGGCGGCTGCAAGGTCCATAAGCTCCTGGCTGGCAGGGGACTGATCCTCGCCCATGGGCAGGTCGTCATCGTGATTGTCGTCAGGGGTGTCCAGCCGGGGTTCGCGTCTGGGGCGCTCGGGTGCTGGCTCACGCTTGGGCCGATCCGGGCGGGTGTTTTCGGGTTTGGCCTCGCGGGGGGCTTTGGGCTCGCGGGGAGGCCTGGGCTCGCGTGGCGGACGGGGCGCTCTGGGTTCCCGTGAACGCTCCTGCTTGTTGCCGTCCCTTCTGGGTTTGGCTTCAGCCCTGTTGCCCGAGGATTTCTCTTCGTTACGTCCGGCAAAGATGTCTTCCCGCACTGCGGGAGTGGAATCCTCGCGCAGGGCGACGGCGCTGCCTTCCCGCACGGCTGGGGAGTGGTCGTCGCGCAGGGCGATATCGTTGCCATCGCGAACGGCGGGGGAAGACTCTTCCCGTAGGGAAACGGCGGTGTCTCCCTGGTCAACGGTCTGGTCTTCATGGTGTCGGGCCAGGGCGGGGTCTTGCCAACGGCGGACTTTGATTTCAGCCTTTTTCTTGCCTACCAGGCCGAAGATGCCGGTGGAGCCGCCGGTGATGATTTCCACCTCCAGCTTGTCGCGATCAGTGGTGAAGAACCGGCAGGCCTCTTCAATAGCGTCGTCAACGGTTTTTGCCGTGAAGGTTTTGAAGTCGCTCATGGTGTCTCCTTAGGCCTTCTTGACGGGCTGCTTGTCCGCGCCGCCCATGAGCATCCACTGCTGGGCGATGGAAAGCACGTTGTTCACCAGCCAATAAATAACCAGGCCAGAGGGGAAGTTCAGGAACATGAAGGTGAAGATGACCGGCATGAACATCATGACCTTGGCCTGGGTAGGGTCGCCAGGGGCCGGGGTCATCCGCTGCTGGAGGAACATGGTGGCGCCCATGATCAGCGGCGTGATGTAGAAGGGGTCCTTGGCGGAAAGGTCCGCCAGCCAAACGATGTCAGTGAAGGGCACATGGGCGATGAAGGGTGCGTGGCGCAGTTCGATGGCGTTCAGCAGCGCCTGGTAGAGGCCGAAGAACACCGGAATCTGCACCACCATGGGCAGACAGCCGCCGGCGGGGTTGACTTTGTAGGTCTTATAGAGCTGCATCAGCTCTTCGTTCATCTTTTCGCGGTTGTCGGGATATTTCTCGCGGATGGCGGCCATCATGGGCTGAAGTTTGCGCATCTTCTCCATGGACTTGTAGCTCTTCTGGGACAGGGGCCAGAACAGCAGCTTGATGAGCATGGTCAGGATGATGATGGCTACGCCGTAGTTGCCCACGTAGGTGTACAGGAAGCGCAGCATCCACAAGAGGCCCTCGGCCACTACATGGAACCAGCCGTAATCGAGAGAGGCCACCAGGTTGTTGGGCACATGGGCAAGGGTTTTGGGGTCTTTGGGGCCGAGATAGTAGGTGTTGGAGACAGTGGCGGCCTGGCCGGGCTGCAACGAAAGGCCATCGCGCTCTACAGCCATGCGATAGATAGTGTCGGAATATTGCAGTTTGAGAACGGCCTCATCCTTGGGCAACAGGGCCAGGATGAAATAGTTGCTTTCAACGGCCACCCACTTGCCGTCGGCGGGAATGACCTTGCCTTCCTTCAGTTTGTCGGTATCAGAGATTTCTTCCAGCTTTTTGCCTTCGAAGTAGGCGGCGCGGGTGGCGTTGTACTTGTCGTCAGCCGAAGACAGCGTGGACGAGGCCATGGTGAAAGCCAGCTTGCTGACCTGGGCCGTGGCCGATGTGAGGCTCGCGGACTCATCGATCATATAGGTGTCGGCGTTGAACACCAACTTGCGCACGATTGTCAGTCCGCCAGCGGTGCCTGTGAAGGTCAGCGTGGCGCTCTGGCCGGGTTCAAGGGTGGTGTCCTTGGCGTCGGTGGTCCATTGTGCGGTGCGCCAGGTAGGCTGTCCGTCAACCAGAAGACCCATGGGCGCTTTGGCCAGTGCGGCAGCGGTAACCAGATCCATGGCCGGTGAGTTGGGCTCGATGGTCTGTTTGAACCGGGTAAGCTGAAGGTGCTCCAGCACTGCGCCGGAAGTGTTGATCACGGCCTTGTAGTTGGGCGTGATGATGGTAACGGGCTTGCCGGCCAGGGGTTCTGCCGAGGCGATGGTGGCGTCGGGTTTGGCCTGGGAGGCCGCCTGGGGAGCGGTCTGGTTGACTGCGTCGGTCTTGGGGGCGTTCTGGGTGGCGGTCTGTTGCGGCTTGGCCTGTTTAAACAGGGCGTTTTCAGGGAAAAGGTATTGCCAGCCGACCAGGATGGCCAGACAGATGGCCGTAGCCAAGAGAACCCGCTTGTTGTTTTCCATGGAGAACGTCCTATTTCGCCATGTGGCGAGGGCGGCGCGAGAAGGGCGCGGGCCAGTTCAGGGTTTGCGGAACGGGGTCGAAACCGCCTTTGCACAGTGGTTGGCAGCGCAGCAGGCGCCAGGCGGCGAGCAGGCTCCCGCGCAACGCACCGAAGCGCAGCACGGCTTCGCGGGCGTACTGGGAGCAGGAGGGGGTGAACCGGCAATGGCCTGGAAACATTGGAGAAAGGCAATACCGGTACACGGCGATGAGCGCCAAGATGAACCTTTGCATGCTATCCTATGCCGGGCTTTGGGCAATCCGGCGCAAAGGAGGCCGTCGACCATGTGGATTTCATGGTCAAACCGGAAGATCGTTTTGCCGCGCCAGGCGTTCCAGGTCGGCCTGAATGCGAAGCAGCACCGGGCCGAGGTCGGCTGAGGCCGATGCCAGCGTCAATCCAGGGACATCCAGGTTCCGTTTCGGAACAGCCACGATGTCGATCCCATCGGGGATAGTGGGGCGGCAAAGCCTGAAAAATTCCCTCAGAACCCGTTTCACCCGGTTGCGAACAACGGCGTGGCCCACTTTTTTACTTACGGCCAGCCCCAGTCGCCAAGGGACTGAGGCTGGCCGAAGAAGCACAAAAAGGAGAAATCCTTTACAGTGGTACCGCTTACCCTGTTCGTAACACTCCAGAAAGTTCTGGCGTTTAAGCAGGCGATGGGCGCGAAGAAACTTTAGATCCCCAGACGTTTGCGGCCCTTGGCCCGGCGACGGCGGATGATCGCCTGGCCGTTCTTGGTGCGGGAACGGACGAGGAACCCGTGGGTACGGGCACGTTTGATCTTGCTAGGCTGGTATGTTCTCTTGCTCATGCGTAGTCTCCGATTAGTAAAAATGAACCAAACCCAATAGCCCGAAACGTGTGCGCCGTCAAGGTTCAAGTGTGGGGTCGGGCTGGACAGGCCCCACTAGCGGCGGTAATAACCAGTGGTTCGTAAAACCCTCAACCTGTTCTGTCAACAACGAAGGAGCCCAAACCATGAAGGTTCTTGCCGTTAAAGGAAGTACCCGCAAGGGCGGCATCACCGCCATCATGGTTCGCTAGGTGTTTGCAGGGTTGGAAAAGGAAGGCGTCGAGCACCGATTGGAGCAGTTGCACTGATCGAATCTGGCCGGTGCTCAACAACAAGGAGGCCTGCAAGGCCATGGGCAACCTGGGCAGGGATATGTTCTGGTTGCTCAAGGTACTTTGTGCGTAAAAGTTGTTGACGAGGCCATACCTTGTGCGTAGATAGCCTGTCTCACGTGTCGCGGGGTGGAGCAGACCGGTAGCTCATCGGGCTCATAACCCGAAGATCGTGGGTTCAAATCCCACCCCCGCAACCACAAGAAAATCAGGGGCTTACGATGGAAACATCGCAGGCCCCTTTTTCTGTTCCCAGTACTATGCCCGGTACAGGCGGCCCCGCTGGGGCGCATTCCCGGAACAACTTTGTTTAGAAATACGCGATACTTCCGACTTCCCTGTTGACAGGCGCCCACGTGGCGCCGTACTTTTTCTTCACGTCATCCGGCGTACATTAAAGCCCGCGTCTGCGGGCACGTGGCTAGGCTTCCCGCCTGCCGCAACCTCCCCCGTCCACCGTTTCTTGTAGAATTGCCCTCGCGCTGCCAAGCAGCCATGCCCCAAGTTGAAGCTCCTTAAGCCATAGCGCGCGCAGGGAATCCCCTTCCCCGCCAAGGAGCTCCGTTATGCCTGTCTTTGACGAAAAAACCGCCGCAACCTCTCTGGGCCTGAGTGCCCGCACACTCCAAAAACGCCGCTTTCAATGCATGCAACCCGGCTATTATCGCATCGGGAAGTCCATCCGGTATTCCCAACAAGAGGTGGATCGGTTTTTGGAACAGCACCGCATCGTCCCCGTCGGGGAGGCCGAGGAGCAATCACCCCCCCCATTTCCATTCCGACCGCCCCTCCCTCCTTGCTGGCCGAGCAGCAACCCCAACATCTCTCTGCCCACAAGTTCATTCCACAATGAGATCCAGGATCAAATGTTCCCCACAAAAACATTAGGAGATCTATGTGAATTCCACCGCCAACGTAGAAACCCCAAACAAAAGCTCCTCCACGCCAAGTATAGACGTGGAGGAGAAAACGGAGAACTTGAAGCTCGGAATGCGCTCGATTACTGCTTTGTGCTGTAATACGTATGGATTCCCTTAGCCCAGACCTGGCTGGCCATGTCGGGCCAATTGTCTT
>JBBRUD010000120.1:0-11485 GCA_038248065.1 Desulfovibrionales bacterium | reverse complement strand
TTCCGGGACTATTCCGGGACCAGATCGGTTTTTGGGCAAAAATAATGGGTCGCATGCTGGGGTAAAAACTGCATGCAACCCATTGATTTTCCTAGTGGAGCCAGCGAGGAGATTCGAACTCCTGACCTGCTGATTACGAATAATTTGCTAACACAGTTGCAGGATTTTGCAGCGCGTTGCCACAGGTTGAAAACCCTGCTATTACAGCAACTAACGAGGTGGTCATGGTTGACCTGAGTTGCGCTCCAGGTTAGCATTTTGTTAGTCAAAACCGCATCCAAGTTAGCAATAGGTTAGCAAAAATGAGCAGGGAAAAAACCAAGTTTACGGGCGTCTACAGGCGTGTTTCTGATACCCGCCGTCACAACGGAAAGCCGGACATCTGCTTTGACATCAACTTCCGCGACTCCACGGGCCGCCTTATCTGGGAGAAGATCGGCTGGGCCAGCGAGGGGTACACCGCTCAAATGGCCACCGACATTCGGGGGGAACGCGTTCGTGCTGATCGCCATACCGGTGTCTTGCCTCAGCGCAAGAAGAAGACCCCCATGACCCTGGCTGACGCCTGGGCCATCTTCAAGGAGAAATGGTTGCCCAACCTGGCCCATCCACGTGATGAGGAAAGCCGGTACACCTGCCACATCGCCCCGCGTTTCGCCTCTTCTCCTCTGGACCGGATCACCCCATTGGATATGGAATCCTTCAAGCAGGAATTGCTCGGCAAAGGATTGGCCCCGGCCAGCGCCCGGCTCATCTTGGGAGACATCCGGCGCATCTACCGTAAGCTCATCGCCTGGAACCTCTACTCGGGAAGCGTTCCAACTGACGGCCTCAAGATGCCTCGTATCGACAACGCACGCATGCGTTACCTGACGCCAGACGAAGCAGAACGGCTGCTGGACGCACTGAAGAAACGTAGCTTGAACTGGTGGCGCATGGCCATGATCAGCATGCATTCCGGCATGCGGATCGGAGAAATTCTGGCTTTGCGTGGAAGTGACATCGATCTTTCGGCCAAGGTCGTCCATGTTCGGGATGCCAAGGCGGGCACGCGTATGGCACATATGACTGATGCGGTGGCCCCAGTCTTTGAAGAGGTTCTGCCCAGCTCTCCGAACGACCTGCTTTTTTGCTCTGGAGAAGGCAAACCTTTGCGTGTCACCGACACCAGCAACACCTTCGCCAAAGTTGTCAAGGCGCTCGGCTTCAACGACGGCCTCACGGATCGTCGGCAGAAAGTTGTGTTTCACAGCCTGCGGCACACCTTCTGTAGCTGGCTGGCTATTCGCGGAGTTCCTCTCTACACCATCGGCGATCTGGTCGGCCATTCCAGCCTGGAAATGACGAAGCGGTATTCCCACCTGTGCCCTGACACTCGGCGGCTGGCTATAAGCCACGTGGAGGCCATGGCTCAAAGCGGGAAGGTCGCTAGGGCTGCTCATTCGTCTTGACTCGCCTGGCCTCAAGATAGGCCTGTAACGACTTCCGCGAGTAGAGAATGCGCCCGCCGTCTTTGATGTAGCTCGGCCCGCCGCCACGGCATCGCTTCGTCTTCAGGGTCGCGGCGGAAAGCGAGAACAGTTTCGCCGCTTCGTCTTCTGTCAGAAACTCTTTTCTCTTCAAAGTTTCGATCTCCGCCACCGGAGCCAGAAGCCTGGAGAGAGTCATCTCCAGGGCTGTGGTGAGCTGATCTTGCTCAAGTTTCATGCCTGACCTCTTCATGATAATGGCCGTGCCATTTTCCGGCTCGGATGGTTCATTGGATGCTGGCTTTGCAAGAATGGCATAGCACTCACAGAACAATTGCGCAGGAAGTTCTTTCTATTGCCGAACAATTTTAAAAGAAATTTCAACGTAAAATTGCAAAAACAATAATGCCCGCAGGCAGGCGTGCGCGAAACACGTCAATGATTTCAGTGGGGGCAAGAGCCTTGTGCCCACCTGACTGAAGTCAGCGAAATACACCTGTTCAATCAGAATTTTGACAGTTCATTCCAGCTCGCATTGCCGTCGGAAATTGCTTCGTGGTCTACCCAGAAATTCTTTGAGAGTAAAGAAAGAAATTCTTATCAATGCAGGCGAATTCTGACGAATAATATGGGCGCAGGGAATGATGCAACCTCCTCAATATCGATGGGTATTGTCAGTCTGTTTAGCGCTTAATATATTCAGCTAGTATTTCGTCAATAAAAATCCTGATAAACTCATATTCTCCCATTAGTCGAAGCAAATCAAAAGCTGTCATGCCAGTTCCCTTATAATACCAATTTCTTACGCGCTCGGTTGAAATCACGAGGTCATTGGCAATCTGCTTTGAAGTCAAGCCCCGTCTTCTAATAATCACAACGATATCCTTTGAAAGGTGATTATTCGCCGATCTGTTGCTGTGGCAAATTTGCCACAAATTATTTCTGGACATGCAGCTCCTCCTGGGTTGAACATTTGATTCTGGAATATTTTCAGTCTCAGCAAGGAGATATCCGTCAAATGCGACAGGCAGAAGCTGCATATACGATGGAGGAGATAAAGGGTTTATGCCTGAAAGGCGCTATATATATTCGTATGTCCACGGAGCTGCAGGTAGAGTCGCCAGAAAATCAGGAGCGGGAAATACGTGCTTACGCAGAGAGCTACGACATAGAAATCATTAAGGTCTACGCCGACCTGGGCGTAAGCGGGATGACCGCTGAAAAACGAGAACAGTTTCAAGCCCTGCTTGATGATGTCGAGTCTGGGCGCAATGACTACCGGATCGTATTATATCTGGATGACAGCCGGTGGGGTCGCTTTGTCGACAGCCGTGAAGCCGAGTTTTACCGTATGCAACTGGACCGCAAAGGGGTTATCTGCCAAGCTTGTGACAAGCCTCTGACAATGACAAGTTCACTCGCTGATCGTATTATGACCATGTTGAAGGATGAAAGCGCTAGTGACTATTGCCGCCAGCTTTCGCAAAAAGTCTTCATTGGCCAATGCAATTTAGTTTTAAAAGGATATCGGCAGGGTGGCCCGGCAGGGTTCGGCCTTCGCCGGATGCTTTTGGATGAGTATGGGAAGCCGAAGCAGGAATTAGCTATCGGGCAGCGCAAAAGTTTACAGACGGAACGTGTTGTGCTGGTCCCAGGTCCTGAGTCGGAGCGAGATAAGATATGCTGGATGTATGATCAGTTCATTGCCGGGAGACGGGAAACGGAGATCGCGGATAGGCTCAATGCCGAAGGCTGGTTGACGGACTTTGGAAGGCCTTGGACGAGGGGCACCGTGCGAGAAGCGCTGACCAATGAAAAATATATCGGAAACAATCTGTTCAACCGCAGCTCAGGCAAATTGAAAAGTAAGTTAAAGGCAAATCCCGAAAGCGAGTGGGTGAGAAAAGAAGGGGCGTTCCCTTCTGTGGTGGATGCGAAGCGCTATTATACGGTTCAGAACTTAATCCGGGAGCGGCACCGGAAAATATCCGATGCCGATCTTCTTACGCGCCTCAACTCGCTACAGCTTCAAACAGGCCGACTCTCTGCCATGATCATTGACGAATCCGAAAACATGCCTCCGAGCAGTGTTTATTGCACCCGTTTTGGAGGTTTGTTGCGGGCGTATCGTCTGATCGGATATATCCCAGAACGCGACTACAGATATGTTGAAATCAACAAAAGGTTGCGTTTTTTGCACAGCGATGTGTTGTCACAGACCGTGTCTGACATAGAGAAGGTTTGCGGACGGACGATTTTTGTCGATCCTAGTACAAACTTACTGGAACTGAATTACAATCTTTTCATATCAATAATTATCAGCAGGTGCTTTATAACCCCATCCGGAATGCGCCGGTGGAAAATTCGCTTCGACACGGGTCTTCATCCAGACATCACTGTCGCCGTACGCATGGATTCTCAAAATGAAAGTATACACGACTATTATATCTTGCCAGCATTGGAGTTTGAAAGCAATGAGTTAAAATTGCATGATGAGAATGCTGAACTGTTGGACAGTTTTCGCACGGATAGCTTGGAGTATCTGTTGGGAATGGGCGTAAATATATCTCTTGACGAGGCAATATGACATGAAAAACGACGAAGTAATTCTTGTCCCTGTAAGTGAAGTTCATATCCTGAACCCACGGGTTCGTAACCAGGTTATTGCTGAAGATTTACGGCGCAATATTCGTAACGTCGGTTTGAAACGTCCGATTACGGTGACACTGAGTACGGATGCTAATACAAGTAAAAAGTATGACTTGGTTTGCGGGCAAGGACGGTTAGAAGCCTTTATTGATGCTGGCGAAGCGAAGATTCCCGCAATTTTGATTGATGCCAGCAAAGAAACTGCTCACATCATGAGCTTGATTGAAAATATCGCTCGACGTAATATCAACCCATTGGAATTGCTGAACGCCATAAAACAACTAAAGCAACGTGGATATGATGAAATAGAAATAGCCAACAAAACTGGTCTAGGACGTGACTGGATTCATGGCGTCGTAAAGCTTCTAGATAATGGAGAGGATCGTCTTGTTAGCGCAGTAGAGAAAAAACGTGTTCCACTGTATATCGCTTTAAAAATAGCCAGTGAAGATGAATCTTCCGTACAGCTTGCACTGACAAACGCCATTGAAACTGGGCAGTTGAGCGGAAGCAAACTTATTGCCGTTCAGAAGCTGCTCGATAGACGCAATCACTATGGCAAAAAACTCTCAACATCTTACAAAAGGCAATATATTTCCAGTGAGGAACTTGTCGCATTTTATAATAGAAATATCAAAAGCAAAAAGCGGCTGATGGCCAAAGCAGATTACTTAAAGCAGGTGCTGACATATGCTGCCGCTGCCTTGAACAAAATTTTGAAAGATGAACACTTTTCCAACCAGTTGAAGGCCGAAGGCTTAAACGACATTCCTAAGCGGTTGGCAGACCAGATGCACAAGGTGCGATAATATGACCACTGGAATTAAGCAGGGCTTTGAAAAAGAGCTAGTCGACCTCGCCATTGCGGACCTACGTTGTACTAAAACACTTTCTCCCAATTTGAAATACGGAAGAAAATATATTCAAATACTTTCATCTATTCGTGAGGTCGGTCTTATTGAGCCTCCGGTTGTGGCTCTTTGCAACAAGGGAAATGAATATCTTCTTCTGGACGGACATATGCGGATCATGGCGCTTATCGAGCTGGGCGAGAAGCGGGTAACATGTCTGGTATCAGTGGATGACGAAGGCTATACCTATAACAAGTACATCAATCGGCTTTCAGCGATTCAAGAACACAAAATGATTATTAAGGCTTTGAACGCTGGAGTGTCTGAAGCAAAGCTCGCCGCTGCTCTGAATCTTGATATATGCTCGCTTCAAAACAAGAAAAGGATGTTGGATGGGGTGTGTCAAGAAGCAATCGATTTATTGAAAGACAAAATCATGTCGGCCAGTGTCTTCGGGATTCTAAAAAAAATGAAACCTATGCGACAGATCAAGGTCGCCATGATCATGAACGACCAGAACCGATACAGCTACCTTTTCGGCAAAAGCCTGCTGGACGGCACGCCAGCGGAACAGCTTGTTGAAAGCGCGAAAACGATAAAGCTCTCACCGGCTGCCCTGGAAAAGCGTATGCGACTGGAAGAAGAAAGCATATCATTGAGTGAGGATATTCGAGCCCAGGAAGAATCCTATGGCACGAATATGCTTGATCTAACCATGGTCCAATCCTACTTGAAAAGGATGATGAACAACGAGAAGGTTGCTGACTATCTTCAAAGACATCACGAAGAAATTTATGAGAAATTTTCTGAAATTGTCGCGATTGATCTACTGAAATTGAAAAGTGTGGTCTGAACTGACTTGACCTTTCAGCTGGATCATCCCATCTCCTGCTTCACCTCTTCCGGGGTAGGGCAGCCTCCTTATTGCGGCTAGTCAGCCCACTCGGAAAACAGGTCCCGGACCGTGCCACTGCCGACAATCTTCGAGAATTGCTTGAAGTTGCGCGTTTCATTGCGCACTCTGCCCGCAACGATAGCCGAGCTGATCTTGAGCGTCCTGGCCGTGCTCAGAACGAAATCCAGGGTGGCTCGCCCGGACGGGGGTGTCGCCTCCCAAACCTCGCGTGGAATCATCATCGCAGTGGCCAAGGCATTGGCCTCGTGCTCAATGGCGTCCTGGCTCCGGGTTTCCAGGTCGTCCACTACGAAACAGCCGGGCTCCACATGGCCCTTGGCCAGATGGGAGAGCTCGTGAGCCAACGTGAACCAAAAGTTATCCAACCGATCGTGGCGCAAGGTAAGTCCGACCACGGCGTTGCCGTTCGGTGCGTACAGGGCCGCTCCGTCCATGTAGGTCTTCGCGAAATGCCGAAGCACAATCAGGTGAATCCCAAACCCGGCCAGGTACTCGCGAGCACGCAAGGGGCCGCCCTCGGCAGGACTCAGGGCGAACAGGTCATGAAAGAATGTTTCCGTCAACGCAGCCCTGTCGTAAGTACCTGGAATATCTTGCGCAGCTGAGAGGATTCGAACCCCTGAAACCCAGGCCAGCATTCCATAGGCATCACCACGGGTTCCAAGCCTGGTCGAACTTCGAGCACAATGGGCAAGCTCGCCGGTATGAAGCCCCGCCCTGGCGAACCAGCCCTGGACCGCCGTGGCGGCCTCAGCCCCGGCCGCAGCGGGTAGCCAACCACGACCCGTCATCTCCCGGACCGGAAACCTGCTCCAGTCGATTTCGTCGACCTGGGCGGGCACGTCCTGGGCCAGGGTGTCCAAGGGGATGCCCAGTGCGGCATGCAGGCGGCGGATCATCTCCAGGGTCAGCGGACGCTTCCCGGAAAGCACCTCGGACACCTTGCTCTTGTTTCCGATGTAAGGCTCCAGATCGCGCCGAGAGAGTTCCAGTCGTTCCATCGCGAATTGGATGGCCGAAAGGGGAGTAGGCTTGGCAATGGGGTAGTGCTCGTCCTCGTAGAATTCCACGAGCTTGACCCAATACTCCAAGCGTTCCGAATCGCGATCCGCGCCCTCGCGATCCATGAGTTCATCAATGATCGTAAGGGCGTTGTTGTAATCTGCTTCGGTCTTGATCAGTCGTTCCATAATTGCACCTCCAAGAGGACGCTGCGAGAGGTGTCGAATCCCATTAAATCGTTTCAATATTCGTTATGCGGTCGTAAGCAGCGTGTGTGCCAATAAAGCGCACGAAGGCGATGTGGTCTGTAAAATCAACTTTCGCCACCAAACGAAACGCTCCGACATTAAAGACGAATCGGTCCCCCCCAACAGCATCAACCGAGCGGGAGTAGTGTTGCTTGAAGTCGGAAAAATCATTCCAATGCCGCGAGGTGATGGTGTCATACCAGTTTTCAAGCGGGGCCTTGGCCTGGGCGTGGTCTTCCCAGAAGGCCACCAGGGCGGCCCGTTTCACCACCCGCATATTCTTTTCCCGTCCGCTCATGGAGAAACATTACCATTGTTTCGGGGGGAGTCAAGAGAATGGTTCCCCAGATTGAGAACTATTTTTCGTGGTGTTTGATGCGTGGAGAGGAGTGATGGGGGGGTAACCATGCGCATTCCTTACGTTATCGAGGATATGGATAGCTAACTGGATAGGCCGACGAAACCGCACTGCGGGCTCGTCGTGTGTAAGGATGAGACCACGCGCGAGTTATTCGTCCCAAAGTCGACATAACAGTCCTTCTGAGCTGCCTTCTGTCTAGCCTGGACAGGACTTTGTAAGCCCGGCCTGACGCTTTCCCCAACCGCCTCAGTGGCGTCCTGCAGGACCGGATTGGAGGGGCATTCGTGTCACACTTTTTCGGCACCTTTGTGCCCCCCCCCCGATAGCCGGCGGCGCTGCTCAAGGCATGGTGAGAGCATGGTAGAACGTCACTGAGAGCAAGAACTCGAGCACTACAGGAGAGCAAGGTTCCGCCCTTGAAAGGCATACAAGATGGCTCGGGGGACGCACGTGGATCAAGTCCAGCCCGAGCAGGCAAAAACATCCTACTCCATGGCGGGCGGTTCGGCCTGAAGCCGCACTCTGGCTAGGAGGTAAGTGTCCTTCCGGTTTTGGGTGAGTGTTTCAGAAACTCCCGCAATATCGGATTGAGAGGCACGGGCTAGGCCTCCACCACGGCGATTTCGCGCACCACCGGAACCATCCAGGGGGGTAGGTCAGCCAAACCCTTGAGCAGATCGCGTTTCTGCCGCTGGGAGAGCTTCTCGCGCAGGATGCCGGGGATGTCGGGCGAACGGCTCACGACTGCCTCTCCCAGCCAAGAGAGCGCGAGGAAGGCGTTGAAGGCCGGGCGGGACGCCCAGGCCAGCACTTCCCGGCCTGCGTGTTTGAGGGAGACGGAGGTGTTGCCTATCTTAACGGTCCTGCTTCGGCCATCCGTGCCGAAGACCGGCGTGACCTGCACGGCGTTGGTCAGGCCCAGGCTGTTTGCAGCGGCCATCCCGCTTGGGAAGATGCGCAGATCGTTCTTGCGGGCGATGGTCTTGAGGGCCGAATAAGGGTCGGGTGGAACCGTTCTCTTCACCACAGGGTTGACACGAGGCCAGTCGTAAAGTCCCCGGCCAACCCGGCGCAGGGTTCCGGCCTTGGTCAGGCGCGACAGGGCCTGATCCACCGCCGCCCGGCTCCCCAGGCGGAGGAAATCCTTGGCGCAATAGATCCGCTTCCCGCGCCTGTGCGAATGGACGAAGGCCACAATGGCATCACGGATTGAGTTGCTTTCCTTCATGCTGGTTTCTTTAGAATCTCCGTCATGAATCTTTTCGAAGCTGCCGCAGACGTTAACGCCTATTTTCAACTCCTGGGCTTTTTGTATTTCGTCCCACTACTTCCTTGATGAACGTCTTCACGACCGGAAGTGCCGAGAACGAAAGACTCAAAGCCTTGGCTAAATCCACCGAACCGAAGGATTCCTTAAGAAGATTCAGTTCACGGGACAGATTATCTTGATTGACTTTGAATTCGTTTTCAAGTTCGTCAAGCGTCCTCAAGCTCTTGCGAAACGCCACGTCGAAAACGCTGACACTGCTTTGTTGCGCATGCAATATGTTCTCTTTGAGTGAGTCAATTTCTTTGTACAGTTCAAGTCCTCGTATAAAAATGCTATTAGACTCCAAAGCTAGATGTACGCGTTTCGACAGAGGGTAGATGAGACTATAGCTGGCATTACGGCCTCTCCCGATGTTTTCTTCCAGCATCCCAAGAGCGACAAGGGCCGTCAGATCGCGAAACGCCGTAGCGCGGCTGACTTTAGCCATCGCAACGTACCTGCGCGTGTTCATGAAGCCTTCGAATTCTTCTCCCGCATCGAGAAGTTTGTTCAGAACTTTTCGTTGCCTTTCGCTAAGTGGTGCGTCAGCATTCATTTTCCAGAATTCCGCTTTTCGAATGATCCTTTCGACCCGTTTCGAAGCGTTGTTCACGGCCTTTTCTGCCATGCGGGAGAACCAACCCAGCCAGTCCGTCACGTCCAGACTCGCCCCCTGGGCCTGCTCAAGGACTGCGTAGTATTCTTTCCGGTTCCTCTCTATCTGGTTCGACAAGAAGTAGAGCTTCGTTTCGCCAAGATCGCCCTGAGCCAGCGCCAGATCGGTGATGATTCTGGCCAGTCGGCCATTTCCGTCATCAAACGGATGTATGGTCACAAACCAGACATGTGCAAGCGCGGCTCTGACCACGGCGTCCATATCGAAACCGGTCATGTTGAACCAGTCTAGAAAATGCCGCATCTCGGAATCAACTTGACTCGCAGGAGGCGCTTCGTAGTGGACGATCTCGCGATCATATCGGTGCGACACCACCCGCATCGGACCTTCTCCACGCCAGTCGCCCCTGACAAACCCCTTCAGCGACACTGTGCCCTCAGGGAACAGTGTCGCGTGCCAACCTTTGAGCCGTTCAACCGTTAACGGCATATTCTTGTTTTCCATAGCGCCTAGCAGGACGGACACCGCCCTGCGGCTTTTCTCGTCTGGAGTCGGCATTCCGGCTGTGGACATGCCGAGATGCCTCGCAACAGACGAGCGAACCGAAGCCACATCCAAGCGCTCACCTTCTATGGCGTAGTTTTGAACAACTTCTTCCGTCAGGGCATCGGCGTAGGCCTGATTGCACTCATCAAATCCGAGATACTTGGCAAGAGCTGTAAGCCGAAATCGAGCGTTCTGGTAACGCTCAAGCGAATCCCGGATGCCTTCTTTGATCCAGGTGAATTCCGGCCATTCCGGCAGTTGCCAGATATATTTCTTTTCCATGAGAGCCTCTCGTGAAGCGATTAGTATCGCCAAAAAGCTTCACAGGCAATGACGTTGTTTAATTTTAAATATTTCAATAATATACTAGTAAGATGCACCGATGAAGCGATTTGTACCGAAGAATCGCTTCAGCCTCGGAGGGCATGGTCAGAGCGGCTGCTTCAGACAGGAAGTTACCTGACGGATCGGCTAACCTGCCCCGAGAATGGCCATATTCGGGCCAGGACACGATTTGGCAAAAATCGTACGCGAAGCCTGATTGCTCGTTTCCCTCTCGACGAGCCGTCATTTAGAGCTCATATAAATATCTGTTTATATGCTTATGGTGGTTAGGAGGTCCGGTGCCGCTCGACGACGATGATCTCTCCGCGCTTGGCGGGAAGCTTGCCGACCTGGCCTTTTTGTCTAGGGCCTTGTCGGACGAGAACAGGCTGCGCATCCTCGTGTATCTGGATTCCGGGCAGAAGTCTGTTTCCCAGATCGTCGAGGACATGAACCTGTCACAGCCCCTCGTTTCGCACCACCTCCGGGAGTTGAAACGTGCCCTGCTCGTTCAGATCGAGCGCCGTGGCCCATTCGTCTACTACGAGCTAAGCCGTCTGGACATTATCGAGGTTCTTAAAGCCATGAACAGGCTTGCCGAGAGCCTTATTTCGGAAAGAAAAAGCTTCTGAGCCTGAAAGGAGATCTTCATATGAACGAGATCAAGGGCATTCTCAGTCGCATGGAGCCAAAAGTGGCGGCCGATGCCGTGGCCCACGCGGCACGGGATATCTTCCCCCTTCTGAATGAAACGGAGCAACGAGGATTTATAGGGCAGATGCTCGGCGAGCCGGCTGAAGATAAGGTTGTCGGGTTGGTCCACCTCTGACTCGCCGAATGCATGGACGAAGGTGTCGATCCAACAAAGATGTGCCAGAGTCTGGTGGATAAGGTGGCCCAGTCGAAACAGCTTATGGCCGTGGCCCACCCGGAGGTGCTGACCCTCTTCGAGAACTGGCTGGAGGAGCTTGAGGAGGAAGTCATCAAGCAGGCGGTGGGGAGTGAATACTCCACCGCCTGAAGGCGGTGGCTTCATTTAACAGCTAAAGCTGGCGGGATCGGCTTGCAGCCGATTATCCTTGGTCATCCCCTTCAACTTTGAAGCCATCGTCACTATTAACGTCCTGACTCTCAATGTACTGTTTGATAATATCATCTGTAACATTGCCACTGCTACAGCAGAAATAGCCTCGC
>JBBRUD010000119.1:0-11513 GCA_038248065.1 Desulfovibrionales bacterium | reverse complement strand
GGGCCAATGGCCCCCCGGACCCCCCGTATAGCTTTGCGCCGATGGGTGCCCGCCTAAAAGCGCCCTGGCCAGGTTGCCCGCCGGGATCAATCGCGTGAACCACGTTCCTTGCGGAAACACGGTCACCTCCAGCAGGCTGCCGCCCGCGTTCAGACGGGTCTGGTCGAAGATGAAATTGCCCAGGCTGTAGGCCTGGCAAAGACGAGTGTCGCACGTAAGGCCTGAGGCCACATGCGGGTGGCTCCCGGCGATGATGTCCACGCCCTTGGCCTCCAGCCAGCCAGCCACCAAACGCTCGCGCGGGCCGGGAACAGCCGTGAACTCTCTTCCCCAATGCATGAACGCGATCAGGGGTTTGTCCTTGGACAGGCTTGCCTGTGGTGTGTCCGTCCGGGCGGCGTCCAGAGGGTTGTCCTTGGCCGGGCCGTCCGGGCGCTTGTCCCCGGAGAGGCCGGGGAGAACATCCAGGGCTTCTTGTGGCAGAGCCGATGCGCGGCGGGTTCGGCCGTTTTCCAGGTCGGTGAAGGCGGCAATGCGCAATGGGCCGAGGTCCATTATCTGGCCGTGTTCCAGCACGATGATGTTGGCGGCTAGAAGTTGCGCCTTCATGGCCGCGTAGGCTTCGGGGCCGAAATCGTGGCTGTGGTTGTTGGCCAGGCTCACGGCCACCACGTTCATGGCCTTGAGGAGCTCTAGGGACAGGGTGCTCTCCATGCACAGTTCGTAGGGATTGGGCGGGCCACCCGACGGATGGCCTGCCGTACTGTCGGAGCGGCTCACAGCCGAATCACTGCCCGAATTGCCACCTGACGCATTGCCGTTTGTACTGTTGGGTGTGCCGCTCGCCGAACCGCACTTCGGTTGAAGCACGCCTTCCAGGTTCACCACCAGTTTGCCCCCGCCGGTGAGGGCCAGCACCCCCTCCACCAGGCGTTTGCGGGTTTGAGCGTCCGCCAGGGGCCGGGCCAGCAGCCTGCCGAAGAAGGTGTCACCGGCCAGGAAGAAGCGCTCACCGTCCACGCCGCTTGCGTGAAATGTCGACTCGGCCTGCCGGGGCGCAGCAGGGGCTGCGTCAGGGACAGGCCCCAGTGCTGGGCCGCGCGGGGGAAACGCCAGGGCTGGGGAGCCGGGGGGCAGCGGAGTGTTTCCCGGCAGTGCAGTCGGCTTTGCCCGTCTTGTGGCATCCGCGTGCAATCGTCTGCCTTCAGCGCCACGCGCAGGGGCCGTGCCGCGCGGTGAACGAGGAGTGACCGTTGCCCGGCGCTGTCCTTCCTGGTGAGTAGCACCCTGGCCGTACAGGGCCACCACGTAGCTGGTGGAGCGCTCCACCGGGTGTTTGGCGTAGTGGCTGGCGTTGCGGTTGGCCAGCACCGACGGCCCGGCACCGAAGAGGCGCTGTTGCAACACGGTTTGCAGGTACATGGCCGCCTTGGAATCCAGGTTGCCGGGCTGGTGCAGGGCAAATATCCGCCCGGCGTCGCCTTGAGCCAGGACGTTCAGGGTTTCCTGGTCCTTACGCGCGGCCTGTTTGTCCGTCAGGTAGTGGGAGAAATCCGTGCTTTGGACAATGAGCGTGTTCGGGGTGACCAGCGGCCCGAGCGTGGTGGCCAGGCGGTCGCAATCGGTGGCCGTTGCCGAAATGCGGGCTGCGATGGGCACGATGCGCGCCTTGGGAAAAGAGTGGATGATAAACGGCAACAGGGCCTGGATGCCGTGCTCGCGGGCAAAAAGCGCGGAGCGACTGACCAGCGGATTTTTCACCAGCGTTCGCACCGCTTCGCGGTCGGTGGCCACCGGACCCAGTGGGGTGTCGAAATCCCGGCCAGTGGTGGCGAAGGGCGTGTCGGATTTGCGGAAGTGATCCGGGCAGAGGATGATGACGCGGTCCACGGCGCTGCCCGCCCGGCTCTCTGCCGCCCGGCAGAGGCCCAGGGCCATGAGGTCCGCCGCCAGCAGATGGTGGGGCACGGTGACCCCGGTGACGCGCTCTTGGCCGGGCAAGGGCTTAACACCGGCAATGGACCGGTCGAAGAGTTCGCGCTTGGGGTACATGGCGGCGAAAGGCGCTTCCAGTTCATCTGCCGGGCCGTTGGCCCGTGCCAGGGCGTCCCCGCGCAACGCGATTCCAGGCGTGAGGGTAAGGGCCAGCAGCAGGAGGGCCGTAAGGCCTCGCCTTATCGTCATTTAGCGTCGGGCGTGAGCCCCTGATACCAGAAGTTCTTCACAGGGGCCTCGCCATGGCCTTCGTAGATCCTGGCCTGCCAGGTCTGGTCGGTTTCACGCACACCCAGGGGGCCGGTGAGTTCGTAGTGGTTGAAAGCCACGCCGATCACCAGCCTTGGGGAGTTCTCGTTGGCCACCAGAGCCAGCAGCACGTAGGGCTCGCCCGTGGCTTCGTAAAGAATCCGGCCATCCTTCACGTTGGTGAACATGTCCGCGATGAGGCCGCTGCGCCGGTCCTCGTCCTCGTAGAACACCTGGCTGGAGTAGGGCGCGCCCATGTAGGTCAGGTCCATGGTGCGCAGCTTTTCGTACTCGGCGGCGCTTACTGGGGTATTGCGGGCCTCCTTCATGGCCAGGGAGGCCAGGAAGGCCGTGTCGTCGTCGAACCGGGCGATGCGGCCCTTGCGGACCTCGGCGCGCAGGGACTGTACAGCCCCCAGCCCTTCTTTGGCAAAGCGCACCACCCGCCTGAAGCGGTTCCAGAACTCCAGGTTTGGCTCCACAAATCCTTTAGGCACGGGCGGCGGCTCCAGATCGCTGCCTTCGCCGTATTCGGCCAGCAACTGTTTGGCGTAGAGAATGGTGTCGTGCTTGAGTTCCGCGTAGGAGCCCAGGAGCGTCTGCACCTCTTTGAGCCGGAAGGCCGGGCTTTGCATGTAGGCCGGGTAGCCCTGGCCGTAGACGCCGCGCAGTGCGGGCAGCACCCCGAGCCAGGCCGAGGCCAGGGAGCTGTACCACTGGCCTTCGCGCAGGGCGGCCACCTTGGCGGTTTCCTGATCCAGGCGGGTCAGGAAGGCGTTGACTTCGGGCTGGCTGAACCCCTCGGGGGCGCGTTTGAGAAAGGCGGAGGTGAGTTCCCTGGCCGGTTTCATGCCCAGAGCGGCGGCCACGAACAGCGCCGAAGGCATGGCCGGGAGCTTGAGGCCCTGATCCTGCCGCCCGGCAGTCAGACGGTCGAGGATTCCGGCATCCAGGCTGAAGCGCTCTCCGAACAGCCGGAAGGTTTTGCCTTTGTCCGGCGCAGCGATTCTGGGGCTGGGCAGGGCGGACAGGTTGGCGGCAAGCTTGTCCAGCAGAGCCGGGTCCACTGATTCGGCCGGGGTGAGGGCGTCCTTTTTGAGGGTCTTGCCCACCAGGGCGGCCAGTTCGGCAAAGCCCACATCGTCGGGGGTTCCGGCGAAGAAACCGGTAACCGCCATGATGGAGCTCCAGGCCTCCTGGGCCGGAGCGCCGCCGGGGCCGGGCCGGGCTGCCAGTTCCATGAGCAGCAGGCTGTCGGACAGTCCGTCCTGGCTGGACAGGGGATAGCCGCCAAGACTCAGGAATTTCATGGCTCGGAAATAGGCCCGAAGCGCCGGGCTCTTGGCGTAATGGCCGCGCGGCGTGAACTGGGTGTAGTCGGTCTGGAGGGATCCGGTCGGGTCGTAGGCAGCGCGCAGAGGCGAAGCGGCCAGGGCTTTGGCTTCATGGATGGCTTGAAGCTCCTGGCGCATGGCCTGGACTGTCTGGGGAGAAAACCCCGGCTCCAGGCCGCGCAGCCGTTGCAAGGCGGATTCCACTGTGCCGCGCCGGGTCGGGGCGGGCGTGTTTCCCTCCGGCCCGCTCTGGCCCTCGGGACGTTCTATAAGGACGCCGCCGGGGTTGGCCCAGTCGGCGTCTTCCAACAGGACCAGGGCTACGGTCATCTGCGCGGCCAGCCGCTCGTAGCCACGAGCCAGCCGTTCGGTGGTTCCGGCCGTTGAGGCAGGCATGCCGCTGGACGGACCGACCGTGGGTGAAGTGCCCGCGCCTGGCCCGGACGCGGAGGGCGATTTGTTTCCAGTTTTGTCTGTTGCGGGTGGGTCCACGGTGCCCCGGACCGAGTGCGTTGCGGCCACGTCGCCGGTGGCCTGGGGTTTGGGTGCTCCTTCGCCGGCGTGTTTGGCTGTTGCTGCTGAGTTGTCGCTACCCACTGGCGCAGCAACTACCGGAGGTGCCGCCGCAGGGACTGGTGCTGGCGCAGTCGCCGCCGGTACGGGTGCTGGTGCCGAAGCTGCTGCCGGAGACTGCTTTTCTGCTGTTGCCGCTGCGCTCCCGGCCTCCATTGCGCCTGCCCGCACGGTCTGTACAAAGCCGAGCAGTTGCCGGGAAAGTTCCGTCACCTCCACGTACTCCAGGGTGTTGTCGAAATATTTGTGCAGGGCGTGCAGCATGAGATCCGGCGTCACCAGTTTGACGTTCTCCGGCTTGCGCTCCTGGATGATACTTGATCCGCACAGGCTGTCGAACATTCCCAACATTTCGTCCCAGGATTCGGCGCTGTTGCAGGCCCCGCCGAACGCGCCTTTGAAGGTGGTGGCGTTTTTGGGGATGAGCAGGAACTTGTTGGCGTTCAGGAACTTTTTCTGTTCCACGCTCAGGGTGAGGCCCAGATACTTCAGTACCTGTTGGCCGTTTTGGGCCTTCTCCAGTGTTACGGCGGTTTCCTTCATGGATGGCGCGGCCATTGCGGGCTGGGCAGGTGGCACGGCAGCAAGGGGTTCCACCGTCCAGGGCGGCATCTCGTCCTGGGCCAGGGCCATCGGGCCTGCAACAGGCAGCGCCGCCCATAGAGCCCAGACGGCCAGGACAAAGACAACATGCGGACACGACCGCAAACCTCTACCGCCCGGACATCGCCCTCTGCCGCGTATATCAGCCATGGTGCCCCCCTGGCTCATCAGTCAGTGCCCTGTAACAGACTCCGACCGTTTCGCACAACGGCATTCCCCCGCTGCGAAGGAAAGCGCCTCGCATGTGCGCCCAGGGGGTCCAGGAACGACATCCCATATTTCTGCGTCCGCTGGTGCGAGCAGCGTGGGCCGCAGGGCCACGGTCAAGCATCCGTCTGGCTCCATGTTTTAACTTCGGCTTCATAACTTTGCCAAGTCTCAGCGGGATTTCCAAGATTTCGCAGCGGCGATGTCCTGCGCGAGGTGCCAGCCAAACCTTCATGTCCCGCCGAGTCTCCGTCGACGTTCCCCGTTTTCGTCATGCCTCCGTCGGTTTCAGGGCCTCCAGGCCTCTGCCAGACCTTCGCTACGTCACGAAGTTGGCGCGCTTCGGTCCGGTGCGGTCCACTCGCAGCCGCTCCTGTTGGCGAGTGCAGTGTACGTGTAGAAAAGTAACAAAATTACAGTGTGTTGGCTAAAAGCTGTAAATCTCGTAGCGGACGGTTTTGCCGCCTCTTCCCCTGGCATGGTTAGTGCTTATATTTAGAGTAAGCTGGCTAACAAGTGAGCCGGTGCGGAGGCGAACCAACACTGTAAGAACTGCCGTTCAACATACATGGTCGACCCCAACATCCCGCGCCACGGTTCAGCTGGCCCCTAAACGCTCTTCACTCCAACACCCCGCTGGAGGCTCCACATCGGAGCCTCCAGCGGGATTTTTTTGGGTTCTGTTGCCGTGTCCTAAAAACAGCGGTATGTTGGGCAAAACTTGAAGAGTGGCTGACGAAGGTGTTCCTACCCTTTCGTTGCCACCGGCAACCGAAACCTGTTCCCAGGTTTAGAGGCAGGATTTGCGTGAAGAATATTCTGCTGATTAGTCCCTTGCTCCCCCGTTCCTTCTGGAGCTTCCCTGAAATGTTGCGGCTCTCAGGCAAAAAGGCCCTTGTACCCCCTCTGGGGCTGCTCACACTGGCCGCTTTGCTGCCGGAATCCTTTGTCGTGCGTCTGGTCGACTGCAACGTGCGCCCACTTGAAGATGTTGACTTGCAATGGGCCGATCTGGTCATGGTTTCGGCCATGCTGGTGCAGCGCGACGGCCTGCTGGACATCGTGGACCGGGCCAAGAAGCTGGGAAAGACCGTCGTCGCAGGCGGCCCCTTCGCAACCTCCGCTCCTGAAGAGGCCTTTGCGGCAGGTTGCGATTTCGTGGTGGGGGGCGAAGGCGAATACGCCATGGGGCAGCTGTTCAAGGCACTGGAAGAGGGCAGAACGGGCGAGTTGATCACTGCGGACGGAAGAACCGACATGGCCGACGTGCCGGTCCCCCGCTTCGACCTGATAGACCCTGGCGATTACGATACCATGCCCGTGCAGACCTCGCGGGGGTGCCCTTTCGCCTGTGAATTCTGCGACGTCATCAACCTGTTCGGGCGCACCCCGCGCTACAAACCTGTGGACCAGGTGCTTGCCGAACTACAGGCCATCTACGAAACCGGCCACTGCGGCACAGTGTTTTTTACCGACGACAACTTCATCGGCAATCCGGCGCGGGCCGAAGAATTGCTGCACGCCCTGATTCCCTGGCACAAGGAGCGCGCCGAGCCCTTCACCTTCTTCACCCAGGCCTCGGTGAACCTCGGGGACAAGCCTGAGCTCATCGACCTTATGACCGAAGCCAACTTTTCCTTCATCTTCGTGGGCATCGAGTCACCGGAATCCGAGGTGCTCATCGGCACGGACAAGTTGCAGAACACGCGCACTCCGCTTCTGGAATCCATCGGCACCATCCACAAGAACGGGCTTACGGTAATCGGAAGCTTCATCCTGGGTTTTGACAACGAGACAGACGCGGCGGGAAGCCGCATTGAGGCTTTTATCGAAGCCGCCAACATCTCCCCCGTGATGATCAACACCCTGCAAGCCGTGCCCAAGACGCGGCTTTGGGAGCGCCTGAAAGCCGAGGGCAGGCTCCTGGAAGGGGACGTGGGCGATATGGCCACGGGATTCATGAATTTTCAGCCCGAGAGGCCTGCCCAAGATATTATAACCGAACAGATCACCGCCTGGGAGAACCTGTACGAGCCGTCGCGGCTTATGGCCAGATCCCTGCGCTATATCCTGGAAATGCGTCCAACCCGCGAGGCCATCGCCCAGGAAAAGAGCGCCAGGACCGTGCAGCGCTCCAACACCTCCTTGAGCACGAAAAACGACTTCAACCAACTCCGCATCGTTTTCCATCTGGTGTGGGTCTTTGGCCTGAAGTCACGCCATCGCGTGCAGTTCTGGCGGCAACTGTGGACAGTGGTTCGGAAGAACCCCTCTCGCTGGCGCCGGTACTTGACCCTGCTGGCCATGGGCTATGACACCCGCCTGTTCATTGAAGTTGTCCGCCAACGCGCCATCCCGGTCCTGCGCCAGATGGCCTGAGTCCGCAGGGCTGTGGGGACATATCTGTGTGGGATGCAGTTGGTCCTGCGGTTGAGCGTGTGTGCGGGTTCCGTGCACGTTGTTGAACAGAGGGGGCAGTGGCCCGGCGGCAAAGGCCAAACGGCTGTCTGCCCTGCTGTGGAGCAGCCTGGAAATTCGCGGATTATTGATACACCATCTTCATATCAAGAAGTTTCAGGGCAAGAAGCTCATCTCCATCGACAAATCCCAAAGATTTTGGGGTCACGCTGTCCTTGTACTTGAAGGTTATAGCCGCCAGCCCGGATCGGTTGTTTATCCGCTCCTTGCGGACTGCAAAGCTGAAGGATTTGTCCAGCCAGTCTTGAAATTCCATCGTGCCGATCATCGCGCCATTGATGAAAACATCTATTCTTTGTTTGGTGTGGAGTTTGTTTACGACAAATGCTCTTGCTGTAAATGTAAGTGTGACATCATGCTCCAGTGGCGCTGCAACAGTCACCGCCACAACAGATCTAAATCCAAGAGACCAAGTTCCGCTGTCATCAGGGTGCTTCCAGCCCTGAATGAGAAAGTTTGTTCCCGCAGCATTGTCTTGGAATGAGGCCGTTGTCCCGAGCTCGTAGTCGAGTGGCGCATGGTCGCTCAGCAGTTGTTTGAGCGTTAACCGCAGGAGGTCGCTGTTGAACGCAGGTACAGCGTGTATCGTGCCGCCGCTCGTGTTGTAATGTGGGGCAAGAATTTTTAGACCATCAACAGTGTCAACAAAGTCGTGCGGATCAGGAGCAAGGCGAGCCAGTTCCCAGGCTGCGGCGTCCCTGAAGACGTATAATGAATCGTTGTTGAAATCATTTGATAATATGTCAGCAACAAGAATACTGTTGGATTGCATGAGAGTGAGAGGGTTGATGCGGGCAAAATAGCCAGTATTGATACGCATGCCATTCATCGCGGCGAAATACGATGTTGGCAGCCAGTCGTCCGGGCAGTCTTCTGGAAACACCACAAGCAGATTCTTGTAACGTTGTGCGAAGGACGGCCATACGGTATCCATGAGTGGATTGTGCCACTGTTTTGAGTCGGAAAATTTGTCGCGGAACTGCTGTATCGCAGTGGAAATGTCTATGAGTTGCAACGCCAGCGCAAATGAAAACAGGGCCATACACCAAGACTTTGAAAGTTTTTTGATAAGGATAAAGAGGATAGAAAGGTAAAGCATGTAGTAGCATATCCAAAAGAATCTGCCGGAAACCCTGAATGTCGCTGTGAGGCGTTCTGCAAATTGAGGGATATCATATTCAAAGAGCAGGTGCTCGCCGAAGGAAACCCTGTTGGATATGGCATATAGTGTGAAGAGAATAAAAAGAACACTCAATGGCAGTATGTTTTTGTATCGAAAAGTGGCCTTTCCAGGGATAAAGATGGCTATAAGTGCAACAAGATTGAGAATCATCATCCCCAAACCGAAGTAATTGAAACCTTCATATTCGCAGCTTATCTCTCCCCGTGACGGGAGGAGAAGGGACCACGCATTATAGGGGTTGAACAGAGAATTCAGGTTCATGTGGCAGAAGCCGAATCCCCAGCGGCCAGTGCTTTCACCAAGAACAAAATATCCGGCAAACCACATAGCAGCAAAGGTTATGATCAAATTTGAACAAAGCAAAATAAGAGAATTGGGCAGATACTTTGTATTTTTGGCAGTCCTATTGAGCATGTCTGCCAAAAATACGGAAAATACCATGCAGAGAAAATACGGGTGGACAAGAGCGGCAATAACACAGAGGGCAATCCACCATGTCCGTTTGAGAGAATCTTCGAAGTAGAGGTAGAGCGAAGCGAGAAGCATCCAGTGGGCGACCAGCGCGTAGTGCCCGCCGAGGCGCCAGAGCATTGGCGGTGAAAAAACAAGAAATGCGCTGGCTACGGTTTGCAGGGCTCTGCTGGAAGTCATCAGTGAGGTTAGCTTAAAGGCGAAGTAGGACTGCAGCACAAAACACAGCAGTATCCATAGGCCGAAATATTGAAACGCTTTGGGCAGAATGGCCCTAAACAGTTTGCTGGTCATGGCGAGTAGTGGGATGGAATCTGAAAAAACTATTGAACTGCCAATGTCCATCCCCCAGTTCGTATTTTTTCCGAATGGAAGCTGGAAGAAGGAGGCATCTTTATAGAATTGCCACCCCATCCAGTGCTGGGCCGGGTCTCCAGACAAGAGCCAGTCCACCCAGGTGGGGTTGAGTATGCGGATATCCGTTACTATGAGAAACGCTGCAATGCCGAGTATGAGCGCCAGCAGATTCTGCGTTCGTGATGAGTGTGAATGGTCGGAGGGCATTGTTACCAAAAGCTCCAGCGGCATTGCCGGGATGAACGTTTACAGCGCAGATGGACCAGCACCGACACCTCGCACAAAAACTCTGCATATTCCAAGCGTACTCAGAGCGGAGTAATGGTGTTGGTTCCCGGCAAAGGGATAAGTTCATCCATTCCGGAGCGCATTGGAACCACATTCGGGGGCAAGCTCTTTGCGAAACGGCAAAATACTCTCACGCCTCCGGGGAGGAGTGCAAGCCGAAGTTGCTGGGATTCATACCGGACCGCAGGCCTTTAAGTCGTGTGAGAGTTTCCTCCTCGATGCGTCTCAGGCGGGGTGGAGCGTGTGTTGCGCCATCCGCGTTGCGTGTGGAAAGAGTCAGTCTTTCCCTTTAACAGTGTGCGTGTGGGCAGCCTCCAGATAAAGGGACGTAAACCGGACGGTTTTGGCGTCTGAAGGCGGATGGTTTCCGCCGGTACTGTCGCTCCAGAGTATTTCAACCACATTTTCGCCGGATTTTCCCGTGAAATCCACGCGGTCGGCAGTGAGGCCGCCATGAAGGGCAATCCGTCCGACCACCTGATTGTTCACCAGAACGGTTCCTATTTTCGTGGGAAGCGTACTGTCGGCCGCGTATCGAAGAGACATGGATTGGGGTCGGTCCAGGGTGAACCGAAGCGTTGACGTGTCATGTCCCCACCGGAAAAGACCGCCGTTTCCATCCGGTTGCGGAGTTTCCAGCCCTTGTTCTGCCACGTTGAATCCGGTGCTGTGGAAGCGGTTGGAATCTGAAGGGATAAAGGCGAGTAGATTGTCGGCTCGCACTTGCTCAAGAGGACCGTTGATATTTTCAGCGTATTCTCCTGAAACATACATTTTAAGGCGCACATCCAGAGTGGTAAAAGGCTTTTTCGCATCAAGTCGCAGCCAGAATACAGTGTCATCAGAGGGGGTATCACGAGTGAGAACGTTCACTTCTTTTTCACCGTCGAAGCTGGCATCCAAGGATAACCAGTTGCCGGGCTTATGGAGTTGCGCGGAGAGCAGCAGATAGACCGTTCCCGCCGGGAATGCCTTTGGGGATGCAAAGCGGAAAACCGCTTCTGCTGAGCGTTTTGCCTTCGCAGGACAAAGGTAAAAATGCTTAAAAGCGTAGATACGGATGTTATCCAGGCTGCGTATGCTGCTCAGCAGTGCATACGGAGGAAAGCCATTGGTGCTTCCCAGGGGTGAATTAGGGCTCCAGTCAATGTGTCCGGTACGGGGAATGGATCGCATGTATAGATCCATCTTGCCTACCTCACCTTGCAAACATGAGGGGGGCAGGTCATTGCGCATGAATACCCTGGACATTTCATTGCCTGTAGCGTCTTTAACTTGAGTGAAATAGAGGAGATCAACCTGCTTTTGGCCGGGAGACACGCGGAAGTCGGCCAGGCTGCGGGCGGGAGTGCTCTGGTTGAGATACCACTCGACAGCCTGAGCGGTGAAATCATTGTCGATAACGGGAAAATACTTTTCTGGGGGTAGGGCGGCAAGGTAACTTGCAAGAGTCTTATAGCGTTCCTGATTGTGCCAGGAGTCTGCCACTTCTGCGTTGGAAACGTAGAAATCATGCCCCTTGTTATGGAGAAACAGCGCACAGAGCAGCGCCAGCAGTACGGCCAGAACCAGATTGGTGCGCAGCGGTTTGAAGAGCAGCCCCTGAAGTGCAGCGGCTTGGCAGGCGAAAATAAGCGGCAGATAATAGCTCAGGTGTAGAGCCTGTCCTTCAGACATTTCGCGTGTAAGTGACTGATTCACCGCAAACACTCAATCCCAACCCCAAAATAAGCGGTCAAGTCTTCCGAGGCGACCTCAAACGCCGCATTTGTTGC
>JBBRUD010000118.1:0-12176 GCA_038248065.1 Desulfovibrionales bacterium | reverse complement strand
GCAAGAACCGCTTCAAGGAAGTGCTGCTTTCCCTTGCCGAGATTCCTTTCGAGCAGCATGGGCAGCATATCTACGATGCCCTGCTGGCGCATCAGGGCTCCGAATCCAGGCGCGACGACGTTTCCATTATGGGTTTGGAATACTGACCCGGCGCGAGGACTCTCTCTTGATTTGGCGATGGGTCCGGTTTCAGAGCGTTTCTTGACGGTCATCGGGAGAAACGGCCACCCGGGGTTCTCCATAAGACGGTGCTGTTGCCAGAAAATTTGTCATACGGAGGAAGGATGCTCGCACAAACCATGTTGAACTTCAGAAATCAGCTCCATGAGAATGGCATAACCTTCTGTTATAGTGGCTTCATGACCGAGGATCTGCTGCTCGGCATCGGGAATACCATCAAGAAGAAGATGGAAATCTCCGAAATGGACAAAAAGAAAAGTAAATCTGTTTTTTCCGTGTTTGTTGAACAGATGCAGAACGTGATCCGTTACTCGGCTGAACGCGAGACCCACAGCGACAGCACCGAACTGAGCTACGGCATTCTCACCGTGGGCGAAGCGGACGGCAAAGCCTTCGTCACCTGCGGAAACATCGTCCGCGCAGCCGACACCCCCCGTCTCAAAAACGGCTTGGACAAAATCAAGGGCCTGGACAAGGAAGGCCTCAAAGCGCTGTGGAAGGAGACCCTCAAGGGAGATACCCCCGAAGGCAGCAAGGGGGCCGGAGTCGGCTTCATCGATATTGCCCGGCGTGCCGAGGGCGGCATCGAGTACGACTTCGTCGAGGTCGATCAAGATCGTTTCTTCTTCACTCTCAAGGCTTTCATTTAATAAGGAATACTCAATGAGCATCTTGCAACTCAGCGCCACCGACAGGTCCCCTGAAGTCGCCTTCGATTTCGGCGCCAACACCTTTGTTCTCAAAGGGGAATCCTACCCTGAAGATGTCAAGGAGTTCTACGGCCCGGTCATAGAGCGCCTGGAAAAACACTTGAACGCCCTTGAAGGCGCTGCCGTCAGCTTTACCTTCGAGTTCATCTACTTCAACAGCAGCACCGCGAAAATACTCATGAACCTGTTCGAACTGCTGGACGCTACGGCTGAACGGGGCAACACGGTCACCATTACTTGGGCTTACGAGTCCGACGACGACAATATGGAAGAACTGGGCGAAGAATTCGGCGAGGATCTGGAACACGCAACCTTCAAGCTGACCAAACTCTAGTTCTGCGTCCCGGCTTGGTAAAAAACGTTTGCCGAGTGTTACCGCACTGTAACTTCTGAAGTTCGGAGACGCCATGTTCGCCAAGACGATGTTGGGCTTTCGGAAGTTGTTGAACGAACAAGGCATCAAGTTCTGTTACATCGGCTATATGAGCGAGGACATGCTGCCAGGCATCGGCAGCACCCTCAAGAAGAAGATGTCGCTGTCCGTGATGGACAGGAGAAAGAGTAAATCCGTATTCTCCGTGTTCATCGAGCAGATGCAGAACCTCATCCGGTATTCGGCCGAGCGCGAGACCTATGAGGGTGCCACGGATATCAGCTACGGCGTCATGGCCGTGGGAGAGGTCGGCTACAGATTCTTCGTCACCTGCGGCAATATCGTCCATGCCAGCGACGCCGTGCGCATCAAGGCGGTTCTTACCAAGATATCAAGGCTGGACAAGGCGGGTCTGAAGGCCTTGTGGAAGGAGGCCCTCAAAAATGACAGCCCGGATATCGGACTAGGAGGCGGTGCGGGCTTCATCGACATTGCCCGGCGCGCAAAAGGCGCAATTGAATACGAGTTTGTCAAGGTCAATGCGGAGTGGTTCTTTTTTACCATCAAGGCCTATCTGTAGCAAAAACAGGTACAATGCTGCTTGTCAAGTGGAGCCATCCCTATCGTGCATCATCAACGGCTCACAGAAATGCTAAGGACATCCGCGAAGTATGGTGCGTGCGTATTGCTGGCCTCGTTGGCGGCATTTTTCGCTGTGGCGGTGCTGAAAAGCAATAGGACTGCTGACAATCGTGAAAGACTTGAGAAAGATACCGAAAAAACACTGTTGGCTCTTTCGGATTACACCATAGACAGCCAGGTGATGGGCGCTGTTATACTTGCAGGCCTGAACCAGCAAGGTGTGAAACAGGCGGTCCTTGAGGGAACGCGTGTTGATGCCGCAGGAACGGACATAGTAGATTTGCTGACGCCCTTACGGAAGCAGTTTGGCGCTGAGGGTGTGTATATTATTGATTCCAACGGGAAAATTGTAGCGCATGATACCGATGGAAGCAACTCGACAGGTGCGAATGTCGGGTTCAGATCCTATTTTACCCAGGCCATGCGTGGCAAGCCTAGCGTCTATGCCGCAGTCGGCAACAATACCGGAGAGCGTGGTATATACTATGCGGCGCCCATACATGCCTCGATGGAGAAAACGTCCAAGGCTGTAGGCGTCGTATTGGCCAAATTGCCTGGAGAATCCATCGACACCTTGTTGGCTGGCGCAGGCGGCACGGCGGTATTGTTGTCGCCGCAAAAAGTGGTGTTTGCTTCGTCGCGCCCGGACTGGCTGTATGGCATCACTGCGCCTGCCAGCGAAGCGCGTCTCGAGGAACTGCGCAAGCTCAAACAGTTCGGGAAATATTTTGACGGCAAAGATCCGGCCATTTTGCCCTTTGACCCTGATGCAGATACCGTCACCATTGAGAACGTGCACTACAATGTCGCTCGGCGATCCGTGGACTGGGCTGATCCGCAAGGGATGTGGACTGTTGTTTCCGTGTCCAATATTGATAAGGGGATGCCATTTTGGCTCGTAAGCGTGGTTGGAATCGGCACCGGCGGGCTGACGCTGCTGGTGGCCATACTGGTGTTGTTCTTACTGGAAAGCCGCAGAGGGCATCAGGAAGACCTTAACCGTTTCAAATTTCTCGCTACCTCTCTGGAATCGAGCCCGGTCGCTGTTGTCCTTACGGATACCCAGGGGTTGATCCGTTGGGTGAATCCCTACTTTGAAAAATTAACGCAGTTTACGCTCGAAGAAGTGTCTGGAAAAAAACCAAAAGTATTGTCAAGCGGTATGACCTCCAAAGTGTTGATCCGCGACCTTTGGGAGACAATACTTTCTGGATTGCCTTGGCATGGCGAACTTATCAACAGGAAAAAGGATGGCTCGCTGTTTTACAGCAAAAGCATCATTACTCCCGTAAAGGCCGAGGATGGAACAGCCTTGGGTTTCGTCAGCATCCAGGAGGACGTCACCACGCGCAAAGAGGCCGAGCGGGCCATCAAAAGCGCCCAGGCCGAGATGACCCAGATATTTAACACCACGGCCGGTGGTATGCGGGTTATCGGTGCGGATTTCACCGTGCTCAAGGTCAACGACGCCTTCCTGGAGCTGACGGGCTTCACCCGCGAGGAACTGGTGGGGACGAAGTGCCACGAGTTGTTTGGCGGCATGGATTGCGGCGAGCAGGAATGCACCATGCAGCGCATCCTGGACGGCGAAACCCGTGTGGAAACAACGGTGCTCAAGAAGCGTAAAGATGGAACGGTGATGTATTGCGACATCGCGGCCACGCCGTTCTTGTCTCCCGAGGGCGAGGTACTCGGAGCCATCGAGGACTTCCGTGACATGACCGAGCGCATGAAGGCTCAGCATCTCATCCGTCAAAGCGAGAGCAAATACCGTGAGTTGGTGGAGAGCGCCAGCAGCATCATCCTCAAGCTGGATATGGACGGCAACGTCACCTTCTTCAACGAATTCGCCCAATCGTTCTTCGGATTCGGGCAGGATGAAATCATCGGACGCCCCATCGTAGGCACCATAGTGCCGGAAAATGAAACCGGCGGGCGCGACCTACGGGCGCTCTTGGGAGAGATCGTCCAGCACTGCGACCGTTACGGGAAGAACGAGAACGAGAATATCTGCAAGGATGGCCGCCGGGTGTGGGTGAGTTGGACCAATCAGGTCATACGCGATGAGGCCACCAACCAGCCGAGAGGCCTTTTGTGCATCGGCCAGGACGCCACGGAGCGCAAAAAGGCTCAGGACGGCCTGCACAACGCCATGGAGATCATCTCCGGCAGTATCCGCTACGCCAGCCGTATTCAGCGGGCCATCCTTCCCGCAGCCCAGCAGTTCGCCGAGTTGTTGCCCAATCACTTCACCGTATGGGAACCGCGCGACGTGGTGGGGGGCGACATGTACTGGATCAGGCCCTGGGGCCAGGGCGTCCTGCTCATTCTAGCGGATTGCACCGGCCACGGCGTGCCCGGCGCGTTCATCACTCTTATCTCCAGCGGGGCGCTGGACCGGGCCATTCTTGATGTGCTGCCCGGCGACCCTGCGGGGTTGATCGGAAGGATGAACAAATATGTGAAGGTTGTGCTCAGCCAGGACCTGCAATATGGTCAGGAGGAGAGCTCGGACGATGGCCTGGAACTCGGGGTCTGCTACATCCCGCCGGGCAGGGACAGTATCACCTTCGCCGGCGCCCATTTTCAGCTGGTCACCGTGATTGGCGGCAGCGTGGAAACGGTCAAGGGGGACCGCAAGGGCATTGGCTACCGCTTCGTGTCCTACGATGCCGCCTTCACCAACCAGACGGTTCCGGCCGCCCAGGGGCAGCGTTTTTATATGACCACCGACGGCCTGATAGACCAGATCGGGGGAAGCCCCCGGCGCAGCTTCGGCAAGAAACGCTTTGCCAGCCTGCTTGTGGCTCTTGAGGATACCCCTGTCGAGGCGCACGGAGCCGCCATTTTCGAGGCGGTTGAACAGTACAGGGGCCTTGAAGCCCGGCGCGACGATATCGCGCTAATCGGCTTTGAGCTGTAGGACCACGCCATCTTTAACAACGCAGCGGTGTAACGTCATGAGCTTCGATACCTACCAGGCTGAGCTGAAAATCATCGAGCACGGCGAGGCCGTCCTGGCTGAGGCCGACAAGGCCGACTTCCCGGTGGAATTCAAGGGGCTGCTCAAGAACTACATCAAGCTCCTGAAGACCACCAACCGCCTGGTGCGCATGAGCGACCGCAGCGAGGAGCGCCTCAAGGACGCCAACGTCAAGATCCAACAACAGCAGCTTGAGCTGGAGAAAGCCCATCTGAAGCTCTCCGAGCATGCCCATACCCTGGAAGAGAAGGTCAAGGAACGCACCAAAGAACTGCTGGCCGCCCAGGAGAAGCTTGAAGGCCTGGTCCGGCTGGGCATCGCCCTCTCCATGGAACGCCAGCACGCCCGTTTCATGGAGATGATCGTCCAGGGCCAGAAGGAACTGACCAACGCCGACGGCGGCATCCTGTTCAGCCGCCAGGGCGATGACGCCCTCTCCTACGAGATCGTGCGGTTCGACACCCTGGAACTACGCCTCGGCGGCCTTTCGGGCCGCAATGCGCCCCAGGATACCATCGCCTTGCGCGACGAGAACGGCAAGCCGCGATACTTCAATCCCGTGGCCCACGCGCTGCTCACCGAGCGAACCGTCAACGTGGCCAATGTCTACGAAAGCACCGATTTCGATTTTTCCGACATCTTCGAGTTCGACACGCGCCACAACTATCACTCGCAATCGTTTCTGGCGGTGCCTCTCAAGCCCCGCAAAGGCGAGGTTCTCGGCGTGCTGGTGCTGATCAACGCGCGGGTGAGCGGTGCGGGCCGCCTGATGGCCTTCAGTGAAGAGGCCGAGGGGTTCATCGAAGCCCTGGCTTCCCAGGCCGCCGTGGCCGAGGATAACCAGAACCTCATGCAGGCCCAGACGCAGCTCCTCGATTCCATCATCCAGGTGCTGGCAGGGGCCATCGACACCAAATCGCCCTACACCGGCGGGCACTGCGCCCGTGTCCCGGCCATCGGGGCCATGCTGGCCAAGGCCGCCTGCGAAGCCGAAGACGGCGTGTTCGCCGATTTCGACATGAACGAAACCGAATGGCGGGAGTTCCATCTGGCGGGCTGGCTGCACGATTGCGGCAAGGTTACCACGCCCGAGTATGTCGTGGACAAGGCCACCAAACTGGAGACCATCTACAACCGCATCCACGAGATCAGAATGCGCTTCGAGGTGCTGCTGCGCGATGCCCGCATTGCTTACCTCGAAGCCTTGCAAGGTCCAGCAGCGGACCCCGAGGCCCTCAAAGCGGAACTTGAAACGCGTATAGAAACGCTCAAGAACGATTTTGCCTTTATCGCCGAATGCAACGTGGGCGGGGAATTTATGGACCCCGAGCGCATCAGCCGCCTGGAGAATTTGGCTCAGACGACCTGGAAACGGTATTTCGATGACCGGTTGGGCCTTTCCAATGCCGAACATCTGCGTATCGGCAAAATTGCCCCTGTGGCCCTGCCTGCCGAAGAATTACTGCTGGCCGACAAGAAGGAACACGTGATCCGCAGGCCCAAGGGCGAGGGGCTATCCTATGATCCCAAGGCCTACGGCATCAACATGGAAGTACCCAGGCATCTGTACAATCTGGGCGAGCTTTACAATCTGCGGGTGGCCAGGGGCACCCTCACGCCGGAGGAGTATTTCAAGATCAAGGAGCACGCCATACACACCTTGATCATGCTCGAACAGCTGCCGTTCCCCAAACAACTGGCCAGGGTTCCGCAGTTCGCCGCGGCGCACCATGAAACCATGGCGGGCACGGGGTATCCTAGGGGGATTGAAGCGCAGACGCTGCCCGTTCAGGCCCGCATCCTGGCCATCGCGGATATTTTCGAGGCACTCACCGCCTCGGACCGGCCCTATAAGAAGGCCAAAACCTTAAGCGACGCCCTGCGCATCATGAGCTTTATGCGCAAAGACAGGCACATCGACGCCGATCTGTTCGACCTGTTCCTCACCAGCGGAGCCTACCGCGTCTTTGCAGAGAAGCATCTCAAGCCCGAGCAGATCGACGCAGTGGATATTGAAAAGTTTCTCAGCCGTCCCGTTGTTGATAAAATCTCAGCACCCTCCTGAATGCGGGCGGCCATAGGCTGCTCGCATTCTGCCTCTGCTGCCAAGGGGATTGACGTGCTTGCCGGTTTTACCGGGCAGCATTTCCCTTTCCAATTGGCGGACGCGTTGACATCACTTGTTTCGTTTTTCCAGATAATTCACCATGTTGGCACCAAGCGTAATGGAAATAGCCACGCCGCCGGCTACCTTCTGCCCATTGAACACAGGGGAGCTGAAGGCCATGAGGGAGTTTCCCGTCAACTGGCTTTTGAACGGGGCCGGGCTGGCGCCCGCCCGGCCGGCGAGGGCGTCTTTGACGTATGGCCGTTCGTGCAGATCCAAGCTCGGTCCTTCTTTCCCTTGGTTGAAGAGCAGCCGTGTTTTCCCTGATGTGTCGAATATGAATGCGGCCTCAATGAACTCCGATTTCAGTGAAATATCTTTCAACATGGCGCTCATGGCCTGTTGCGTCGGCTCGTTGTCCTGAGTGAGGTATCTTTCGGACAGGGCGTTTTTGGCGATGAATGACGACTCGGCACGCCACCGATCGAGGAATTCGTCAAACGCGCCGACCTCCATTTCTTCGATGAGATCGCGGAGCACGTGGACCTGTTGGGTGAGCTCGGTTACAGCGTGGGAAGCCTGCCCCATGGTCTGGACGGTTGTAGTGGAGATAGCTGCGACCTGTTCGATGGAGCGGTTGATTTCCTCGCTCGCTGCGGACTGCTGCTCAGAAGCCGTAGCAATCGATCGAACCTGATCGGAGGCCTGGTCCACCAGGAGGACGATGTCGCGCAGGAATTCTCCAGAGGTGTTCGCAAGGGCGGTGGCATCCTCTATGGTGCTGGCGGCGCGGTCCACGTTGCCAATGTTTTTCCTGGTGCCGTCTTGAATTCCCAGGATGGCGTCACCGACTTCCTTGGTGGCGATCATGGTTTTTTCAGCCAGTTTACGGACTTCGTCGGCCACCACGGCGAAGCCGCGGCCAGCCTCGCCCGCTCGAGCGGCCTCAATGGCCGCGTTCAGGGCCAGCAGGTTGGTTTGGTCGGCAATGTCGGAGATGACACTCATGATCTGACCGATGCCTTCCGCCTGCTTGCCCAGTGCGCTCATGTCGTCTTTGAGTTCCAAAGCCTGCTTTCGGACCTCCCCGATCCCCAGGACGACCTTTCCGACCACCTTTTCCCCTTCCTGGGCTTCCTGGCGCGCTTTGTCGGAAGTCTGTGCCGCCTGTGAGGCGTTTCGGGCCACTTCCAGGACCGTGGCGTTCATTTCTTCCATGGCGGTGGCGGTTTCACTGACCCGGTGGGACTGTTCATCGGCTCCACGGCTGGACTGCTCGATCTGGCCGGTGAGCTCCTCAGAAGCGGAGGATGCCACTTTGACGACCTCCTCCAGCTTGTTGGCAGCGTCCAGCATGCCTTCAGATCGTGCAGAAACCGCCCTGTGAGTTGCTTCTTCGGCCCGCATCGTCGCTTCAATTGCTTTTTCGCTTTCCAACTTTGAGGCCGCTTGTGCGCTATCTGACTCGGATATTTTTGCTTGAAGCGTTACAACCATGGATCGAATGTTGAGTGTAAGTTTTTCCAATTCAAAGTGATGTTTACTGGTAGCAAGGGCAGAGAAGTCACCTTTTGCAACTGCTCCAGTGTAGTCCATGAGAATCCCAATAGGTTTGACGACCAAAGAGCGCATGAATAGGACAATGGTGCCAAGCATTATAATACCCGCAAGCAGCCCAGCCGTAGCCAGAGTCTTGCGTTGAGCGATGGCAAGTTCGGCCAAGTCGTCTTCGTAGGCAGTTGTTGACACGATCCAGTGAGAGTCCGGGACGTGTTTCCATACCTGGATCTTGTCCTTTCCCTCGAACGCATAGGAACTGAAACCGCTGTTCTGAGCCATGACATCCTTGATGAATGGCATTGCGGACATATCCTTGCCGATCATTTCCCTGTCAGGGTGCATGACCATGATCCCGTTGTCACTCAGCACGTAAGGATATCCTTTGCCCCCTACTTTTATTTTGTCGATGTATTCAGTCATGATGTTCTTTGCGGAAATAGAAATGGCCACGCCGCCAATAACCTTGCCGCCGCTCATGACCGGATAGCCAAAGGCGACGAGGTAATTGCCGGTCATGCGGCTTTTGAAGGGAAGCAGCAATTCTCCGGGCGCGCCGCCAAGTGCCTCCTTGACGTACTTGCGGTCATGCAAGTCCAGGTTGTCCTTCTTTTCGCCTTGAGAGTACAGAAACCGCGTTTTCCCGGACATGTCGAATATGAAGGCCGCTTCGATCAAATCGGATTTCAGAGTCATATTTTTCAGGAGCTCGCAGATGCGTGCTTGCGTCGCATCGGTGTCATTGTCCAGGAATTCGATAGACGCTGCACTTTTCCCGAGAAATTGTGCCTCTGCTCTCCAGCGGCCAAGGAAATCCTGCAAAACGTCGCCAATTGCGGCGTTTACGACCTGGAGGTTCCTCGTCTCGGTGGCAATGACGGATTGCTTTGAAGAAATGGATACGTAGATAACGACACCTCCCAGCACCACCAAGAGCATAATGAGCATTATGCTGGACAATGCTCCCTGAAGGCTTTTAAAGAAGTTCATCATGACAGTTTCATCCCTTAAATGAGAATGTCAGGGTTTACGCAAAGCGGATGCGTGCATTATAATGCTAAGCATATGACGCGACTCACTTTGTGAGTAAGCTATGATGCAAATTAAGAAAATCAGGTTTAATATTGGTATGTAGTGATACTTTCAGGTCTCTTCATAAGATGTTACCGCTCTTGCTCCTTCAAGTTCAAGCCATTTGAAGAAAAGCACCTTTCTAAGCGAAACAGTAATATGCGTAAAATCAGGACGTTTCTGTAGCTCTGGGGAATAATATACGGTGATACCGTCTGTGTCTTCACGCAAATAGTTCTCAGTGACGTCTGGCTTTCCTATGGATATGGTCGGAACGTAACACCCGGTTACGCGCTTTGAGGAGCAGGCTCACCCGCCCATGGCTGGTTCCAGCTTCATGCCGATGGTAAGACAGCCGGTACGTTTGGTGATATGCGCAGCGGCATCACTTTTGATGGCAAAGAGCATGGTCCTATCCCTCGTTGTTGCGGTTGAGAATGGCGGATACGTCATGCAGCACGGCGTTTCTGACTGCCTCCGCATCCACGGGTATTGCACCGCTTTCCGTGCAGGAAAGGGCGTCGCCGATGGCCTTGGCAGAGACTTCAGTCAAGCCGTCGAAGCCCTGCTGTTGGCAGGCGGGCAGGAGCACTTCGTTGAACAGCCGCATGTCCTGCGCCTGGTATTCGAAAGCGAAACACCAGCGGTGCATCCACTGGGCCTCGTCGAGGCCGGTTGCACCGAGCAGGTGGTCCTTTTCCATCCCCAAAACGATGAGCGCCGTGGAGGCATAGATCCGCATAGCCTGGCCGGTGTGCTGGCGGGTAAGCGCTTTCGCCTCCGGGATGGGAGTACCGCTTGGGCGTCCTTTGTCGGTTGCGAAGCCCAGCAGTCCGGCCAGAAAGGCGTCGGCACCTGCTGCCACGACAAACATAGCCCGCTTGTGTTCGGCACTGACCGCCTTTTGGGCCGCCCGACCGCAAAAGCGCCGGGTATTGTAGCCGATCAGCCGATGATACGGGCCTTTGGCTGTGGACACCAAGTCGCGCAGAAAGGTGATGACAGGGATAGGCGTCTCCTCCTTCCAGGGCGTTGTGTCCCCGGAATGCGTCCGGGCGCATTCCGGGGACGGTGGGTTGCAAGTGCGGCTGTTGCCGGTCAACGGGTGCGCCGTTGGCGTTACAGCCTGGAACCCGGCGATCAGGCCGGTACGCCTTCCATATCCCAGCCGCGCAGGCGGTAGTAGTCAGCGAGCATGTATTCCATTTCGTCGGCGGTCAGGGTGCGTCCGTCCGGCAGGGCTTCCTTGTGCAGGCGGGCAGGCAGCCGGTCATGGTGCGGTTCGAGCCCTTCACGCAGGTTGAACCGCCGGGTCAGGTCGGTGATGGCCGCAGCCTTGCGCCGCAGCTCCTCTTTGGAAGCGGGCAGGCCGGTCATCAGGCTGATGGCTTTTTCCAACTCTTCCCAGGTGTACATGTCCCGATAGAAGCGACACAGCACCAGTGTGTCGAAGATGGTCAGGCGGTCTTCGTAGTCCACCAGCATCTCGGCCTTGCCTTCAATCGCATCGGCGGGGATGAATCCGGCCAGCTCGGGCTTGTAGAAGGTGGTGCGCAGGTGGCAGGCGCCACGGGCGGAGGTGCCGTAGGTCAGGCCCATGCCCTTCAGGGCGCGCGGGTCGTATCCGGCGGGTTCCATGCCTTTCACGTGTATGGCTAGGTCAGAGATGCCAAGGGCCTCGGCGGCAGGGATGATGCCCTCGGCCAGAATGGCCCCCAGTCCGCGCCGGGCCGCGATGTCTTCGATCAGGCGGCCGACGGCCTTGAAGTCGCCATAGTCGAACCCCAGGTCCAGGCGTCCCTGGCGGCAGGCTTCGATGACCAGGGCGCAGAGGTTTCCGGCGGTGATGGTATCCATGCCCAGCCGGTCGCACAGGTCGTTGAGCCAGACGATCTCTTCCATCTCCGTGATCATGCACAGGCCGCCAAAGGCGTAGATGGTTTCGTATTCCGGCCCCTCAAGCACCAGCCCCTCATGGCGTCCCTTGGTCAGCCGGGACATCCGGCCACAGGCCATGAAGCACTTCAGGCAGGAGTGGGGGGTTATGTCGTGTTCCTTGTGGAAGGTCTCGCCGCTTATCTTTTCCCAGTGGTCGCAGGTGCCCTGGCTCCAGTACTTGGCAGGAAAGGCTCCGGCTGTGTTCATGATGGCTACCATCATGGTGGTGCCGAAGGCCTTGTAGGCCTTGACGCCCTTGTTCTCCACGCCGGCCTTGGCAAAGGCGGCGGCGTAGGCCCGCACGCCCTTGGGGTCAGCAGGGGTGCGCTTGCGCCCGCCTTGGAACACGATGCCCTTGACCTTCTTGGAGCCCATCACCGCCCCGACCCCGGTCCGCCCCGCGCAGCGCCAGAAGTCGTTGGCGATCAAGGCGTAGCGCACCAGGTTTTCACCGGCAGGCCCGATAACCACCGCCCCGGCCTGGCCCCATTCGGGCTTGTCCTTGGCGTGGGCCGCCAGGACCGCGCGTTCGGCGTCGTAGGTTTCCATGCCCCAGAGGTCCGAGGCGTCGTGGAAGGCGCAGCCTTCCGGGTGGATGGCCAGGGTTACGGGGGT
>JBBRUD010000117.1:0-12520 GCA_038248065.1 Desulfovibrionales bacterium | reverse complement strand
GGGGTCCGGGGGGCCATTGGCCCCCCGGCGGGGGAGTCCAGAGGGGGCAGCGCCCCCTCTGGCCGCCGGAGGCCCGTCCCTCACTTGCCAAACGGGCACATGGGGTATGTACACTCCGTACAGTTCATGCAGTACCCGCCGTGGCCCAGGGCGGCAAGACCGGCACGGCTCACGGGCAGCCCGGCCAGCACTCTGGGCAGCAGGATGTCCAGACTGGTAATGTTGTGAAACAGCGCGCAGGCCGGGACGCCGATGACGGGCACCTGCCCGATGCGGGCCTGCATGATCATGTTGCCGGGCAGCACCGGCGTACCGAAGAGCACGTCCGTAGCCCCGGCGGCGAGAAGGCCTTTGCGGGTGACGTCGTCAGGGTCCACAGACATGCCTGCCGTGGTGAGGATGAGATCACACCCGGCAGCAAGCAGAGCGCGCACGCCCTCTTCGATGGCCTGGGCATCGTCCGGGGCGAAGCGCGTCTCCACGAGTTCGGAACCCAAAGCCTGGAGTTTGGCACGGATGACTGGTGCGAATTTGTCTTCAATGAGCCCGGTGAACACCTCGGTGCCAGTGACCAGCGCCCCGGCTCTGGCCCGGCGCAAAGGCCGCACGGAGAGGACGGGTTCGGCATGCAGCAAGGCGCAGGCGTGTTCGAAGACTTCGCGGTCAAGATACAAGGGGATGGCCCGCACCCCGGCCACCTGTTCCCCGGCGGCCAACAGCGTGCCGTGATGGCGGGTGGAAAGGCCCACCTCGGCCAGGGCGTTCACTGCGGCCAGACGGTCCACATCCACGGCCAGCAAGCCCGCGTGTCCGGCCAGCAGGGTTATCTTGCCCTCTTTGGGGCTTCCGGCCATGCGCAGATCGCCCCTGGCGCACAGCAACCCGGCCATACCCCTTGCCGCGTCGTCTTCGTGTATGAACTCCTCGCCGGGAATCTCTCCGCCGTCGACATAGACGCGCATGCGCCCCATGCGTTGCAGCTGGCAGACATCCCCACCGGCGATCACCTGGCCGCGCGCCACAGCCACTTCCTTGAGGACGCCGGGCACCACGCGGGTCATGTCGTGCAGGGCGGTCTTGCCCAGGGCCTGTTCCAGGGACACGGCTGTAAGCTGCGGACTGCGCCCTGTGCGGATACACGGGGCCTCGCCACGGCAGCCCAGGCAGAGCGCGCCATGCAGAGCTGGATAGGCTTCACCGCAACCGGGGCAGACCGCTATGGCGCCCTTGGAATTCTTGCCCAGATATCCAGGCCCCATGGTGACAGGGCGAACCGTGAGCACAGTCTCGCCTGCCGTGAACATATCCCGGCGCAGCTGGTCGGAATCCTGATCCTTCTTGGCTTTGGTCTTCAAAAACCAGGAGGCTATCTCAGGATACGCGTCCAGCTTGGCCGGATCCAGGTGCGCGCGGAAACCTTGTCCGGTGAACTTGTCGTAAAGCGTCAGGGCGTAGCGACCGAGATTCTTGATGCGTAACCAGCCGTTGCCCACGGTGCAGGGCGTAAAGAGTTGCACGGCGTCTGGCAGGCAGGAGGTGGTCTCGCTTACGGCCTCGAAAAGCGTGCCCTCGGGCAGGTTCCGCCGGGCCGCATCCACCATGAAGGCTCCCACCACCAGGCCGGGGGCCGCGTACCCGTGAAAGGCCGCTACATGCTCAAGAAACGCCTCAGGCGTCATCCCGCAGACTGATTTCTCCATCCTCTCCACCCGGTATGTTGGAAGTGTAAGGGCGAACTGGCCAGGGCAACATACGGGCGGCTCTCTCCAGGGCAAAGGCCTCCACCTCGGCGTGCCAGGCATTGAACTCCTGGGCCAGACGCAGACCCAGCGGGGATAAAACGAACCCCTTGCGCCCCTGCCCCTGTTCCACCAGCGGTTCGCCCACCTGGCTTTCCGTGGCCTTCAACCGTCCCCAGGCCGCCCGGTAGGACATGCCCATGGCCTTGGCCGCCCGGTTAAGGGACCCAAATTCCTGAATACGCAGCAACAACTCGGCACGGCCCAGGCCAAGCAGCATGCCCTCGCCTGTTTCAAGCCATAAATGGATGCGTAGCGTGGGGGCGATGTCGTTCATGGCGGCTCCGTTGTTTATTATGTGCATTCTAACATAAGACCTAAGCAAAAACAACGCCGGTTGACCCGGCCCGGCTGGTCCCGTAGAGGCCTGAGGGCCATGAGCCTGGACCTCACACACCCCTACCGCTCCATCTGGCGGCTCACCTGGCCGCAGATTCTGATGATGGTCTTCAACTTCCTCATCGGCGTGGCGGATGTTTTCGTGTGCGGCCACATCGGCCGCGAGGCCCAGGCGGCCATGGGGCTGGTGAGCCAGGCTATGTTTTTCTTCCTGACCGTGGCCATCGCCGTGGCCAACGGCTCGGTGGCCGCGCTCACCCAGTCGCTGGGTGCGGGAAAAGAGCTGCGGGCGGCCCACTACGCCGGACTGTGCCTGCTCTCCGGGGTGGCGCTGGGCGGGATGATGCTTGCTGCCGGGCTTGGCTTCAAAGACATTTTTCTCTCGCTCCTCAACGTGCCCGCCCCGGTGCGCGGCCCGGCGGCGGAGATCCTTCTGATCTTCCTGTGGCTGCTGCCCATCAACTATCTTTTTCTGATCACCAACGCCGTGCTGCGGGCGCACAAGCTGGTGAAGGCTCCTCTGGCCTCCATGGGCCTGGTCTGTCTGGTGAACGCCTGGCTGGATACGGGCCTGGGACTTGGCATGTGGGGGTTTCCCAACCTGGGCTACCAGGGGGTGGCATGGGCGACGTTCTGGTCCGTGCTGGGGGGGATGTTCCTGAATCTTCTGCTCATGTTCCGGGCCGGTCTGCTTAACCGCCAAGCCATACCCCCGTTGCGCTGGGTGCGTTCTGCCTGGGGATACATGTACAAAGTGGCATGGCCCTCGGGGCTGATGCAGGTGGTCTGGCACACGGGCTATCTGGTGCTCTTGGCCATCACCGGCGGGCTGCCCGTGGGCGGCGTGGAGGCCCTGGCCGGATTCGCAGCCGGGGCGCGCATCGAATCCGGGCTTTTCCTGCCGGCCTTCGCCTTCAATCTCTCCGCTTCCATCCTGGTGGGCCACGCCCTCGGCGCGGGCGATCCGGCTGAGGCCAAGCGCATGGGCTACCGGATATGGGGCCTGGGCATGGTGCTCATGAGTGCTATGGCCGCCGTCCTGTGGCCCTTTTTGCCCGGTCTGGCCGCCATGTTCGCCTCAGACCCGGTCGTGGCAGCCCAGGCAGAAAGCTACCTGCGCTACAACCTGCTGGCCACCCCCTTCACCTGCACCAGCATGATCCTCGCCGGAGCTTTGACCGGTGCCGGGGCCACGGTGTACAATCTGGCCGCGTTCGGTGTTTCCATATGGTGCGTACGGCTGCCTGTGGCCTGGTGGCTGGGCTGGCACGCCTGGGGAACCGCCGATGGCGTCTGGCTCTCCATGCTGGTTTCCCAGATGTTCCAGGCCTGTGTCCTACTCAGTCTGTACAGCTTCAAGGACTGGGCCGGGTTTGCAATGATAAAAACAAGGAATTCGCGTGCATAGAACGTTTGCCCCCCTAGGCCTCGACGGAAGGGTCGAATATCTTAATCGTCTGGCCGCCTGCCCGGAAAAACCTTCGGACTACTCTTTTGCCAACCTCTGGGGCTGGTGCGAGGAGTACGGCCTGGAATGGTCTTTCGGCGACAGCCACGTCTGGCTGCGCCAGACCAAACCGAATGTGGTCCATTGGGCACCCATCGGACCTTGGGGCGCCGTGGATTGGGCCGTCTGCCCCACCCTGGCCAAAGGCGGAACCTTCACCCGCGTGCCTGAGGGGCTGGCCGACATCTGGCGGGCCGCCCTGCCTGGCCGAGTTGACATCCAGGAGGCCCGCGAGCACTGGGATTACGTCTATGATGTCGGTGAGTTGGTGAAGCTTTCGGGCAACAGGTTTCACAAGAAGAAGAACCTGCTCTCCCAATTCATGAAAACCTATGACTATGATTACCACCCCCTCACTGCCGACTGCATCGAAGAAGTCCTCCAGATGCAGATGGAGTGGTGCCAATGGCGCGACGACGAATGCGACTTCACGCTCCAGGCCGAAAACCGGGCCATCGCACGGGTGGTGAAAGACTGGGACCGTCTGCCCAACCTCCTCGGCGGGGCCATCCGCGTCAACGGGCGAATGATCGCCTACACCGTGGCCGAGCCCCTGGACCCCTCCATGCTGGTCATCCATTTTGAAAAGGGCCAAACCGGGTTTAAGGGTGTCTACCAGGCCATCAACCAGATGTTCCTGGAACACCAGGGGCAGGACTTCCAATGGGTGAACCGCGAGCAGGATCTGGGTGACGAGGGACTGCGCAAGGCCAAGACGGGCTACCACCCCACCCGGTTCATGAAGAAGTTCGCGGTGACGGTCTTGCCGTAGGAGGTTAAGCCTCCAGCCCCCTGCGCCTCTTACTGTGCGTTCTCGGTGGTGAACAGGATTGCTCCGGCCTTGTGCCAGAGCTGGGCGTTGTCTCCGGTCAGGCGGATGGTCAGCGGGCCGGTTCCGTCGGATGCATGCACTTCGTACCAGGCGGTTTCCGGCGTCCACAGGCCGTCCGTGGCCGCTTTTTTGTGTTCAAACAGCAACTTGCTTTGCCCGTCTGGCATGCGTTGGAACACAGCCACGCTGTCGCCCAAGCCCTGAATGCGCGAATAGAGACGGAACACGCCGGGGACTTCGCCGGTCAGGCGCAGTTCGGCAGGCTGGGCTGGATCCGCTGAGGAGTAAAAACTCCAGCCGTCTCCGTTTGGTTTGGAGTCTTTGATGTTGGCCTGCCCGGTCACCGCGCAGGCGATGGCGGCCTGATCCTTGGGCCAGCCCGTGCCGTCGGAAGGCCTCCACAAGACCAACTCTGGAAACAGGGCGTCCAGCGCATCGTCGGAAGCCACCTTATCCGTCCCGGCGGCCTCAATAACGGCTGGCATGGCCATCAGCCGACGGTAGACATCCCTGGCCAGAAGATAATAGCCGTAGCGGGTCAAATGCAGATCATCCGCCCACACCCTGTGAATCTGCCGGGGCTGGTCCAACACCGGATCGAAGGTGGTCTGCTGCGCATTCACGAAGGTGATACCATTGGTTTCGGCCAGGGCAGCGTTTATTCCCGGCAACACTGTCCGCCCGAAAGCGAGAAGCGCGGCCAAGTCAGGATTATTGCCGACAAGCCGCGCCGGGTGCTCGGCTGCAATCCGCATGGGATCGCTGACCAGCACAACCTTGATTCCCTTACTTTTGGCGTGCTCGATAGCCCTTTGAAGGTTGCGTTGATAGCCTACCAATACAAACTTTTCTTCAATATTCTGAATACCGTACCCTGATTCTTGATCAGGAACTGTTTGACCGGATATTTTTTTTAAGCGGGTCAATGTCACAGCCTGAGCAGTATCCAGGTCATTGAGCCCATCCATTATAATGTACATGTCTGGATGGAATGCATCCAGCATTTTTGTAATTTGAATGACGGTATGAAGAGAATTATAGCCAAATACGCCTGCATTTATAACTTCAATCCGTTTTGAACCTTGGCTGATAGTTCTGTCAAAAATGGCTTGAAGAATTTCAGGATACGAAAATAGATCGGTCTCCACACCGGCACCTAGCGTAGTTGATCCACCAGCACAAATTATCCGAAATGTATCTTTGGGTTTTTGCTTTTGGAAGTCAGGACCAATAAAGCCATAGGCGTTGTGCCGGAATCCATTCATCGAAACACCGGGTTTGAGGCGGAATCCCAACAAGGAATCTGGCTGGGCCGCAGGCTCGTTGCTGAAGCCATGATGATCGAGCAACACGAACTGTTCAGTATCACGGCTGAATAACGCGGCTGTGACCAATGCGCCCGCAAGGATAAAGAACAATGCCACTCGGTATCTATAGTTTTTCATAATACATTCACTGCGGAAGGCCGGGTGTCACATGCTTCTCACAAACACAATTGCGACTCGAAAAAACCGTCACCCATCTGACCCACCCTTCACAATTTACAAGTAGCCACTGCGCCCCGTTGAAGTCAACACCACGCCTTGCGGCTTGAAAACTTTCAGTGCACCCCCATGGCATACTGCCATACAGCACACTGCAATGCTGCACCGGCGTTCCTACGCGCAGATCCGACCGGATAAAAATGAACAATATTTCATGGTTCCAATACCAAAACAGCGAGGTTTGTTCTTCACTTTGCTCCGGCGACCCGGTACTTGCTCCCCCAGCCGATGCAGTATTTTGAAGCGAGGTTTTATGAAGATTTCAAGCAAATTCCTGAGCATGCTTCTGCTGGTTGCACTGCTCCAGGCCTGCGCCGAGGACGGCCGGGTGACCAAAAAGGATGCGGGCATGGTGGTTGGCGGCGCGGCCGGCGGCGCGGCCGGAGCAGCCATATGGGGCGGCGATCCCAACACGCGGGTTCTGGGCACTATATTAGGCGTGGTGGTGGGCGCAGCCGCCGGAGGCTATCTAGGCAGCAAGTGGGACGACTATGACCGCAGACAGGCAGCCTACGCCCTGGAAAACACCCGCTCCAACACCCCGACCCAGTGGCAAAACCCTGATACTGGCCGGAGTTATGAATTCCAGCCCACACGGACCTACACCGAAGGCAATACGCCCTGCCGCGAATTCACCCAAACCATCTTCATTGACGGCCGCAAGGAAATCGGCAAGGGCACAGCCTGCCGCCAACCTGATGGCACCTGGCGCATCAACAGCATGCAGTAACCCCGCGGCGCCGACGGCCTTCTCCCGGAATTCCAAATCTTCACACAGCAACGCGCGCCGGAGCAATACCCCTCCGGCGCGCGTTCGTCTTGTCCATCTCGTGGCAAAATCCCTACATCAGGAAAAACATGTCTGCGGTCCTGGGCCACCTGCCGCTTCGGCAATGCAAACCGGCACGGACCGCCGGGTGCGCGGGAGCTACTTTCCGGGCAACCCCTTAGCCGCGCCGGGAATTCCGCCGGGCACTACAGGGCCTTCTTTGCCAGTGAGGTGGTTCATGGCATAGCCGCCCTGATAGACCACCCCGGTGGTGGTATCGAGCACAAATTCCAGATCTCCTTCCCGCACATAAGTGTAACGCCCTACGCCCCTGCTTTCGGCGTACAGAAACAGAAATACGGCGGCCAGGGCCACAAGCGCCCCCTTGAAATATATGTCCATGCGGTTGTCCATTGTCAGCCTCCTTGCCTTGGCGAGTGGTGCTCCGGCGAGGGCTCTGCGTCAAGAGATTTTGCCCTCTCACCCTACAAAGACAGGGCTGTAAACCCTAGACCACGTCCAGTTCGTGGTCGCGACCCCGGTGTTCGGCCACCATGCGCTCCAGCCCGAACTTTTTGATGCGGTAGCCCATCTGGCGAAGCGTCAGGCCAAGCTCCCTGGCCGCGCGGGACTGCACCCAGCTGTGGCGTTCCAGAGCGGCCATCACCTCGCGTTTTTCCATGTCCTTCAGGCTGGCCAAGCCGTCCTGAGCCACTGCAGGCATGGGACGGCCGGAGGTGAAGAAGTAGGGCGGGATGTCCCCGATGTCGATGCGTTCATCCTCCACCATGATGGAGAGGCGCTCCACCAGGTTTTCCATCTCCCGCACGTTGCCGGGCCAGTCGTACTTCACCAGGGCGTCCAGGCCGCGCGGGGTGAAGGACAGCCTGCGACCGTACTCGCGGGAGAGCTTGTCCAGAAAGTGGTTGAGCAGCGCCGGAATATCTTCGCGCCGCTCGCGCAGGGCCGGAACCCGCACCGGGAACACGTTCAGGCGGTAGAACAGATCCTCGCGGAATTCCCCGTGGGAGACGGCCTCGGACAAGTCGCGGTTGGTGGCGGCAATGATGCGCACATCCACCTTTTTGGTCTTGGTGCCGCCCAGCCGTTCGAACTCGCGCTCTTGCAGAAAGCGCAGCAGTTTGGCCTGGATGCCCTGCGACAGCTCGCCGATTTCATCCAGAAAGATGGTGCCCTTGTCGGCCTCTTCGAAGCGTCCAGGCTTAGGAGCGTTGGCCCCGGTGAAGGCTCCCCGTTCGTAGCCGAAGAGTTCCGATTCCAGCAGGTTTTCCGGCAGGGCGGCGCAGTTGACCTTGATAAAGCTGTATTTGGCCCTGTCCGACAACTCGTGGATCATGCGCGCCGTCAGAGTTTTGCCCGTGCCCGACTGGCCCAGCAGCAGTACCGTGGCCCTGGTGGGGGCCACCTTTTCGATCATCTGGTGCACGCGCACCATGGCCTGGCTCTGCCCGACGATGAAAAAGCGCTGATAGCTCTTGGAGAGTTTAACCCGAAGCGACAGGTTCTCCCTGCGCAGATGCTCCTCCCGGGCCTTGACCTGCTTGGCCAGCAGCACGAACTGGCCCATGAGGGCCGTGACGATGGAAAGAAACCGCACGTCCTCGTCAAGGGCCACTTCGTCGCCGAACAGCCTGTCTACGGTGAGCACGCCAACGGCCTGTCCTTTCACCAGAATGGGCACGCCCAGAAACGCGATGCGGCCGCGCTCCAGCCTGCGGGAGCGGGTGCGGTCCAGAAACAGAGGTTCCTTGGTGATATCCGGCACCACGAAGGATTTACCCGTTTGGAAAACCCTGCCGGTAATGCCCTCGTCGAGCCTGTACACTCCGCGCTTCTTCTCTTCGGCAGAAAGACCATGGGAGGCGCGAATACTCAGGGTATTGGTTTCCTCGTCCAACAGGGTCACAGTGGCTCGCTTCATTTCCAGGGTCTCGGAGAGAATGCGCAGGATGTCACTGACGGTATGATCCAAATCCAAAGCCTGGCCGATGATCTGGGATATTTCGTAGAGGACTTTAAGTTCGAGACTGTTGATATCGTTCATTGTGAAAGTTCCTCCGGGGCTACAGCTTGCCCGGTTGTTTCACCTACATTAACTACAAAATTGTAAACTAGCAATCCCCCTTCTGCTGAAAAGAATTTTCTGGGCCAGATATCCTAATCGCCGTCTGAGCCAGTAAACACAAGGCCCCGCCGTTTACCACGGCGGGGCCTTGTGTCTGTTTGACGAAATTGTAAGTTACTACGCGCTGCGCTCGAATCCGCCAGAGTCGTGGTAGGCCAGGAAAGCAGCCAGGCCGTCCTTGCCCAGGTAGCGCTCCAGTTGGCGCTTGCCGGTCTCCAGCAGGTCCACCACGATCAGTCCGTCCAGGGCGTCGCTGAAGTCCTGATCCACATTGAAGGCCAGAAGCTTGCCGCCCATCTTCAGGTATTGGCGCAACAGCACCGGGATGCCCATGCGCCCGGCCTCAATATCGCTCACCAGCTCTTCAAGGGTTTCCACATCGCCCACCAGCGCCTTGGACACTCCGGCCAGCCAGCCGCGCACCTTGAGGGGCGAACGCGGCTTGACCAGCCGGGAGAGCTGAGGCAGCTCGGGCCGGGCCTGGAAATACCCCGCGATGAGTTGGCGCGAGGCGGCGGTGTAGTCGCTGGTGATGCTCACTGGTCCAAACAGCCTGCGGTAGCGCGGCTCCCTGGCCACCACGGTGCCTATGCCGCGCCACAGCAGCAGCAGGGCATTGTAGCTGCGTTGATACTCCGGCCGAACGAAGGAGCGCCCCAGCTCCAAGGCCGGCCCCATATGGTGGGCAAAACCGGGTTTGAGCTGGAACAATGTGCTGACATAGAGCCCCTTGAGGCCGAACTCGCGAATAAGTTCGTCGCTGCGGCCCACCCGGTAGGCCCCGGCAATCTCGCGGCTCTTCATGTTCCACAGGAATATATGGTGGTAATGGGCGTCGAACTCGTCAAGGTCGCAGGATTTGCCCGTGCCCTCTCCAACCTTGCGGAAGGTGAGCTCTCGCAGGCGGCCTATCTCCCGCAGGGCCAGGGGAATTTGACCTGCCCGAGCCTGAAACACCTGGAAATCGCCGGTTTCCACCAGCAGGCTGTCGCCGGGCAGCGCCCCCACCTCGGCGGCCAGAAGGCCGGGATCAAGTGCAGCGGCCAGGGACTCCTGCCGTTTGCCCCCCTTGGACGCGAACACCTTGCCCCTGGAACCCTTGGCTCCCCCGAGCACCTCTGTGCGCATCCTCAAGAAATCCGCTGCTTCCTGGTCGCCCATGCCCTCCAGCCGTGTGGCCGGAATGGGGCTGCCGATACGCACCTGAATCGTGTCGCGCCCCTTGTTGAGGAATTCTCTGGGCAACAGGGCCGTGCGCAGCCTGGGGTGCACCATGCCCGCAAGGTGAAACATCATGCCGTTAGCCCCGGCGAAATGCACCGGCACCACCGTTGCCCCGGCGCTGCGCACCATGCGGGCGATGGTCGGGCTCCAGACCGGCTCGGCCACCCGGCGCTCGCGCATGGTGAAGTGGGCCACCTCCCCTGCCGGAAACACGCCCAGCAGGCCGCCCTGCCTGAGCCAGCGCAGACTCTCCTTCATAGGACCGATGTTTGCGGTCAGGGCCTTGGCTCCGCCGAAGGGATTCACAAAGATGAAATGGCGGGAAAATTCCGGGATGCGCTTGAGCATGTCATTGGCCATGATCTTCATATCCGGGCGCAGGGAAAGAAGCATGTCCGCCAGCAGAATGCCCTCCATGCCGCCGTAAGGGTGGTTGGCTACCACGATCACAGGGCCGCTTGCGGGTATGCGGGCCAGTTCCTCCGGGGAGACCCGGCAGCGGAAACCGAAGGCGCGCATCACCCCCTGCAAAAATTCCTGGCCGTCTGCTCCTTGGGGTATGCTGTCGTAAAGCTTGCTGACATGTTCCAGGGCCAACATCTTGGCCAAAGGCTTGCCCATCATCTTGAGCATGGTTTTCTTGAAGGGACTGGTGACGCCCTTATCCAGGGCGAAAACGTTGCCGCGCGGTGAGCTATCCATGACCGCCTCCTTTTCGAAGGTCCATCCATCTCCCTTGGCGTGCTACACGCCGGATGTTGCGGATATATGGTGGTTGAGTGAACACTGCCGTCACGAATGCGGCGATTTCGCGTTGTTTGGCCTATAAAAGCATTCCCTTCGAGGCGCAACCAACGGCCATATGGCAGGGCTCGGCTGCGGTGCCCACAGCCGATAACGCCCTCCGGCGACCATGTTCCGGTCGCAGACCGGCCCACCAGCCCGCGCAGCCAAACCGCAGATTGCCTGGGAATTTATATTTCCAACGAATACTGTCCTATTTTTAAAATACCCTAAATTAGTTGTTGCTATTCCCAAGCAAAGGCTTAGATACACGCCTCGAACCATTCAACGAGCATAAAGTTTTTGGATCTTGGGCGTCTCTGGTGCAGCTCCAATGATACTAAATGAAATGCCAAAATCAGGAGCAACACCTATGTCCAAGAAACTCTATGTCGGCAATCTTTCCTTTAATTCTTCCGAAGACGGCATCCGCCAGCAGTTCTCCACCTTTGGCGAAGTGATGAGCGTCAACCTCATCACCGACCGTGAAACCGGTCGTCTGCGCGGCTTCGGCTTCGTGGAGATGGACGACGAAGGCGCCAAGGCTGCCATCGCCGGTATGGACGGCAAGGATTTTGACGGCCGTACCCTGAAGGTCAACGAAGCCGAAGACAAGCCCCGCTCCGGTGGCGGCGGCGGCGGTCGTGGCGGCTACGGCGGCAACGGCGGCGGCGGCGGTCGCTGGTAGGCCACAAGCCTCCAACTGATTCCACGCGGTAACGCACAGGGCCAGGACTCGCTCCTGGCCCTTTTTCTTTCTCCCGCCCTTTGCGGCCCATGTCCTTGGACAAAAAGTTCCTCTGAAATTCCAGCCCCAACGGGGGGGACTGGCATTTTGTTGTTGCTTTTCTTTTGCATTCGCATACAGGATTCCTTCGAGTCATTCAACGAGCATGGATTTTTTGGAACTTGGGCGTCTCCGGTGTGCAGCTCCAAGCAATGCGAAATGAAGTGCCAAAAACGGGAGCAACACCCATGTCCAAGAAACTTTACGTCGGCAATCTTTCCTTCTCCTCCACCGAGGACGACATCCGCAACCAGTTCTCCACCTTCGGCGAAGTGATGAGCGTCAACCTCATCACCGACCGTGAAACCGGTCGTCTACGAGGCTTCGGCTTCGTGGAGATGGACGACGAAGGCGCCAAGGCTGCCATCGCCGGTATGGACGGCAAGGATTTCGGCGGCCGTACCCTGAAGGTCAACGAAGCTGAGAACAAGCCCCGCTCCGGCGGCGGCGGTGGCGGCGGTCGTGGCGGCTACGGCGGCAGCGGCGGCGGTGGCGGCCGCTGGTAGGCTAAAAGCCCCAGTGGACGTTTCGCAGTAATGCCAGGGCCGGGAGCTTCGCTCCCGGCCCTTTTTTATTGACCAGGACCACTTCAAAAACGGCCAAGCGCTTTTCCCTGCCCGATTCCAGCTGCTTCCCAACAAATCCCGTACCTCGTCCTGCTTGCTGCTCATACCATTGTAAGCGCGCAATAGCCCCCTTCTTACGCCACCGCCCATCATGTGCGATGCTGGCCCCTTCAATCAAAGAGGGGCTATGGGAAGCAAACCAAACGTAGAAAAACGGCGATTGT
>JBBRUD010000116.1:0-12561 GCA_038248065.1 Desulfovibrionales bacterium | reverse complement strand
AGCGCCTCGGCCAGCTGGAGCCGTTGGTTTGTGGTCAACCGTTCAAGGCTGGCGAGAAGCGATAGGAATTGTTCAGTGTCCATGGCTGCCTCCATGGGGAGCAATCTACAAGTTTCAACACCGAAAGGGAACACAGCCATCATTATTTATACCACACAGAACATTATCCTTATTCATGTATATGAAACTGAACGGCAACTTCGATAGCGTTTCCCACTTGGAGCCCTTCCATACGTTTACACCACCGAAACCTGATGTATACAACAATCCGTCAGAAGAGGCTGCGAGCATATACATCTCTGAAGGAGCATCCTTGGCGATGACCTGCCATTTCGCGCCATTCCATTTATACACGCTTGGCTTTCCAGAAGTGTTTTTCAACTCACTGGCAAGTATGTACACAGTGCCATCTTTCGAAAGCGTCATGTCGTTGAGAAGATAGTCTTTACAAAGAAGTTTCCAACTCCCGGAAGAATATTCTGCAACAGCTGCATACGCCTTGTTGCCTTCCGTAAAGTCTCCCATAACGTAAAGAGCACCGTTGGAAGCAACAAAAACCTTGCTCGCAGAACCATCCTGTCCACCAAGGCACCAGTTCAAAGGCGTCCAGGCTATTCCGTCCCATTTGGCAAGGCCGTTGGCTTTTTTGCCACCAGCCGTTGTGAACATCCCGGCGGCATAGACATTGCCTTCCTTGTCCACCGCCAAGCTCAACACCGTGCCATCAACTCCGCTACCCAGCGGAGCCCATTCTTTGCCGTCCCATTTGGCGATATTGTCCACTTTGACCTTGCCAGCTCTCTCGTATTGGCCACCAACGTATACAGACCCGTCCGGGGCTTCCACGACCGAATACACGCCGTCGTTAAGCCCGCGCGCCGCCGCCTTGCACACGACAGGGGCATTGACAGCCAACATTGCCATAGCAATGAAACACAACAGGACCACTCTGTGAACAAACAAAACATACACGCGCATATTACCCCCCCCATAACTTCATCTTTGACGCATTACAGCCAAAGAACAACCGGCTTTAGATTAACCCTGAACCCATAAGAACTCAAGAGCACTGTCAAAAATAGGGATATACACTGGAATTGCCGCCTGGCGCATGAACGAGGATAGTGAACCAATAAGTAGGAAACGCTTTGGTGAACAGAGTGCAAGACGGGCACATCAATGGTTGTTGAAGCTTCGGGGGACTCCAGCGGATCGTTGACGCCCAACAGCGCGGACGGCCAGGATCGTGGACGACCGACCCGGCTGATCCGGGCTCCAAGGGCTAGCGCCCTCCGGGCGTGTTGTCCCTCCGTTAAACGATAAGGCTGCCCCGGTAGGCATCCAGATCGTCCACCCCGGCCTCGCGAAGGGCTTCGGGCAGCGCTGCCACAAGATTGAAGGCGAAATCCGGGCGCAGGAAATTGGCCGTGCCCACCTGCACCGCGTGCGCCCCCACCAGCAGGAATTCCAGCACGTCCGTGGCCGAAGCGATGCCGCCCATGCCGATTACCGGAATATTCACCGCCCGGCTCACCTGCCACACGCAGCGCAGAGCCACGGGCTTGATTGCCGGGCCGGAAAGCCCGCCCACCACGTTGGCCAGGCGCGGCCTGCGGGTGCGAGGGTCCACGGCCATGCCCGTGAGGGTGTTGATACACGAAATCATATCCGCCCCGGCGGCCTCCACAGCCTTGGCCACGGTCGTGATGTCGGCCACGTTGGGCGAAAGTTTGACCATCACCGGCTTGTCGCCCGCCCGCTTCTTCACCGCCTCGGTGACCCTGGCGGCCTGGGCCGGGTCCTGCCCGAAGAGCACGCCACCGGCCTTGACGTTGGGGCAGGAGATGTTCACTTCGAGGGCCGCCACACCTTCCTCAGCAGCCAGCACGGCGGCCAGCTCGGCGAACTCGTCCGGGTCGCAGGCGTAGAGGTTGGCCAGAATGGGCGTCTGCCGCCAGGGCAACAGGGGCAGTTTTTCCCTGAGGAAACGCTCCACCCCGCAGTTTTGCAGGCCGATGGCGTTGAGCATCCCGGCAGGGGTCTCGGCCACGCGGGGCATGGGGTTGCCCTCGCGCGGCTTGAGGGAAAGCCCCTTGACCACGATGCCGCCCAAAGCGCGCAGGTCGCCGTAGGGGGCGAATTCAAGGCCGTATCCAAAAGTGCCCGAGGCGGTGAGGATGGGGTTCTTCAGCCTGAGGCCGGACGTCCCCTCTGAAAGCGTGACGTGCATATCCATATGAATTTCCTAAAGAATAATATCGTCAGCCCAGAAGACCGGCCCCTGGGTACACGTCTGCTGGTTATGCCCGGCTGCGTTCTGGGCCACGCAGCCCAGGCAGGCCCCCACGCCGCAGGCCATGCGGTTTTCCAAGGAGAGCTGGGCCTTGACGCCGAGTTCCTTGGCCAGGGTCTGCACACTCTTCAGAAAGGGCGTGGGGCCGCAGGCCAGCACCAGGCCGCTGGAAGCGCCAGCCGCCTTGCCAGGCGCATGTTCCGCCATCCGGGCACGCAGAAGCTCGACAAAGCGAGGAATATCCGCTGGACTCTGCTCCTGAAAGGACTCGGCCTTCGCCGATTGGGCGATTTCCGCGAAAGGATAGCACGAGACGGGGGGACGGTGGCCAAACACCAGGCTGAGGCGCTTCGGCTCGGGATGGGTGGCGGCGTATTCCACAAAGGGCGCAATGCCGATGCCGCCTGCCAGCAGCAGAGTGGGCGTGCCCGGAGTGATGGCAAAGCCTGTGCCCAACGGTCCCCAGACGGTTACCATGTCGCCAGGGGAAAGGGCGGCGAGTTTTTTCGTACCCCGCCCCACATCCTGGAAATGAAAACGCAAACGCTCCGGCGTCACGCGGCTCAAGGACAGCGGCCTGCCCCATAGCGGGTCGAACCCCCAGTCCACCGGCCGCAACATGGCGAACTGGCCCGGCGACCATTGCCGCCAGCCAGGGTTTTCCAGGTCGAGCCGCCATAGGCCGTAGTCTTGCCCTACTGGGCCGCACGGTTCGATCGAAAGGACTTTGACATCGTTGCACTGCTGGGAATTGTTCATGATTTGGCCTCGAATCTACGCTAGCGTTTCGCCGCCGAGTTGTAAAATAGTTCCTCCGCAAGGGGCGCGCCTTGTATTCCCCTTGGAATGCAGGTAGCATGAACCACCCGGAAGCAGGCGCGATCATCCGCGTTTCGAGGCACTTGCCTATTGACACGAAGTCCTCTTGTACGCATCGTATTTTACGCTGGCGCAATCACTAAGCTGTCTCATGAGGCACGGCATGGACCCCAGATCTCTAATCAACACCCCGGAAGTGGGTGACAAGACCAAAGTCTTCCATAAAGGCCATGTCATTTATAGGGAAGGCCAGTCCAGCAATGAGGCTTACATCATCAAGCAGGGCTCGGTGTCGCTCTATCGCGTGGCCGCGAACAAGCGCATCAACCTGGGCACACTTCGCCACAGCCAGATATTTGGAGAAATGGGCGTCATCACCGAAGAAAAACGCAGCGCCACAGCCGAAGCCCTGGAATACACCGAAGTCATAGTCCTCGATCAGAACCTCCTGCATACTTTGCTGCTCAAAAGTCCCCGCCCCGTCCAGATAATCACATCCTATCTTGTGGAACGCGTGCGCATGCTCAACTCCCGCGTGGGGGAACGTCCCACGTCCAACACCTTCGCCTCGGTGTGCAACATCCTGCTGCTGTGCCACAAGGCCACCCCGGCCAAGCCCCGCCAGGCCGGCGCCAAGGCTGCCCAGGTCATGCTGTCGTCGGTGGAAGTCTCCAAGACCATCAAGGACATCCTGCTCATCTCCCAGTTGGAGATCGACGATATCCTGGAAAAACTCTCCCGCCTGCACGTCATCGAGTGCAGCGACGTCAAGGGATCCTTCTACCGCAAAGATCCGCTGCTGGGCACCATGAAAAAGACCACTGACTTCGTCAAAGAACGCCTGCTCACCATCCCCGACACCGACCGCTTCGCCCAGGTCACCAAAAACCTGGCCAAGGAACCAGCCCAGCAGGACCCCATGGGCTCCGACCTCGAATTTTTCGATCTCAACGACTTCGCCCAGGCCGTGGACGCGCCTTCCGACATCATTCTCAAAAAGATCGCCTACGGCGAGATTCCCCCGACCATATTCTTCTTCCATAAGTCCTCGTCCCTGGCCTTCGCCAACGCCAAAGGGCAGGATTTCTTCCAGCGGGCCAAACGCCCCCGCCTGCGCCTGGAAGACATCCAGACCGTGGACGACATCGTCGGCCTGGACAACCCCACCATCGAAGAAGCCCTCTCCAGGCTCGGCTTCTACAAGGTGGCCGTGCTGACTGCCCTAGCTGGCGAAGAAGCCCGTAACAAAATGTTTAAGAACCTCTCCAAGAAAATAGCCGCCGTGGTTAAAGAAGAAGCCGAACGCCTGGAAGGGCTGGACCCCGACGAGGCCTCGGACGTCGAGGATGAATTTCTGGCCCTGGTCAAATCCATGAAAGGTCTGCCTGGATGAACATCGCAACGGTTATCGGTTTTACAGCGGGCATCATCATCCTTTCGGTGGCAACCTTCTTCGCCACCGACTCGGTGCGGGTATTTCTCAATCTTCCGGGCCTGGCCATCGTGCTCGGCGGCACCCTGGCCTCCACCTTCATCTGCTTCCCGCTGAAGGAAGTAACCCGGGTGTTCACCATCTTCCTCACCGCCTTGAAGCGCGAAGAACTGCCCATCGGCAACTACATTGAAGAAATCGTCCAGATGGCCCGCGAAGCCTCCGCCAGGGGCAAAATCCACCTGGAGAAGGTGCTGCCGGGTATTGAGAACGAATTCCTGAGCAACGCCATCCAGATGCTGGTGGACGGCTATTCCCGCGAAGAAATTAAGGAAATCCTGGATACCCGCATCGAGCAGACCTACGAACAGGAGATCTCCTCCGCCGGGGTTTACCGCACCATGGCCAAGCTCTCCCCGGCCTATGGCCTCATCGGCACCCTGATCGGCCTCATCGGCCTGATGCAGACTATGGGGCAAGGCATCGGCAACCTGGGCCAGCACATGGCCGTGGCCCTGACCACCACCCTGTACGGCATTCTGCTTTCCAACCTGCTGTTCCTGCCCATCGCCGTCAAAGTGGAAAAACGCATCGAGGAGCGGGTGCTGCTCATGAGCGTCATCCGCGACGGCACCTTGTTCATCAAGGATAAAACCCCGGCGGCCATCGTCTACGACAAACTGCGGGCCTACCTTCCGCCGCGCCGTTGGGCCTCCATCGGCACACGTCCCTAAGGACCGGGCACGCCATGGTCAAACTCTCCAGCCTGCGCCGCAAAATCGATGACGACGAGGGAACCTGGTTTGTCTCCCTTTCGGACATGCTCACTCTGTTGTTGTGCTTTTTTATCCTTATGGTTTCGGTCTCCAGCCTCGACCAGGAACGCTACAAACAGGTGGCCCAGTCCCTGGAAAAATCCCTCACCGCTGAAAAAGCCCAGCGTGCAGCGGAAAAGAAAAGAGCTGATGAACTCAAACGGGCCGAGAGCGCGCGCATACGGCAATCCTTGATCCCCATTGTGCCCTCAGGCACGCCCGGACCGGTAATCCCCTCGGCAATGCCCCAGCAGTTTCTGGAGCAACGCCCCCCGGAAAACAACGAGCCCGCCACAGGCAAGCCCAAGAGCGTGGACGACATCCGCACGGAACTGGGCAAACGTTTCGCCTTGGACCAGTCCTCCGTGCAGTTGGAGCAACGCGAAGGAGGGTTCGCCATCACCATGAAGGGCGCGGTGCTCTTCGACCGGGCCAGCGCCGAGCTGTCCAGCGCCTCCAAACCCTACCTCGATTCCATCGCCTCTTCGCTGCGAAACACTCCCTACAAGGTGAACGTGGAAGGGCACACAGACAACCTGCCCATCCAGTCCTTCGTGTTCCCTTCCAACTGGGAGCTTTCCGCCGCGCGGGCCTCGCGCGTGGCCCGCTACCTTATCGACCAGGGCGTTTCCAAAGACCACGTCCAGGTGACCGGCTTTGCCGACACCAAACCCCTTGAGCCCAATACCGACGAAAAGGGCCAGTACCTGCCGGAAAATCAGGCCCGCAACCGCCGGGTGGTCATCGTGGTCAACCCCTGATGAGCGGCAACCTCGACAGCGGCCATGACGACCTGATCCCCAAAAATCTCAAGGGGGTGTTTTCCTCCACCTATGTCCATGGAGAGCCCGAGGTCTCCGACGCGCCAAGGCGCTACTGGTATGCCCGCCAGATCGACGAGAACCTGGTGAACATCCAGATGCTCGACGAAAATTACCTGCCCAGTCCGTACCAGCACCTCATCAACCGCAGCCTCTTTCTGGAACGCTTCACCCTGGAGCCGGACCTGGGCTACCGCCTGTTCACCCAAAAGGTGCTCAAGGGCGATTGGTATCGCAAGCAAGGCCTGAACGTGGAAGCCAAGATCGAGTACCAGCAGGTGCTGCGCATCGACGAAGAAAACATCCGGGCCAACTTCGGCCTGGGGTTGGCCTATCTGGGCCTCAACCAGCCCGAAAAGAGCCGGCACGCCCTGGAAAAACTTGTGGGCATGGACGAGAGCTTCAGCACCGAACACAAGCACCTGTTCAACGAATTCGGCATTGCCCTGCGCAAGAAAGGCCTGTTCGACGAGGCGTTGTCCTATTACGCCAGAGCCAAAGAGCTCTGCGCCGACGACGAAAACCTGCGCCTGAACATCTCCAGGGCCTGGCTGGAAAAAGGCGACACAGAAAGATCCTACCAGGAACTCAAAGGCTGCCTGGAAATCAACCCGGATTTCCGCCAGGGCCTGGCCTTCCTGGCCTACCAGCGCAAACACGACATCCACCCCCACGACAAAGAACTGCGCGCCTGGTTCGACCGCCACATCCTAAGAAATAGCGAACTGGCCCACCTGCTGGACGAAGAGTAGCTGCTGGAGAAAATCGCCTAAGGATTGGTCGGCTTGCAGTCGGCTTCTAAATATCCTTGAGGCTCCCCGAACACGGGGTTTCTTCGACGCTTCGGCTGGCACCCGCGCCTTTGGGGGCCACGTATTCGCGTCCCGCGATCTTGAAATGCAGCTTGCGGCCTTCCTGAAAACCGGGATTGATGAACAGGGCCTTGCACAGAGCATCCTGTGAAGCTTCCACGTTGCCCATGAAAAAGAAGGCCTTGGCCATGTTGAAATGGATGTTCTCATCCTCCGGCGTCAATTCCAGGGCCTGTTGATAGGCGTGCAACGCCCCGGCAACGTCCCCGGCCTTTCGCAGCTTCACCCCCAGCGTGTTGAAGGGGTTGGGGCAGTTGGAATCGTACTTGAGTATCTCGATGAACAGTTCCTTGGTCTCTTCCATTTTGTTGAAATGGGCATAGGTCTCGGCGGCGCGTTGCAGGTAGCTCATGTAGCTCTGCATGTCGCCCTTGGCCTTGTAGGCCTCGGCCAGCCCCTTGTAGGCTTCGGCGAACAGATCGTTGATCTTCACGGCCTTCTTGAAGGCAATAATGGCCTGGCCGTACTTCTGGCGCGCCAGGCACTTGCAGCCGATATCATAGTATTTCTGGGCCTCGTTCTCTTCGGAGACCAACTCCTCGAAGGCCTCGATAGCTTCGTCGTAGCGGCCCGCAGCCAGAAGCGCCCTGCCCTCCTGCAACTGGGATTCTTCAATTTCCACCACCCGTTCGAGCTTCATGGCCCGGATGATGTGGTTGTCGAAGGTATCCTGGGAGTAAGGGCGCAGCACATAGCCGTCCACGCCCATGGCGATGCTCTCCAGCACCCGGTTTTTCTGGCCCTCGGCGGTGACCATGACCACCGGCGTGCTCTTCAAGTTCATGTTCAGTCGCAAAAGCTTCAGCAGCTTCATGCCGTCCATGTCAGCAATAACCGAATCCACCAGCACCAGATCAGCGTGTTGCGACCCCAGGAAGTCAATGGCCTCGGAGCCCGAGGTGAATTGCAACACCGTTCCGGCCCGAAGTTTCTTGAGCGCCTGCCTGTCGCGGCGGGCGTGATCCTCCGAGTTGGAAACCACGACGACCACATCCAGGTGCACTGTTTGTTTGGCGGATTCTGCCAATGGGACCTCCTATGTGGACGTGCGCCGGTGCAAAGCAGACTTTACCGGACCAAATCCTTATAAATCCTGTTTTTCAGCCGCGTCAACTCCGGGGTTTTGGGCAACAGGCCAAAAAGTTCCTCCACATGCCCCCGCTCCAGATAGGCCCGGCGGGCAGCCGGGAAATTGAGGTCGTAGACCCAGCTCACCAGGAGCAGATTAAAATCGTTAACATACCGCATTTTGGCATAGTCGCCGATGCGTCCCTGGCTGATTTCGTCCACCAACTCCGGGGTGTAGCGATCCGGCTCGTCGGCCACGTGCAGGGTGACCACATCGCTGCGGCTGCCGCCGGGACGCATGTACTCAAGCATGATGCGCACGATATCGAGCTTGTCGCTGTCGCGCACGATGCTCACGGCGGTTGCCAGGTCCGGGGCCAGCCGGGCGGGCACGGCGCGGCGGTTGTGCAGCACCACGCAGCCGCGCACCAAAGCGGTGGTGGCAGCATCCAGACCGGGCATGCCCTGGCTTGCACGCAGGGCGCGCACGCCGAGAAATGCATGGTTTTGCGAGATGTCGTCCCTGAATGTCTTGTAGAGCCGGTACTGATTAAAGCGGCCCAGATCGTGGTAGAGGGCTCCAAGATGAACAGCTGCTGCCAGGGTTTCCGGCAGATCAAGGGAAGCGCTGATGGCCTGGGCTTCACTGAGCACATTGAGGGAATGCTGCTTTTTGAGGGTTATAAGGTGGTCATCCTCGGCGTTGCCCGACAAAAAACCGTGAACATACTGTTCAAACCAAGCGATATGGGGTGTTAGCACGGGATTCCTCGCAAGCGTCTGGATCAAGCATGGCTCCCATGCCCCAGCGGACGCTGTTTTTCAAGTACAAACAGCTTGTGCTCTATCGGTATTGTTTGGTAGTAAATAGGGTAATTATTTTTTAAGTGGGAGATGCCGATGAAAGCCTTAGTGGTTGAAGACGACTTTGCCAGCCGCAAACTGCTGCAAAAGATATTGTCACCATATGGTGAGGTAGATATCGCGGTCAACGGCCTGGAAGCCATCGAGGCCTTTGCCAACGCCCTCCAGGACGGCGCGCCTTACGAACTGGTATGCATGGACATCATGATGCCCGAAATGGACGGCCAAGCTGCACTCAAGCGCATCCGGGCCATCGAACGCGAACAGAACATCCCCCTGTCAAGCGAGTCCAAAATCATCATGACCACGGCCCTGGACGACCCCAAGAACGTGGTCGAGGCCTATTACAAGGGCGGGGCAACGTCCTATGTTCCAAAGCCCATCGACAAGCAGATGATCCTGCACCTGCTCAAGAACCTGGGGCTGATTCCCTGATGCCCCGGACTCCGGCCGCCGCCTTCCGCAAGGCCTTTGCCGCGCGGGTACCATCCGTCCTGGTGGCTGCGTGGACTGTCCTCCTCCCCGCGCTCGCCCATGCAGGCGCGACCGCTCCTCCTGCGGCGGGGGCAGATCCATTCCCCCCGGATGTCGCGGCGCGCGGCGGCGTGGGCATTCTGAACATCATTTTCATGGCCTTTGCCGTCTATCTGGTCTGGCGGATGGTCTCCAACATGCGCCAACGCGGCAAGGACGACGACCACACGACGCCCACTTCCATGAACTCCCACGATGACGACCCCGACGGCACTCCTCCCGTGAACGGAACCCCTCCTGAAGACCGGCGCGAGGCGAACGCCAAGGCCGCCTGGGAGCATCTTTCCCGAAGCCCCGAACGCCCGGCTGCTCCAAGGGCCGCGCCCCCGTCAGGGCCGCAATCCGCGCAGGACGGCCAGGCCATTCCCCTGCCCGATGGCGCAGCCGCACGCGATCAGGACCCGGCAGGCTTCAACCACACCGAATTTGTGCGCGGGGCAAAAGCCATCTACGCCCGCATCCGCGATTCCTGGGCCAAACGGGATCTTGAGGATCTGCGCCAGTTTTCCTCCCCGGACATGATGGCCCAGTTTGAACACTGGGCCGCCGAAAGCCCGGCGCACACGGAAATCACCATCATGCTGGTGGACGCCAATGTGCTGGAGGTCAAAACAGAAGGCACGGTGACACGGGTGGACGTGGCCTATCAGGCCACCATCAGCGACTCCCCCACAAGCCGTGAATCGCGCCAGGTCAAAGAAGTCTGGAGCTTTTCGGAAGACACCAGCCTGCGAGACGCCACCTGGCTGCTGGAAAAAATGGAGCAGAGCCAGTAGCCCACCGGGCCGCTGCCGCCAACCAAGCGCCTAGCGTCAGCGCCATTCCTACGAAAGACGCAAAAAGGGGGCCGCATGGCCCCCTTTCCTCTCTGCACTCACAGAATTCGCTCCGTTGCCAGCGCCACGCCCAGCCTACAAAGCCACCCCGTTCTCCACGATATCCTTCAGCAGCAGCTGCCGCAGGCGCTTGCTCACCGGGCCGGGTTTGCCGTCGCCCACGGGCTTGCCGTTGAACTCCACAATGGAGATGCACTGGGAGGTGGTGCCCAGCACCAACAGTTCCCTGGCGGCGTAGAGGTCGGCCTCGCTGATGGAACGGTAGCAATGGGGTATCTCGCCCTCGGCCAATTGAAGCACCCGCAGGAGGGTCGTTCCGGCCAAGGCGTTATCCAACTTGGGCACCACGATGCAGCCCTGAGCGTCCACCATGGCGATATTCTCGGTCGCGCCTTCGGCCAGGTTGCCTGCCTGGTCAAAGCAGATGGGGAAGTCCATGCCTTTGGCCGTGGCTTCCATTTTCATGAGCACGTTGGGCAGGTAGTCGATGCTCTTGATGGTGGCCAGATAGCTCTGCTTGGCCGGGATGGAGGTGCGGAAGGCGGTGACGCCCTTTTCAAACACGCTCTCGGGCTTGGGCGTGTAGGCATACGCGGCCACGTACAGGCTGCTCTGGGGGCATTCGTCCGGGTAGATGCCGAACCCGCCGGGGCCGCGCCCCAGCAATACGCGAAACAGACCGTTTGCGGTCCCGGCCGCCCGGCCCACTTCCAGCAGGACGCTTCGCATCGCATCCCAGGAGCACGGCGGTTCCAGGCCGATGGACTTGCCGGAGCGGGCCATGCGGGCCAGATGCTCGTCGAGCTGATACACCCGGCCATCCACCCATTTCACGGTCTCGAACACCCCGTCGCCACGGTGGACCAGATGGTCGTCCCAAGGCATGAGCATAAGCGCCGCGTCTTTGCAGATGGCTCCGACGCGGTGCTCATAAAAGGCCAGCACCTGCCCGGCACCGGGGCGCGGGGCCACCAGCATCCGGGCTAGATACTCCTCGGAGGAAAGGACGTCCAAGTTAGACCTTCAGCTTCTTTTTGACGATCAGCAGCTCGGCGATCTGCACCGCGTTGAGCGCCGCGCCCTTGCGTACGTTGTCAGCCACGATCCACAGATTCAGCCCGTTTTCCACAGTGTCGTCCTTGCGGATGCGGCCGACGTACACGTCGTCCTCGCCTGCAGTCATTATGGGCATGGGATATGCCTTCTGCTCCGGGTTGTCGTACACCTGCACGCCGGGCGCTTTGGCCAGGATGATGCGAGCGTCGGCGGGAGACAGGGGATTCTCAAACTCCACATTCACCGATTCGCTGTGGCTGTAGAACACAGGCACGCGCACAGTGGTGGCCGTGAGCTTGATGGAGTCGTCGCCCATGATCTTGTTGGTTTCCTTGATCATCTTGATTTCTTCGTACGTGTAGTCACCCTCGGAAAACACGTCGATCTGGGGCAAGCAGTTGAAGGCGATCTGGTAGGGATACACCTTGGCCTCGGCATCCTGGCCGTTGAAGAGCTGGCGAACCTGCGTCTCCAACTCGTCCACGGCCTTCTGGCCCGTGCCGGAAACCGCCTGATAGGTGGAAACCACCACGCGCTTGATGGTGGCCGCGTCGTGCAGAGGCTTCAGCACAACCACCATCTGGATGGTGGAGCAGTTGGGGTTGGCGATGATACCCTCATGCCACTCCACATCGTCGGGGTTCACCTCGGGCACCACCAGCGGCACCTTGGGGTCCATGCGCCAGGCGCTGGAGTTGTCCACCACCACGCACCCGGCCTTGGCCGCGAAAGGAGCGAAATGCTTGGACGTAGAACCACCGGCCGAAAAAAGCGCCAGATCCACGCCCTCGAAGGACGTTTCCTTGAGCTCCTCGACCACTATCTCGCCGCCCTTGAACTGCACGGTGGTGCCGGCGGAACGCGAAGAAGCCATAGCCCGCACCTGAGTGGCCGGAAAATCGCGTTCTTCCAAGGTCTTGAGCATTTCACGGCCTACGGCGCCCGTTGCACCCACCACAGCGACGACCAATTTCGAGTTACTCATTGAAGACTCCTTGAAAGGTTGGGAGGAAGAAGTTCAGAGCCTCCGGCGGCCAGAGGGGGCGCTGCCCCCTCTGGACTCCCCCGCCGGGGGGGCCAATGGCCCCCCGGTCCCCCCTTATAGCTTCGCGTCGACGAGCAACATATTGCGGGGGTCCGGGGGGGCGCTT
>JBBRUD010000115.1:0-12949 GCA_038248065.1 Desulfovibrionales bacterium | reverse complement strand
TACATTGAGAGTCAGGACGTTAATAGTGACGATGGCTTCAAAGTTGAAGGGGATGACCAAGGATAATCGGCTGCAAGCCGATCCCTCCAGCTTTAGCTGTTAAATGAAGCCACCGCCTTCAGGCGGTGGAGTATTCACTTTTCCGTTTGTCTTGGTCTTGTGTGGGATAATACTCCCCAAGCAGTGCTATGGAATTGTATTAAACGATCTTGAGAGGTATTATATTGAGACGAAAGGAACTGTAACAATTTGTGTTGATCCTGACTGGATTCCGTTTGAGTGGATCAACAAAAACGGAGAACATGAAGGGATTGCAGCTGATTTGCTGAAATTAGTGTCTGAGCGGACTGGTTTACAATTTAAGCTTGTAAAAACACAGACATGGGCAGATAGTATTGAATTCTCAAAGCAGAAGAAATGCCAAGTACTCAGTTTCCTCAATAAAACTCCAAAGCGTGATGAATGGTTGTTATTTAGCGAGCCTTTATTTACTGATTCAAACGTCTTTATTACCAGGGAGGAGCATCCATTCATTTCAAATCCGGGTGGACTTGTAAATGAATCTATCGTGTTGCCTCGTGGAACAGCGATGGAAGAGTTTTTTAAAAGAGATTACCCTAACCTAAAAATATTGATTACTGAGACAGAGGAAGAAGCTGTTCAGATGGTTTCAAACAGAAAGGCGGATATGACCATGCGGTCGCTTGTCGTTGCCGCATATACTATTAAAAAAGAGGGCCTTTTCAACCTTAAGATTTCAGGACAACTTCCTGACTACACGAACAAACTCAGGGTAGGGGTGGTCAATAGGGATTTCATACTCCTCGATATATTAAATAAAGGGATAGGTACAATTACTGAGCAAGAGAGAGGCCAAATTGTTAATAATCATGTTTCAATAAATGTTCAAACTGTAACAGATTATAATTTATTGTTTAAAATTGCGGGTGTTTTCGCCGTTATTATTGTAATTTCTCTCGCATGGGTATACCAGCTAAAACGGCACAATGAAGAGTTACATAGAATTTCGCAGACAGACGCTTTGACAGGGTTGCCCAATAGGTTAAAATTAAATGCAGTGTTTCATGATGAGTTCGCAAGGTGCAAGAGGTATGGTCGCAGCCTGTCTGTTGTTATGATAGATGTTGATCATTTTAAAATGGTAAATGACGAATTCAGCCACATGGTTGGAGATAAAGTGCTAGCAGAAATTGGAGCGGTTGTGCGGGCGAGTGTAAGGTCGAACGACTTGCTTGGGCGTTGGGGAGGCGAGGAATTCCTTGTAGTCTGCCCGGAAACCGATGCCGAGGGTGCGATGTTGGTTGGCAACAGAATTTGTAATTCTGTGCGCTCGGGTGTGTATTCCAGCGGCAAGGAGCAAACTGTAAGCGTCGGCATTTCAACATTTTCGCAGGATGATACAGTGGATTCATTGCTCTTGCGGGCGGATGCGGCAATGTATCAGGCAAAGCAGAATGGAAGAGATCAAGTCGCGGCTTTGTAAAAGAATGCACACGTGATGTAAGTGAAAATCGTGATGAAGCGCCGCTTGTCGGTTGCAAGGTTAATGAACCCACGACGGGCGTCTTCAACAGACTCCTGAGAGGGCTCTGCGCTTGGGGCCGTTGTCAGATAAATACCTTCCCAATTACCTCCTCGGTTACAGCTGAAGCCGGACGCTCAGCCGGGAATGCCGCCACCTGATGGAGGGCGCTGTGCCTGCCTCCCCGTGTACGGATGTAACCGGGCCCCATGTGCGAACGTCTTTCTTTCAGGTGGTCCAACACACCGATAGAGAGGCTCGTTATGGATCGTGCATGCACCCTCACTCTTGAGATTCTGCTCTACGCCTATGTGTTCTTCGTGATGGCCATGGCCGTTCTCGAAGGGTTCTAGCAGGCGCTGCGGTTCTTTTTCCTCTTTCGCCCGTCCGAGATGGGGCGGCACTCCTGGGTTGTGCCCGCCATACCGGTGAGGTGCCAGGGCGTGTCGGTCCTGCTTTTCAAAATTGCGCCGCTACCGTGAATCCCCAAAGCGTTTGATAGCGCTCATATCGCCATTGCAGGAGCCGGGCTCGAGCTGCCTGATGGTGTTGCCGAACCAGGTGTTGCTGAGGCCGTTTATTTTTTTATCATACTCGGTGAGGCAGACCTGCATGTTCAGGCGCACCATGTCAAAATAGATGGTGGCGTTGTTGTCGCCGCAGTCGTGGGGTTTGCAGAGTGTGGAGAACAGGATGTCACCATCACGCTGGAAGGGGATGTTGACGGTCCAGTTGAGGATTTTCTTCATGAGGGCGTCTGGAACGGCGTTTTTGAGAGCCCGTTTCACTGCGGGATCCTCGAAGAATGGCCCATATTTTCCAGGTTCACCGAAGGGGTATTTCCCCTCCCAGGCGGCAAGGGAATTGAGAGCGGGCTCCTTGGCTGCCGCCATTGACCGGTGTTCTGCTGTGAACGCTGCGGCGAAGAGGGCCAGAGTCAGCACGACGGCTGCGGCAACGCGTGCACGCATGGGAGTTCCTCCAGAAAAGAGGGAAACGGGTTTCGGGGCGCATCGCAACCGCTTACCGCAACCGGCGCGGCAAGGACAAGTGCGGATGTGAACCGATGCGGCGTTTTACGCGCCGCCGAGCGAGCCAAGGCGGAAGGCCAGGGTCTGGCGGAAGGCCTTCAGGCAGAAGCGCAGCAGCTTGAAGTGGCGGATTGATACTTCGCCCGTGGCGCGGGGGGTGTAGCTCACCGGCACCACGGCCAGCCGGACGCCGGGCTTTCCGGCCAGCCCTGAGAGGAACAGATTGGGCGTGAGGGTGTCGGCGGGGATTTTGTCGAGCATGGGGCGCAGCACGCTTGCGCGCATGAGCCGGAAGGGCACGTTGGCGTCGGGAACATCCGAGCCGAAAAGCATTTTCACCACCAGCCTGGCCGTCAGGCTGATGACCCGTCGCACAGCGGGCGATTGCCGGTCGTGGCGCGACCCCAGGATGACGTCGCAGGTGTCGCGCATTCGCCACATGGCGGGGAAATCCGCCGGAGAGAGTTCGTTGTCGGAATCGACCTGGAACACCCACTGCGCGCCGCAATTCTCGCGGTATCCTTTGACGATGGTGGGGCCGTGTCCCATGTTGGCCTGGGCGTGCGCCCGCAGGCGGGGATACGCGCCGGTGAGCCCGGCCAGAATGGCCCCGGTGCCGTCGCGGCTGCCGTCGTCGTAGAGGTGGAGTTGGTAGTCCACGCCCAGGGCGTCCAGGGTGGAGCACCAGTCGTCAACCACCGTCGGGATGATGGAGGATTCGTTGTACACGGGCATGACCACGGCAAGTTCGGGTGCGTTCATTGTGTGCCTTGACTGAGGGCTGAGGGTAAGGGAATTTCATGTGTCAGCTGGCCGTATTGGTTGGTCAGCCAGCCGTGTCCTTCCATGAAAAGGCCTATGCGGACCGGGGAGGCGTTGTCAGGGGCCGGGATGCGGCATTCTCCGCTGTAGAGAAGACTCGATCCCCCAGAGGGGCGCAGGAAGCCGGTCTTCGTCGCCCTGCCGCCTCCGGGGGCGGCGTACTCGCAGGCCAGAATCACATCCATGGGCCGGTGCGGCCAGGTCGAAGGAATGGAGAACGCCTGAGGATAGCACAGAGCCACGTCTGCGGAAACGCACAACTCCTTGCCCTCGCGGCGCACGGAGGAACCAGATAGCGCGTAGAGCCAAAGCTCGGGAGCCGGAAGCAGGGAGTCCGGGGGAATGACCTTCTTTTTGGCCGGATCCAATCCCTGGAGCATGTCTTCGGTGGCGTCCCTGTGCAGCCTGAGCACCGTGGTGGCCAGGGCGTAATTCTCCACAGGAGAGAGCCAGGGGAACCAGGGATATTCCGGCTCCTGCCCCGCAGGGACCGGGCCGCGTGCCTCCAGGCGGTTCTGGAGAAAGGCCAGATGCGGGTTCACATTAGTCAGCGGCGGCAGCAGCCGAAGCACCTGCATGACCGTCACCAGGGTCAAGGCGGCCAGGAACATCCCGGCCGGTCGTCTTCCGCACGCGCAGGCAGTGTTGTTGCCGGGCGAAACCGTCGGGCTTCCGCCAGAAGCAGCTCCTAGTCCCGGCGCGACGGAGCAGACCAGAATGGGCAGCTCCATGGTGATGAAATAGAGAAACTTTTTGGCGCTGTAGGGGCTTCCCTTGTCGAACAGATACAAGAGGGCCAACTGCGTCGCGCACAACACGCAGGCCGCCACGAGTCCTGAATGGGTGTGGAGGAGCAGGTGCTGCCAGTTGAGCCCACGCTTTTTCCAGGACCGGACAGCCAGGGCGCACAGCACCGCTATGGCCAGCAGTGTGGCCGTTACGGCCCACAGCGGGAGGTTGCGGCCGAACCCCCAGAGGAAATCGCCATCGCCTTGGGCCAGGAAAATCATCATGCGGGTGGCGGGGTTGGTAAGCAAAATCGCAAGAAGCCCCAGGCCGTACAGACCGGCCAGCGAAAGCACCTTCGTCCAGGTGGAGCGCCGGGCCAGCAGCATCAACCCCGTAGCTCCAGCAAACCACAGGGCCGGGGTGAGGTGCACGTATTCGAGAATCCATGTCCCGCAAATGCCCGCCAGGATCAGGGCGGCGGGCCGTTGCAGGCGCAGGGTCGCCCAGTGGAACAGCAGGGCCAGGCTCATGCCCACAAGTTGGGCGTAGAAGGCGTTGGGACGTATAAGCCCCACCACGTCCAACTGCGAGGCCGTGGCCAGAGCCAGGCAGCCAATGGCCGCAAGCACTGCGGTGGGCGGGTTTTCCGGCCTGCTCATGGCCAGGGCGTACCGCCAGGAAAGCACACTCGCGCCAAGCAGCGCAAAGGCCAGCGCGCACAGTTGCAGGGACTGAAAAATGGAGACGCCTTGGGCTCTGGCCAGCAGGGCCGCTATCCAATGGGATCCGTCGGGGTAGACGGCCATCTCGGCCAGATGGATCGCCGTGGGCGAGCGGCCCAGGTCGGCCCGCAAGGTTTCGGCCAGGGCGGCGTGGTGCGCCCAGTCCACCATGTGGGGCATGACCGAAGAGTTCCCGTAGTCATACACTTTCAGCATTCCAAAGATGATGAGCACGGACCAGGCGGTGGCCGCAAAAAGGACGGAGCGGGAGGGGTATCCGGTCATAACGGTGACTTCATGGTGCAGTAAGAATAAAATAGAAGAATGCAAAGGCAAAGTCAAAGCCAGGGGGCGCTGCCCTCCACTCCGGCTTCGCCTACGGGGTATAACAGCCCGTAAGCCGCGAAGCGCGGCAACCGGCTGTAAACTGGACCCCTGCCGGGGGGGCAAGCGCCCCCCCGGACCCCCGCAATGGGGGTGAGGAGACGTGGCGCACTTTCGTCTAGGCGAAGCTATAAGGGGGGACCGGGGGCCTATGGCCCCCCGGCGGGGGAGTCCTGAGGGGGCAGCGCCCCCTCAGGCCGCCGGAGGCTCTCCCCACTCCTCCAACAGCTTGCGCATGACGTGTGGCACGCTGTCCAGGCTGGGGCATATTTCGATGCCTGCCCGGCGCAGCGCGGAGAGTTTACGCCCGACCCCGCCGCCTTCTTCCAGAATGGCTCCGGCGTGGCCCATGCGCCGCCCCGGCGGTGCGGTGAGGCCCGCAACGAAGCTGGCCACGGGTTTGGGGAAGCCGGTACGGGCCACGTAATCGGCCACGTCCTCCTCGGCCCGTCCGCCGATCTCGCCAAGCAGCAGCACCGCCTCCACTCTGGTGTCGTCGCGCACGGCTTCCAGCAGGCCGCGAAACCCAGCCCCGATGAAGGGATCGCCGCCCACGCCCACGGCCACGGCCTGTCCGAGTCCTGCTGCGCTCAATCTGGCCGAGGCTTCGTAGGTCAGGGTGCCGCTGCGGGAGAACACCGCGATGGAACCGGGACGAAACGGGTCCGTAGGCATGATGCCCGCCTTGAAGCGCCCAGGCACGATGATACCCGGCGTGTTGGGACCCAGCAGGCAGGCTCCGGTATCGCGCAGGGCAGGCAGGGCCGCCAGCATGTCCAGTTGGGGTATACCCTCGGTAATGCACACGATCCAGGGGATTCCGGCCTCGGCGGCTTCGATGATGGCCTCGGCGGCGAACGCGCCAGGCACGAAGATCACGGAGAGGCCGATGGCGTGGTTGCCAACGGCTTCGTGGACGCTGTCGTAAACCGGCGCGCCGTCAACAAGGGTTCCGCCCTTGAACGGGGTGACTCCGGCCACGACGCGGGTGCCGTAAGCGCGCATCAGCCCGGCATGGAAGGCCCCAGTCTTGCCGGTTAAACCCTGCACCAGCACCTGTGTCTGGGAGCCGAGGTCAAGGGGAGAGGGCGTGCGGGCGCGCCCCGGAAAGTGGCCGGGCAAGAGTGGCAGGGCGTTCTGCGGGGAGAGGCCGGGCGCGGCTCGTATGGTGTGCTCCGGGGAGAGGCCGGGCAGGGGGAGCAGGGCGCGCTCCGGGGAGAGGCCGGGCGCGGCCAGTGCGTTGCGTCCCGACGTGTGGCTAGGCGCGGAGGGCGGAATGGGCCCGGTGTCGGCTTCGGCGGGCGGGCCGAGGTTTTCGATGACTGCCGGTTGGCCTTTGGGGCCGATGGTTTCCAGCACCTCCAGGGCCTGGGCCATATCCCGGACCAGATGGAGGTTTTCGATGCGCCCGGCCCGGAGCAGTTCGAGCCCCTGTCTGGATTCGTATCCAGCCAGGCGGGCCACCACGGGCTTGGCAGGCGGATCGCCTCCGAGCACCGCCAGCAGGGAGACGGCCACCTTGGCGCAGGACAGGATGCCGCCATAAAGGTTGATGAATACCGCGTTGACCCGCGGCTCCTCAAAAAGCAAGGTCAAGGCTGCGCGGATGCGCGCCTCGTCCGCCGCGCCGCCCAGATCCAGGAAGTTGGCTGCCGGGAGTCCGGCGAAGTTGAGGGCGTCCATGGTGGCCATGGCCAGGCCGGCGCCGTTGACAACGCAACCCACCCAGCCCGGCAAGGGCACGTAGGTGAAACCGGCCTGGCTGGTGGTAAGTTCTTTGAGGCTCAGATGCAGGGGATTGTGGTGTTTCAGGAGCTCCGGGCGGATGTCCGCCAGGCTGTCGTCGATCTCGGCCTTTCCGTCCAGGGCCTGGAGGGCGCTATCAACGACCAGGGCCAGGGGGTTGATCTCGGCCAGAAGCAGGCCGTTGTCCATGACCGCCCGGAACAGGGCGCTCACGATGGCGGAAAATTGGGCGAAATGCGCCTTTTGCAGCCCGAGCCTGAAGAAGGCGGCGCGTATCTGGGTCTGGGTTGGGCCGCCGGGCAGACGCACGTTCTGGATCAGCGTGCCGCCGGGGCCTCCTGCTTCCACGTCCACGCCGCCTGCGGGCTTGGCCGTAAGCACAAGGCTCTCGCGGTCGCGCGAAACGGCGAAGCTCAGGTAGAATTCACGCTCTATCCGGGCGGTCTGCTCCAGCAGCAGGCACGGGGGGAGCTTTCCGGCCACCGGCAGGGAAAATAGGCTCTCCATGGCCGGGCCAAGGGCTTCCTGACTCTCCACCAGCCGGATGGCTCCGGCTTTGCCCCGGCCCCCGGACAGCACCTGGGATTTGAGAATCCAGGGCAGGGGGAAATCCGGGCTGGGGCTGTCACCCGGCCATACGGTCACCGATACAGGGACCGGAATGCCAACGGCGGTGAACAGTGCCTTGCTGCCGCGCTCATCAAGAAGCATAAGGATCTCCGTCTGTTGGAGGTCTGTTGCACGGTCCGTTCAGGGTTTGGGGCCATCATCGCTGGTCCAGGCCCGATCCTTTCTGGCTGGCGTACTCGCGCTTGCGCTCGTTGTGGCGCGTCTCCTGCCTGCGCAGAGCCTCGGCGTTGCGGCGCAGTTCAAGCGGGGTGGTCAACAGCAGCGGCGGCACGGGCCGGGGCTCTTGGGCGGCGTCCAGGGCGGTGAAGGTCAGGTAGGCCGAACCGGCGTGGCGAACCTCGCCGGTAAGCAGATTTTCCGTCTCCACCCGGACTCCGGTCTCCACGGAGCAGCCACCGGCCCGGTTGAGGCTGGCCTTGAAGGTCATCATGTCTCCCACGCGGGCGGCGCCCAGAAATTCCATCCTCTCGATGGAGGCGGTGACCACCTGGGAGCGGCAATGGCGCATGGCGGCCATGGCCCCGGCCAGGTCGATGTGCTTGAGGATGACCCCGCCGTGGACGCTGCCCGCCGGGTTGGCGTCCTGGGGCATCATGCGCACGGGCATGACCAGGCTGGATTCGCCGGGTGTTTTGCCCGGCCCGACCGGTCCATCGGCACCGGCCAACCCCTGGAGGCCGCGCGCTTTATCCGGCATGGCTGCACTGGCCAATTCATCCAGACCATCCAGGCGGGAAGCTCCTTCCAGTCCGCCGTTTGCCGCGCAGTTTTCGCCAGTGCCGCCGGGCAAAGAGGTTGCGGACGCGATCAGCCCGGAAGAGGGCGCGATGTCCGGGGCGGGAGCGGCCTGGCTGGAGCGCTCGAAGGTGCGTTCGGACAGGCGTGTTTCCCGGCGTTGCACGGCTTCGGCGAAGCGGCGGCGCTCCACCAGGCTCGCCGGATGCACTGCAGGGACAGCGGACGGTTTGCCCGCCGCGTCCACGGCCACGAAGGTGAGATAGGCCGAGGCCGCGTGACGCACCCGGCCGGTGAACAGATCCTCGGCCTCCACGCGCACGCCCACCTCCATGGAGGTCTTGCCGGTGAAATTCACCGCGGACTTGAAATAGAGCGCCTCACCCACGTTGCAGGCGGCCAGGAAATCCATGCGGTCGATGGAGACCGTCACCACAGCCGAGCGGCAATGGCGCATGGCGGCCATGGCCCCGGCCAGATCAATGTGTTTGAGGATGACCCCGCCGTGGACAAACCCGGCGGGATTGGCGTCTTGGGGCATCATGCGTACCGGCATCACCAGATCGGTCGCGGCGGCTGGAATTTCAAGCATGGACGGTTCTCGCGCGTGGTTTAAGGGTTGCCGACTCCGACCTGGCGGTCAGTTCATGATCCGGTTGTTCATGACCACGGCGTTGATGTCAATGTCGCTCCCGGCAATTTTGCCTGCTCTGGGGAGAGGAATTCACACAATGCCTGTCTGCGGCAGCAGCGTGTCCTCTGCATCGTGGTGTCGCCTTCCGGCACGGGGCTTCGCCTTTGGTTATGGCTTACCTTTCCCCTTGTGCGGGGTGGGAAAAACAGGCAAAATTTCAGGATATCGGCAGGGTACGAGGGGCTCGCAACGCACATTGTGCGTCGACGGGCCGCACTTCCCAACCGCTTTTCGTCCGGCTTCGGACTGCACCAACAACAGCAAGGAATACCTAGCACATGGACGAACTCAAGGTGAAGGACAGCAACGGCACTCTGTTGAGCGACGGCGACAATGTTACCGTCATAAAAGATCTGAAAGTCAAAGGCACTTCCGTCACCTTGAAAAGAGGGACGCTCATCAAGAATATTCGCCTTACGTCCAGCGCGGAGGAGATTGAGTGCAACGCGGAGAAGGTCAAGGGCTTGGTGCTCAAGACCTGCTTTGTGAAAAAAGCCTGAGCTTCTACGGAGGGCCGTCAGTCCGGCGGCCCTCCAATGGTTGATTCCGGTGGCTGTGGGCCGGGGGGAGGTCGCTATGCGCACGGGCTTCAAGGAAAAGCATCCGCTGGTTACGGCGGCAGCAGCAACGCGACTCCTGGCGGTCGGACGTTTTTGGACCGGACCCCGTGAGGCCGGACATTTTAGGGTTGGGCTCCGGCTGGGCCGCTGGGCAGCGTGTCTGTGCGCGGCCATCCTTTTCGTTGCCGGGTTCGGGCCTTCGGGATTGGGGCTGCCGGGGGGCGGCCAGGCTCTAGCCGCGTCTTCCGCTTCGGCTCCGAAGCTGCCCGCCGAGGTGGAGCGCACCCTCGACGCCGTCTGCGGCCGCACGCAGGTCTATGGCTGTTACACCAACCACAAATACGGCTATGTCATGGCCTATCCCAAACAGTACCTGACCCCTCAGGGAGAGGCGGACGACGGCGGCGGACAGGCTTTCACCGCCAGGGACAGCAGAGCCGAACTGGCTGTCTGGGCCACATACAACAGCGTGCTCGGGGAAAGCATTCAGCAACTTTTCGCGGCTGGATGCGCCAATCCCGAGCTGAACGTTACCTACAAGCATCTGGGCCGCAATTTCTTCGTGCTTTCCGGCTTCCAGGCGGGCAGGATTTTCTATCGTAAGACGGTCATCGACAATGACGTACAGGCCTCGTTTGTCCTCAGCTACGATCCGTCCCTTAAGGAAGCCTTCAATCCCTTGGTCGGTGATATGGCCAAAGCGTTCACCATTCACCCGGCCTTTGCCTGGCAGTTCGATGGCAAGTAGCCGCTACGCCATTTCGCAGGGGCAGTATCCCTCTGTTTCTGCGAACGAAGCACTGCGTAACCCTAAAAAGGCGGAAGCATGCTGACGGACCTCAGATACGATGTGGCGGTGTTCGCCACGGTGTGTATTCTTTCGGCCATCGTCTATGCCATGCGCTACAAACGTCCGCACAGCCTGACGCTGAACCAGAGAAATCTGTTGGCCACAAATTATGGTTCGTTCACCACGCTTTATGCCTTGTTTTTGGGATTGGCTGTGGTCACATTGCTACAGACGTATAATGATATCACAGCTGCCATCACCGATGAAGCCGATTTGATACTGATTGAATATAATATGTCTTTGGATTTGCCAAATGGTGAACCGTTCCGGCAGGCCATCAAAGAGTACGTGGATCAAGTGAAGGGGGCGGGATGGGAAGATATGCGTCGAGGATTGCAACGTGATGATGAAGACAGATTATACCGGATAGTATGGAAAAAGCTGCGTGATATGAAGCCGAAAGACCATGATGAAGCGTATATGTTCGCATTTATGCTGGATAAGATGGTCACCATCGACAAACTGCGCCATAAACGTATTCTGGCCATAAATGGAAATTTATATCCACCCATATGGGCATTGATATTTACAGGCGTGCTGTTTACAATTATTGGCTTCTATTTCATCGACTCTGGACACAATGTGGCGGATATATATTATATTGTAATGGTACTGACGCTCATTCTGGGGAGCATATTTCTTCTGTATGAGCTTGATACGCCGTTTTCAGGGGTCATCAGCATTGGCCCAGAACGATTTATTGATCTGTACCGAGCCATGAACGTGCAGATTGTGCCGTAACTGCCCGTTGCAAAAGTCGATTCTTGCAGCCTGTTCAAAAACCTCGCTGGTAAGGCGCCAGAAAAAATCAAGGCCGAAGCGTATTGAGCATACGCGAGGGTTTGACTTTTTCGCAGCAACGCAGCCCGCGAGGATTTTTCAACAGGTTGGTAAGCCCGCTTCTGAACGGGCAGCTTTCATCGCCAACCGCCGGTATTTTTCAAACTCGCGGGTTGGGCACATAACGGAACTTGTTCTGGATTTCGCCTTGGAGTATCAATGGGTGGACAGACATGAGATCAGGAAAGGGGGGGGTATGAACCGTGCGATGTGTTTTGCGGTATTGGCGATGGTGTTGCTGGCCATGGGGAGCATGAGCTGTGTAAAAGCAGGGCGGATGACACCGGATGAGTTTTCCAGCATGTGTCTTTTCCCTGGCGGGCGCGATCTCTGTGGTGACGATCAGAGTATCTGCGACGAGTATCAGACTGTAATTGCCGGTAATCAGTCAAGCCTCCAAGAGTGCACCAGCGATTGCAACAAATTGCAACGTCAGGAATACAGTAAATACACCATGCAAGATTGCGGCAGAACCATTGACGCCGCGACGGATCTTTGCGAGCAGAACTGCCACAGAAGATTCAGCAAATAGAATTGCTTTCGGCGACCGGAGGGGAGAGTATCCCCTTCTGCGGGGCATACGCCTGCTCAGTCTCTTCGAAGCAACGGGGCTGGGACCGGGCTGCCCACGATGGGTGCTGTCTGACTTTCCCTCCAGTGCGTGGGGTAGGGGGCTGCTGCCCGGCGGCGGGGGCACGGGGCGCAGCTCAGTACTTGCGCGCGTATTTTCCAAAGATGGTTGAGGCTTCTGAGAACGAAGGAAAGGGCGGGATGCATGGCGGCACGGCGAGTTGAGGAGAAGGCCGAAGAGGCCCGGTGCGACATCAGCTCGACACCCGAAGGGGCGGTGCTGACGTTTTCCGGGGCATGGAGCATGGGCGTCCGGCTGCCAGGCCTGGACCCTGTGCGGTCCTTGTTGGCCTCGACCACCCGACCGGAGTGCCTGTCCTTCGATACCGCCGGGCTCACCGGCTGGGACAGCATGTTCCTGAGCGCCTGCCGCACCGTGCTGGCACTGGCTGCTCAGGCTGGCGTACGCGTGGACACAGCCGGACTTCCTCAGGGTGTGGTCGGTCTGCTCAAACTTGCGGCCAAGGTGCCCGAGCGCAAGGGGGCCGCCCGCACCACAGTCAGCGAGCCGTTGCTTGCCAGAATTGGCGGCTGGACCCTGAACAGCAGGCAAGCCTTTCTGGACCTGCTGGAGTTTATCGGCGATGTGGCTTTGGCCAGCCAGCGCATGCTGCGAGGGAAGGCGGTTTTCCAGCGCTCCACCCTGCTTGCCCTGATACAGCGCAACGGTCTGGACGCCCTGCCCATCGTCTCCCTCATCAGCATGCTGGTGGGGCTGATCCTGGCTTTCGTGGGCGCCATCCAGCTCCGCCAGTTCGGTGCGCAGATTTACGTGGCCACCATTGTGGGCATCGCCATGGTCCGGGTGATGGGAGCCATCATGACCGGCATCATCATGGCCGGGCGCACGGGCGCTTCCTTCGCGGCAGAACTGGGCACCATGCAGGTCAACGAGGAAATTGACGCCCTGCGCACCTTCGGTTTTTCGCCCATCGAGTTTCTGGTGCTGCCCCGCTCGCTGGCCCTGGTACTCATGATGCCCTTGCTGTGCATCTATGCCGACCTCATGGGCATTCTCGGCGGGTTCATCGTG
>JBBRUD010000114.1:0-13054 GCA_038248065.1 Desulfovibrionales bacterium | reverse complement strand
GAGGGTCCAGTTCCAGAGCCAGAGCGGCCAGTCCCAGGGCGTCTTCAAGGCGGCCCTGGTTGATGGCGATGTCCATTTCCCAGATGTAGAAGAAGGGGCCGGCTATGGATTGGGACACCACTGTGCTGCCGATGGCCGCGACAAGTTGATTTTTTTGGTCAAAATAGTTGGCAAAGTCACCGTCAATATAGACAAAATTGATCAACATCATCTGGATGGACAGGCTGTTGAAGGTGCCGACTTCCGGGCAGTTCACAGCTGCGACGGCCTGTTCCAACCAAATCCTGGCAAGGGGCATCTGGCCGGCGAAGATGCGGATGTATCCCATGATCAAGAGCGAGGCCGCCTCGAAATTCACCAGCCCCTCGTCTCTGGCCAGGGTCAGGGCCAGGCTGGCATAGCGAGTGGCCGTATCGGTGTCAGCCAGAAAGATGCAGCGGCCCATGGCCAGGCTGCGGGCAAGCAGGATGGTGGTTGATGCGTCGAGGGTTTCCGCGATGCGTGAGAAGATCTGTTCGGCTCTGGCGAGCAGTTCCTCGCCCTCCCGGTAATGGCCGGTGGTAGTGATGTGCACGGAGATGCTATGGGCCAAGCAGAGCAGTTCGCCGTACTCGTCGTGCCGGATGGAAAATGTACCCAGGGCCTTGGCGAGCAGGGGCAGGGCTCGCGCCGGTTCGCAATCCAGGTGGGCCAGGGCCAGGTAAAAGGCGATCCAGGCCCGTCGGGCGAGTTCCGGCTCTGGTATGTCGCCTAAAATGGCCGCCAGGGTGGCGCTCTGGTTGGCTGCCAGCATGGCTGTGCCGCTTTTATTGAGCACTTCTTCCATGGCCTCGAAATCACCGGCCAGCAACAGCGAGCTTAAGGCCTGTGTGGGGTTGTCTTGCTGGAAGAAATAGTGCCCGGCTTGCCGGAAGATGTCGCGTATGGTTTCGGGGCTGTATTCGGCTGTGGCCTTTTCGCGCAGAAACTGGCGGAAGAGATGGTGCAGGCCGTATACCGTGGCCTCGGCATCAAGACGGCGGATGAAGATATTGCGCCCGGCCATGGTATTCAGATCGCTGCCGATTCCGGGATCGCCGGTCAGCGTTCGCGCCAGCGCCACCGGGATTTCATCCAACAGGGAAAGCGTGACCAGCGGCCCGTGCAGTCTCGGTTCCAGCGGGGCAAAAATCATCCGGCGAAAATATTCGATACTGTCCAGTCGGCCCATTTCCTCCAACCCTTCCGGGGGAGGCATGCCGCGTTGCGGCAGCATTTGCAGACCGAGCAGCAGGATGCCCATGACCCAGCCGTCCGTACTCGAGGCGATTTGCGTAACAGTGTCCTGGGGGAGATTCAGGTTGAAAACCCTCTGAAAACAATCGGCTATTTCCTCTTCGGTCAGTGCAAGCTCCCGGTTGCCGATTGTGGCCGGGTTGCGCATGCCGTCGGGATGGTTCCAGATGTCCAGGGGCAGGGGTTGGCGCGAGGACAGAATGAAGTGGAGCCTTGGGGGGGCGTTTTCCACCAGGTAGTTGAGAATGAACAAGCTTGATGCGTGCGGTATCAGCTGATGCAAATCATCAAAAACCACATACAGATCGTTTTTGAGGCAGGAGCGGAGGGCCTCCAGCAGGAGGTCGAGCCGCTTGGGAAAATCGAAAAGCGCGATATCCCCGCCGGTCAGACGCTTCATGGTGGCTGTTGGCGGGCACTCCGGCAGAAGGCTGGCGATGCAGGCCGGGATTGCGTTGAGGAAAAAGGCCGGGTCAGCGTCCTCCGGGCCGAGTTGATACCAGACCGAGTCGATGTCGAGCGTATCGAGAAACTGCTTGATGAGGGTGGTTTTGCCCTGTCCGGCTTGAGCTTCCACAAGAATGGCGGGCTTACGGGAGCCGCATTGGCGCTTGAGGTCTTCAACTATGCGGTCGCGGAACAGGAACCGCGGGGTGTCGACCTGGGGCGGGTAAAACTTGTCAGCCCTAATGAACACGCGTGATCCCTTGTTGAAGATTTGCCACGTGAATTTTCAAAGCACTAAAACACATGGTATCCCCAGGACAAGAGGGTTGGGAGAATTCATTTGTCCCAGGAGCACCTTGTGTTGAAGGCGGCGCGCGCAGGGCACGCAAGTTCTGCCGGTGCGGCTATCATACTGTAGAAACATAATACTCACAATCAAAATGGGGGGTTGGCCTCGGAGCACAACGGGGAGCGGCGGCCTGCCCTTCCTATCGCCAGAACGTCAATGCGTATGGTCACGTTGACAGCCTGCCCCGGATCACCGCTTTGATAGCCAGTTGAAAAAGCCCATCCAGCTCTTGAACCGCCCTGTGGCGGATTTTTCTTTGCACCGCCAAGTTCTCCGTGTGTTTCCCCTCTCCGGGGACACTTATGTCAGGCAATGGGGCTATTGCTCAATTTCGGCATCCTTTCTCTCCTTCCGCATCACCGGCTTCCGCGCTCACTCCTTCCAGTTTTCCATCAGACTCGGAAATTATTTTTCAACTCCCGTGGATGTTCTCCGATTTCGCTCCGTACTTACTGGCAAGGGATGCGAGAAAGGCACTCTATGTCTTACGCATCTGAGTTTGACGGGGTTGAGAAACGCGAGTTTCAGGGGGAGTGTATGCATTTTCTCGTAGAACAATACGTAGTTCAGTTGCTTCAGGATGTATTCATGCTCAACAAAAGCACAGCTGAAGATGCTTGGGAGATGGCTGGCCGGGTGATCAGCCTCTGCCTTACACGGCACGTCGGCATATGTGACCATAAGGACGTTTTGGCGGTGAAAAAGATCCTTATGAACCGCCTGATCCAGGAGGCGGACGACCCCTCCTACTTCGATAAGGCGGAACGTGGTTCCGTGCAGACCTGCATCGTAGTTATGACCCGTGAAGTTACTTTGAACTACGTGCGCAACGCGCATTACGCACAGTCCTCCCTGGCGGACATATTCAGAGCCATGAACGTGGATGTGGAAGGGGCCGGACCCTATCTGGCCGGTCTGGACCAGATGTTCTCGAGCTCGCAACGGTGCGTGCTGCGCCTGATTTACGGCGAGGGCTGCACGGTGATCCAGGCCGCCGGGATGCTGGGCGTCTCTCCGCAGGAGGTGCAGACGCTGCAATCGCAAGCCATGGAACTGCTCCAACACGAGTGGCTGATCCTGCGAAAAGGCGGGAGATGTTGAGACTGCGCCTGGTGTGTCTGGAATGTCCAGCCTCCTGAGGACGTATGGGGCCATGCCGTGTGCGCAGCCCAATCCTCCAAACAACGAGTCAACAGGGAGCGTTGCCGTGAGATGTCCTGAAACCAATGAGATGGCAGCCTATCTGGATGGAGCCGTGACCAATACGGAAAGGGCCCGCTGGTGCGCCCATTTTCAGCAGTGCCACAAATGCCGGAAGGCTCTGGAAGAACTGCGGATGCTGCTGGCCCTGGACCCCTTGGACCCAGGCCAGGAGTGCATGACCAGGGGAATGGCCCTGGTGGGCGCTACGAGATCGATGCGAAGCGGCCAAACAACGCAGCAGCGCGCCTATCCAGGCATCTACAACTGAGCAGGAGGCATTTGCCATGTACGTCGATACTACGTCCTACCTCAATAGCATCAAGTCCAGCAGCACAACCGGGACGGCGTCTTCCTCCATGGGGAAGGATGACTTTCTGACCATCCTGACAGCGCAGCTTTCAAATCAGGACCCCTTCAATGCCACGGATACTACCGAGATGATCAGCCAACTGACGCAGTTTTCCATGTTGGAGCAGATGACCAACATGAACACGTCGCTCACCTCGGCTCTCTCGGCTCTCAATCTTCAGAGCGCCACCAGTTCCGTCTCCTACATTGGCAAGACGGTGATGGCCTCTGGGTACTCCCTAAGCGTGGAAGACGGCACGTCGTCCTCCACATCCTACACGCTGGAGTCCGACGCAGCCAACCTCAAAGCCTACATCTACGATTCGGACGGCAGTCTGGTGCGCACCGAGAACATAGGTGCCAAGAGCGCAGGCGATTACGATTACCAATGGAATGGCAAGGATGACGACGGTGCAGCGGTGAGCGACGGAAGCTACGCCATCGCCATCGCCGGGGTAGATGCCAATGGTGCTGAAGTCACGGCCAGCACAACGGTGTCCGGCGTGGTGAGCGGGGTGGCTGTCAAAAACGGCACCGTGATGCTCTCGCTCAAGGACGGCAGGGAAGTCAGCCTCTCCAACGTTTCAAGCGTCACGGACGCCGACAGCTAACCAGAGCCGAACGGAGGCACACCATGTCCCTTATGTCCGCGATGTATAACGGAATTTCCGGCCTAAACGTTCACAGCCAGGCCATGTCCGTGGTGAGTAACAATCTGGCCAATACCAGCACCATGGGCTTTAAGCGCACCAGCATTCAGTTTGAGGATCTCATGTATGCCAATGTCACCACCGGTGACAGTTTCGGGCAGGTGGGGTTGGGGGCGGCCATCGCCAGCATCTCGGGCGATTTCTCCCAGGGTGCGTTCCTTGATACCAGCTCCGCCACGGATATGGCCATCTCGGGCAACGGTTTCTTTATCGTGCAAGACCAGAATACTGGTGGCACCTACTACACACGGGCCGGAAACTTCACCTTCGACAAAACCGGCTACCTGAAAGACCCCAACGGCTATGTGGTGCAGGGCTGGAAGGCCAATACCGATTCGCTCACCGGGGCGGTCTCCAACATCGGTTCTCTTGGCGACATCAAGCTCGACAGCTTCCAGATAAACCCTGCGGCCACTACCAAACTCAGGATGGTCACCAACCTGAATGCTTCTTCGACCGAAAAGACCTCCGACGCCACAGATCCCTATTTTGCCATGTTCAAGACCTGGGCCGGGCAGTCCGACACGGCCCTGGCGGATACAAGTTATTCCTACCAGAGCACCATCAAGGTTTACGACGAATCGGGCTCAGCCCATGACGTTACCGTATACTACGATAAGGCGAGCGACGCCTCGGGCAAGAATGTCTGGGAATACGTGGTTGCCTGCGCTCCCGACCAAGACGGGCGCACCATCAACGGCACGCAGCTCTCCACTACCTCGTCCGCCGGTATTTTGATGACAGGAACCCTGAGCTTCGATTCCTCGGGCCGGTTGACCAACATGAGCGCTTTCAGCCTGAGTTCCAACGCAACGGGCGACTTCAAGGACCTCTCCAACTGGGTTCCGGCGAAGTTTTCCTCTGACGGCTATCCGTTGCTGACCGCCAATTTTACGGCCTCGTCCAATGCCAGCACGGCCACTTCAAGCAACGCGTCGAACATAAAGCTGGATCTGGGTATTCACAGCACCCAGGCGGGCGGCGGCTGGACTGGCGGAGTTGCTAACGCCTCTCTGGTGGGCACCGACCCTTCCAACCTGCCGGGCATCACCAGCGCCAAGGCCGACAGCACCACAACAACCAGTTGGTCCAGTTCCTTCAGCATCAACGACTCGTCCCAGGACGGCTACGCCAGCGGCAACCTGGAAAGCATCAAGGTGACCGCCGACGGTGTGGTGGTGGGTTCCTATTCAAATAATCAGACCAAAAACCTCTTCGTGGTGGGCCTGGCCGACTTTACCAATCGCCAGGGGCTCAGCCGTGAAGGCGGCAACCTCTACAGTAAAACCCTGGACTCCGGGGAACCGCGCATCGGCACGGCCAATGCCGCTGGCATGGGCAGCATCGTCTCGGGAAAGCTGGAGCAATCCAACGTCGATACGGCCACCGAGATGGTCAACATGATCAGCTACCAGCGCGGCTTCCAGGCCAACAGCAAGGTCATCAGCACCGTGGACAGCATGCTCCAGGAAGTCATCCAGCTCAAACGTTAGCCGGGCTAGGGTGGTGTTCTTATGGATTTAAACAATAAAACAAGATGCTTGGTATCGAAATGCCACGCGTAAAGAATGGGTTTCGTGGGCAGGGCGCTTGCCGGGTGCGTACCCGGGGCGCCGTGGGAGGCTAAACGCCATGCTGAACAATCTGCTGACCATTGGGCAATCTGCCCTCTCCAACTACCAGGTGGCGTTGAACGTCCATGGCGGCAATATAGCGAACGCCTCCACTACCGGCTATGCACGCCGCACTGTGAATTTTACCGAGGATGTGTCCTCATCGAGCGCACTGGGGGTGGGGGCCGACATATCGTCCATAGTGCGCAACCTGAACGCCTTCCTGGAACGGCGCTGTCTGACCCAGTCGTCTGTCAGCTCGTACTACGACACCGTCAACAGCAACCTCAGCCAGGTGGAGTCGCTGTTCAACAGCACGTCTACCACGGGCATCTCGGCCTCGCTGGATGATTTCATGACCAGCCTGGACAGTCTCTCGGCCAGCGCCTCCAACGCTTCGGTGCGTACCCAGACCGTCGAGAAGGGCAGTTCCTTTGCGGAAATGCTCAACACCCTGGACGACAGCCTGAATTCCATCACCCAGTCGCTGGATTCTACCATCGAAAGCCAGGTGAAGACGATCAACGGGCTGGTCAAGCAGGTCGCATCCCTCAACAGCTCCGTGGGTGGCAGCTCGGACGCCAGCAGCTTGTTCGACCAGCGCGATGAATTGCTGCGCGAACTTGCCAAATACGTAGACATACAGGTGATCAACCAGGACGATGGGCAGGTGCGTGTGCTCACCGGAGAAGGGCAGTCGCTGGTGGACGGCGCATCGGCGTATTCTCTCCAGGTGGAAGGGCCGAAGACCGTGGCCGCCTTGAGTGCGGATTCCGGTTTTGACGGCAAGCTATACTTCGATGGGACGTCGTCCAACGAGATGACCGTCAGCTTCATCTCTGACGGCGACACTTCCGGCGGTGCCGGTGCGGCCACCTTCAAAGTGTCCCTGGATGGCGGCAAAACCTGGGTGAAGGACGATAACGGTGACGAAAAGGTGTTCACCGCCGGGGATGCCAACCACAAGCAGACCGTGGACGGCGTTGACCTGTGGTTCGGCACGGCCACGGACTCCGCAACAGCGCCATCCACCTCCATCAGCGCGGGGGATAAGTTCACGGTGATGGCCAAAAACGGTGTCTACTGGCTGACCGCTTCCGGCGGCGAAGTGAATGTGACCCCTCAGGCAGGCAATGACTCGTCCAGCAGGCTTTCTGGAGGCTCTCTGGCCGGGCTGCTGACCGTTCGCGACGAGTATGCGGGCCAGTATCAGGAAAAGCTCGACGCCTTCACAGAGAGCTTTATCTGGAACATGAATCGTCTGCACAGCCAGGGTGCCGGGTTGACCAACATGAGCCAGGCCCTCGGCGACTACGCGGTGGATAACCAGACCCTTCCCTTGTCCAACAGTGGGTTGTCCTTCGCCAGCCGCCTGGAATCCGGAAACATCTCCCTGGCCTTCTACGATGCGGATACCGGTGCCAATATTTCCGTCTCAGCCCTGGATTTCAGTTCGGTCACGCCTGGCACCTCCAATTTTGATCCTTCGATGCACTCCTTGGAAGATGTACGCGACGCCTTCAACGCCAGTTATTCCGGCAAACTCACGGCATCAATCCAGAATGGAAAGCTTTCTCTGCAAGCCGCCGACGGTGTGGAATTTCAGTTTGCAGAAGACACCTCCGGCCTCTTGGCCGGGCTGGGCATTAACACCCTGTTTTCCGGCACCGATGCGGGAAATGTGGCCGTGTCTGCCGCCGTGTCCAACGATCCTTCCCGGCTCTGCGCCGGACACGTCAACGGGGCGGGCGAGGTGAACATCGGCGACAACCAGACCGCCCTGGCCATGGCCGCCCTGTCGGATACCTCTGTTTCCTTCATGGAGGCCGGCGGGTCGACCAAGTCCTCGCTTGCCAACTATCTCAGCTCTTTATGCGCCAAGGTGGGTACAGATACCGCCGCCGCCAGCACGCAGCAAACCTATGCCGCAACCTTGAACGATGACTTGAACACGCAACGCGAATCCGTCTCCGGTGTCAGCCTGGATGAGGAACTCACCCGCGTCATGCAGTACCAGCAGTACTATCAGGCTGCGGCAAAACTCATACAGACCGCCAGCGACATGTTCGATGTGGTCATGAGTCTCAAGTAGGGGGATACCATGCGCATATCTCAGAACATGATTTATTCGTCGTCCATCAGATACATGAACAACTCGTTGAGTAAGCTCGCCGAAGCCAATGAGGAGAACTCCAGCCAGAAGCGGATCAACAGGCCTTCGGACGACCCCTCCGGCTACGCCGAAGCCCGTGGACTGGATTCCATCATCAAAAATTTCGATCAGAATTCGGCCAACATCGGCACAGCTAGAGCCTGGCTCAGCCAGGCCGACTCCACACTGGTGGAGGCCAGCACGCTCATGACCAGCATCAAGGAGCTGGCCACCCAAGCCTCCACGGGAACGCTCACGGACGAGAACCGCAAGCAGATAGCCGTCCAGGTGCGGGGCTATTTCGAACAGATGATCGCCCTGGCCGACACCTCTGTATCGGGCAAAAGCCTGTTCGCGGGCCAGAAAACCGGGACACCGGCGTTCACTCAAACCCTCTTCGCCTCGGTCTCCGACGAGACCCTGACCCAGGACGCCGTGGCCAAAGTGCAAGGCGCAAGCAGCGGGAGCGTTCTGGTGCAGTTTACCGGCAGTGGCGACGTGGGGGGGACTCAGGACATCGGCTATCGTTATTCCTCCGACGCCGGGACCACCTGGACCACCAAGACCCTGGCAGCCGGGGAGGATACCCTGGATCTGGGGGGCTGTTCGGTGACCCTCAAGGCTGGATCGCACATCACACAGACTGACGGCGAATCAGGCACCTCCCTGCTGGTGCGTCCTTCGGCCGTGTATCAAGGTGACGACCAGGACGGGGCCGTGGTCCGCAGTTACGGCAGTGGGCAGGTGAAGGCGTCCGCAGACGGCGTATTTACGCTGAACGTCAGCGTGCGCTTGGATTCCAACGCCAGTCTGCCCGGCCCCTACACCTATTCCTTCTCCACTGACGGCGGGTTGAACTGGACCGCGGGAAACGTGGCCAGCGGTGCCAGCCTCCCTGTTCCGGGTGGCTTTCTTGTACTGGCTTCGGGTGCGGGCAATACCTTGGCCGCCGGGGACCAGTTCACCATCGTGCCCAACATGGCCGATATCAGTGTGAGCATCTCCCCCAGCGGCAGCGTGGTTATCAACGACGTGGGCAAGGATATTTTCGGCGGGCTCTATCAGAGCGTCGGGGCAAGCAATGCTTCCCCGGTCTTTGGGGCCGGGGCCTCCCAAAACATCTTCGAAACCGTAGGCGAACTCATTGGCTATCTTGAAACCAACAACATGGATGGCGTGGGCGATTCCCTGGACAAGCTGACCAGCGCACAGGAGCATCTGGAATCCTGCGCTGCGGATGTGGGAGCCAGAGAAAACCGGCTTGATTTTGCAGAAAACACCCTTGCCGTGTTGCGCGACAACGCTACCGCACGGCTCTCGACAGTCGAGGACGCCGATCTCTCTCAATTACTGTTGGATCTGTCCAAGTACCAGTATTCCTACCAGAGCGTGCTGTCCACTTCCTCCAAGATCATGGGAATGAGCCTTCTGAACTACATTTGACAGGCAGGCCGCGCGCGGCCCGTCAGGAGTACATGCCATGGTTATAGGTGATGCCACTTCTGGAACGAGCACTTCGGGCGGTGTCTATTTTTCCGGTTTGGGGAGCGATACCGACTTCGACACCTTGATCTCCAAGCTTGTGTCGGTTGAGCAGACCCGCGTGACCACCCTACAGAATTGGCAGACAACATGGGAGAATAAAAAGACCGCCTTTCAGGAACTCAACACCACCATGCTTAGCCTGCGAACAACTCTCAAGAGCATGGATACCATCAGTGAGTTTCTGAAAAAAAGCGCAAGTTCTTCGGATAGCGACGTGCTTGCCGCAACTGCCGACGGTAATGCAGAAGAGGGCACCTATACGTACACTGTGGGGCAACTGGCCAAGAATACAATGATGGTTACCGCCTCAGGGTATTCGTCCCTGACCGCCAGTGTGAATTCCCAGACTACGGCTACGTCGCTGGTCTACACCTACGCCGGGGTGACAGTATCCGATGCCATTCCTGCAGGGGCAACGTTGACGGATCTAGTCAATATCGTCAACACTAACTCGGTCAACACCGGGGTGCGCGCTTCAACCATCTATGATGGCACCAAATACTATATGCAACTGCGCGGGCTGGATACCGGCGCGGCTAATAGTCTGGTTATTTCAGGTGCGACTACTCTGGCCGGCTTTGGCTCGTCGGATTTTCTGGTCACCCAGGCGAGTCAGGACGCCAAGATCAAGATCAACGGCTGGCCGTTGTCGAACGCGTGGATAACCAGGGCCTCAAACACTGTGACAGATGTGATCAGCGGACTGAGTCTCAGCTTGAAATCGTCCGGGGCAGGAACGATCACCGTGGCTACAGACACTGCTTCCGTGGTAGCAAACGTGCAGAGCTTCATCGACAAGGTCAATGTGGTGAAGGAAATGATGAAAGAGCTTACCAAGTATGACAGCACCACGAAGCAAGGATCCATGCTAACAGGAAACTATGGCTTGCAGATGATCGATTCCATGTTGAAGGGTATCACTTCAAATCCAGGAGTCGGATTCAATACCTCGCGGGATAAATATATTTCACTTTCTTCGCTTGGTATTACTACTGATGCAGACGAAGGCTCCGATACGTTCGGAGAGCTAATTTTGGATAGTGATATTCTAGAATCAGTACTTGCCTCTAGCGCTAATGCTGTAGGAAAAATATTTGCAGCTCAATATGCAGGTGATACGGACAACGCCGATGTAAATTACACATCATATGTCGATGGTATCACCAAGCCTGGAACATATAGCGTCAGTTATACGGTGCAAAATGGAAAAATAACATCTGCAAGTATCGGAGGACATGCGGCCATATTCAACTCTAACTCGTCAACGATTACGGGACAGGGGGGATATAACGAAGCGGGTATGGTGTTGAACGTGACCAACCTCACTGACGGCACCTACAGTCACACGGTCAATTTGCGTCAAGGCAAGGCGGGGGAACTGGTGGACAGATTGGCGGATCTGACCAATTCGGAAACCGGGCCATTAGCAATCCTGGAAGACAATTATACTACAATTTCAGACAATATACAGACAAAGATAGATTATGAGAACAAACGGATAGCACAGATGGAGACACGATTGCGCGATAAGTATTCAAGGTTGGACACGCTGCTTGGGAAGTACAGCAGCCTGCAGACAAGCCTGCAATCGCAAATTGACCAGCTTAATGCTTAGTTAATACTGGTGCGCCAAGGAAGCGGCAAAGAGTGTAGGAAGGGCTTGAACGAGAGATCAGCCACCAACGAGCTTTTTGGCGCGTTGGGCGATCTCGCTCACATGGTCAGGGTCTTCTTGTCCTGAATGTACCTGGGCGAGAATTTCACGCAGTTCCTGAACGCTCTTAGCGCATTTGACACAGCGGGACAGGTGCAGTTCCATACGTGTTAGTTCACGGGCACCCATTCTTTCGTCAAGATAAGCCGCTATGGTCATTTCGTCTGGGCAATGTTCTATCGATCCGGAGTGCGCCCCTTCTTTAGGGGCGGGTCCGTTCGTGCTGCCGTCCTTGGGCATGCCAACTCCCGTGCCTACAATAATAGCGTTTCAGATGAACCAATACGTAACGATAGCCCTTGTGAATCTGTGGGTCAAGAACCAGAATGTCACAAGTGTATCGGTTCGATCTGGCAATATCTTTAGGGAAGGCTGCAGGAGGGTCAGACTGAACGAATTACCCCGTAGTGCTCGCGAAGCTTTATAAGGGCTTGGTGTTTAAGGCTTCTGACTGTCTGGGCCTGTACCTGAAGTGCTGTCGCTATCTCGGAAACGTCCATGTCTTCGTCGAAAAGTAAATGAAGAATCTGGTGCTGACGCTCAGAGAGTACTCCACGTGGTAGCTCGAGGCGTCCCCCAAAGGGGACGTCACTTGTGGTATGAAGGGTTTCGTCGAGCTCAACTGTTTCACGGCTTTTTTCCGGTCGACGAAGAGAATCAATAGCGACAGATCTGGCAACCACAGTAAGCCATGTCGGCAGTGAGGCGCGTTCAGGGTCATACGTGCGCAGAAGGCGAAAGTCGTCTTTGACTAGCCTTAGGAAAATATCCTGTACAACATCGCGGGCGTCTTCAAGGTTGAGACAAGCGGTACGCGTGCGTAACGTCCGATGGGTCACACCGAAGAGCAAACCGGAAAAAGTTTCCACAAAGCTGTCCCATGAAGATTTGTCCCCTGAAAGAACAAGGGAAAGATTGGTCGTATCCGTGAGAGGGCTTTGTTGTGACATTGTGTAACACCTCTAAATAATGAGGTTATAGTGCAAATATTTTCGTGGCCCTCCAAGGGAGGGTACCTAGGAATATACTTCCCCATAGGATGTACTGCATGAAGTATGCCCAGGGGGTTAAGAAGGACATGGCAAAAATTCCAAGAGTGCTAGTAGCTAGAGGCTTGGCAAAGGGGAAAGGTTTCACCAGAAACACGCAAACTTGGTATGCAGATGGACTTGGTAGGGGGGAGGGGGCCGGGGGGCACCTTCAAGGAAGGCGGGGCATGAGTGTTGGGAGAAGTTCGCACAAAAGCGGCTGATGAGGATCCGCTAATCAGGGCCCGCGATGACGCGAGGCGGCTTGAATGTGTGACATCCGTCGTTGGCAAAAGTTGCCCAGAGCAGGTAAGTTAGGTCGATTGTTGGATGCTGAATTCGATAGGGCATTTCGTGGTTGCCGAAGCATAGGGATCCACAAGAAAAATTGTGCAACGAGGGATATAGCATGTCAGTCGTATCTACAATGTGATGCTGTGAAGTGTGCCTAGCCGATTCTAGTCTGTTGTAATTTACAAGATCAATCAGCTATTGTTGAAATATTTAAAATATAGGACAAAAATTCAAATAGGCTGTGTTCCCTTTCGGTGTTGAAACTTGTAGATTGCTCCCCATGGAGGCAGCCATGGACACTGAACAATTCCTATCGCTTCTCGCCAGCCTTGAACGGTTGACCACAAACCAACGGCTCCAGCTGGCCGAGGCGCTG
>JBBRUD010000113.1:0-13115 GCA_038248065.1 Desulfovibrionales bacterium | reverse complement strand
GCGAACACCACCGAGAGAATCAAAGCCTTGCTACCGCAGAACATCGATAAAACCCGCCTCATCACCACGTAAGCTCATCAGCACCTTCTGACTCAAGCCCAATGCACCCGCAAGAAGGGGCCGATTAGACGCTTACGTTTCTCTGAGTATCAAAAAATGGCAGGGGCAATTATCTCAGCAATTACGACAGCTCTTACGCGTCAGCCTCCGCCTCCAACGCCGTCGCCAGCCGCTCTTCGATAAGGGTCTTGGCGCGGATGGCCAGATGGGCCACTTCGGGTTTGGAAATTTGGTCGTCTGCACCTACAGCCTCGCCTTTGTGGCGGAGTTTGTCGGTGATGATGGAAGAAAACAGCAGCACAGGCAGGTTGCGCAGCATGGGGTCTTCTTTAATGCGCCTGGTGAGGTTGTGGCCGTCCATGGTGGGCATTTCGATGTCGGAAACAACCACCTGGACGTAATCTGTCACTTTCTTGCCCTCGCTTTCGGCCAGGGACTTGATCTGCACCAGGCGTTCCCAGGCTTGCAAACCAGTGGTGACCACTTCAGTCTCGAAGTTGGCTTTTTCCATCAGGTCTTTAAGCATTTCGCGGATCAGTGCGGAGTCGTCGGCGATAAGCGCACGGTAGCGCTGGGTGGAGCGCCAGTCCACGGTGGTGTCGAGGCGCAGGCCCAGTTGGGGATTGAGGTCGGTGACGATTTTCTCCAGGTCGAGCAGGAAGACGATGCGGTCCTCAAGTTTAACCACGCCTGTTATGGAGTCGCCGGAGAGGCTGGAGACGTATTTGTTGGGCGGCTCCACGGCTTCCCAACTCAGGCGGTGAATGCGGGTGACCCCGGAAACCATGAAAGCTGTGGTGACCCGGTTGAACTCGGTGACGATGACCTTGGGGGATTCGATTTCCACCCGATCTTTTTGCAGCCAGATGCTCAGATCAACCAGGGGGATGATATGGTTGCGCAGGTTGAAGGCCCCCTGCACGGATGGGTGGGATACTTCCGGCAGAGCCGTCACACGCGGCAAGCGGATGATTTCCAGTACCTTGGCCACGTTGACCCCGTAATAGCCTTTATAAGACTTTTTTCCGGAATCGTCGTCTGGAGCGGCTTCATCCAGATAGAATTCCACTATCTCGAGTTCGTTTGTGCCGGCCTCGAGCAGGATGTTCGTCTGGGCCATGGGGGATCCTCCGCGTTAGAGCGTGTGCAGCATAGATTCCACTGCATCAATAATGATTTTGGGCGTAGAAGCTCCGGCTGTCAAGCCGATACGCTTTTTTTTACGCAAGATGTCCAGCGGCATTTCATGAGGAGTTTCTACCTGGACACAGGGTATGTTTTCGGCCTCCACCACTTTCACCAGCCGACGCGTGTTGCCGCTGTTGTAGCCGCCCACGACTACCATGTGTTCAACGGACCTGGCGATGGAAATTGCTTCCTGCTGCCGCATCATGGTTGCGTCGCAGATGGTTTGCAGTACCGGGATGGACATGTTCAGACTGACGATTACAGCCTCACTGATGCGCTCGAATTCGTCCTTGTCCTGGGTTGTCTGAGCAGCCAGAAAATAGTTGCGGCCAGGATCGAGGCAATGTTGTTGGAGTTCCTCCAGGCTGTCGAACACGATGGCCCCGAGCGGGGCGTGGCTCAACAGGCCGCGAACCTCCGGGTGGTTCTCCTCGCCGTAGAGCAGCAGGGTGCCGCCCCGTGCGGCCTCTTCGGCGATGAGCCTCTGGGCCTTCATCACCTTAGGGCATGTGGCGTCTTTGACCTTCAAGTTGCGGGCGCGCAGATCCTCGTACACGGATTTCGGGATGCCATGGGCGCGGATGAGCACCACAGAACCGGGTTCGATGGCTTCGGGGTCTTCGGACTGGCGCACTCCCCGGGCAGCATAGGCGGCGATCACCTGCGGATTGTGAATAAGCGGGCCGAAGGTGTAAATGGGCGCGGTCATGTCTGGCTTGGCCAACAGTTTGTCGAGTCTGCGCAAAGCCAGATCCACACCCATGCAGAACCCGGCCGATTTTGCCCTAAGTACTTCCATCCCACTTCTCCCGGAATCGTTCCGGCTCCGCCCCCGCCACGGGGCTGGCGCTGGTGATACGACCGACAATGTCTTCGAACTCCGTCCAAGTCGTACACGAAGCCATCTCCTGGCGCAACGCGCGGGCACCCAAAAGGTGCCTGATGTAGCGGGGCACGATGGAGCGCATACGCAGGAGCGCTCTCTCCGACCGACCATGCTCCTGGATTAGGGCCGCATGCCTGCTGATCAAGGCGGCGATTTCCGGACCGGAGGGAGCAGGCGGGGGGATCTTCCACTGGAGGTAGTGTTTGAAAATGGCGGGGTCGTACAAGGCTCCCCGGGCCAGCATCACCCCGTCGGCACCGGTCTGTTCCAGGCAGCGCCTGGCGTCCTGGGCGGTGAAGAGGTCGCCGCTGGCCAACACGGGCAGGGTGCAGGCGCGTTTGAGTTCGGCGATGCGCTCCCAGGCGGCAGAGCCTGAATAGCCCTGGCGGGCGTGGCGGGGGTGCAGGGTCAACCAGGCCACACCCTGGTCCTCCAGGCTGCGGGCTATGTCGAACACCGTCGTATTTTCCGCATCCCAGCCGGTGCGCAGCTTGACCCCTACGCGGCCCGGACCGGCCTTGGCAGCCATGATTCCGGCGATGCGGCGCAAAACGTCCGGTGTTTTCATGAGTGCTGCGCCGGAGCCGGTCTTGACCACCTTGGGCACGGGGCAGCCGCAGTTGAGGTCGAAATAGAGAAAACCCCGGTCGAGCAGCAGATCCATTGCCTGGCTGATCATGTCCGGTTCGCAGCCGAAAAGCTGCACCACCAGGGGGGCGTCGGCCGGGCAGGTGGCCAGAAGATCCTTGGTGCCGGGACTATAATAGACCAGACCCTTGGCGCTGACCATTTCGGTCACCGCGCAGGCCGCGCCCAATTCACGGCAGAGCAGCCTGAAGGGGAGATCCGAATATCCGGCCAGTGGGGCCAGCCAGGGCGCGTCCGGGGAAAAGGGGAGGGAGAGCTTGACCACAGGAGTCTCTATGTCAAATGGTCTGGCAAGGCAATGCCCGCCTGGACAACCTGGGTGGACTACCCGGCGGTTCTCCGTGCCTGTATTGACCTCATGGGGGCTTTGCATTAGCATCTCCGATTTGCACCCGGCGTAATGGAAGGCTGGGATACCCTACCAAAAAAGGAATTCGAGAATGTCGCCCAAATCCGATCTGATCTGGTTCGATGGCGCGCTCGTGCCCTGGGAGAAAGCCCAGGTGCACGTCATGACCCACACCCTGCATTACGGGGTGGGCGTATTTGAGGGCATTCGCGCCTATAAACAGTCCGGTGGCGGTTCTGCGGTTTTCCGGCTCAAGGAGCATGTCCGCCGTCTCTTCGATTCGGCCAAAATCGTCGAGATGGTCATCCCCTACACCGAAGCGCAGATATGCGAGGCCATTCTGGCCACCCTGAAAGCCAACAAGATGGAAGAAGGCTACATCAGGCCCCTGAGCTTCATCGGTGCTGGCCAGTCCTTGGGCGTCTATCCGGGCAAAAACCCCATCCAGACTGTCATCTGCGTCTGGCCCTGGGGCGCGTACCTGGGTGAAGAGGCCCTGGAGAAGGGCATCCGCATCAAGACCTCCACCTTCACCCGCCATCATGTGAACGTCATGATGACCAAGGCCAAGGTGTGCGGCAACTACGTTAACTCCGTGCTGGCCAAGAACGAGGCTATTGCCGACGGTTATGACGAAGGCCTGCTCCTGGATACCGAGGGTTACGTGTCCGAGGGTTCGGGCGAGAACATCTTCATGGTCAGCGGCGGAATCATCAAAACGCCGTCGCTCACCTCCATTCTGTCTGGCATTACCCGCAATGCCGTGATCACCCTGGCCAGGGACTTGGGCTACCAGGTGGTTGAATCGCGCTTCACCCGCGACGAACTCTACACTGCAGACGAGGCCTTCTTCACCGGCACTGCCGCCGAGATCACCCCCATTCGCGAGCTGGATCGCCGGGTGATCGGCGAAGGCAAGGCCGGGCCGGTGGCCAAGGTGCTGCAGAAAGAGTTCTTCAAGGTGGTCAAGGGCGAAAACCCCAAGTATGCCTCCTGGCTCCAGGCGTACTCCATCTAGAATCCCGCGAGGGGTCGCAGTAGCGGCCCCTCACAACCAACTTTCAATCCCAGTATGTCCAGCCCCAGTCTTACCGCAAAATACCGGCCCCAGCGTTTCGGCGATGTGGCCGGTCAGGAAGCGATTAAACGCATTCTGTCCAAAGCCTCGGCCGAGGACAAAATCGCGCCCGCCTACCTCTTTTCCGGCACGCGCGGTGTTGGCAAAACCACCCTGGCCCGGGTGCTTGCCAAGGCTCTCAACTGCGTCACCGCGCCAACTGGTGAGCCCTGCAACGAATGCGTGCAGTGCAGGCAGATAACGGCGGGCATTTCTCCCGATGTCATCGAGATAGACGCCGCCACCCACGGCAATGTCGAGGAAGCCCGGCGTCTGAAGGAAGACATCGGCTACGCCCCCTTGCAGAGTCGCTACAAGGTGTTCATCATCGACGAGGCCCACATGCTCTCCAAAGCGGCCTTCAACGCCCTGTTGAAGACCCTGGAGGAGCCCCCCGGACGGGTCACCTTCGTGCTGGCCACCACCGAGCCCCACAAGATTTTGCCGACCATCATTTCGCGCTGCCAGCACTACATCTTCAAGCGCTTGACCCAGCCGGAGCTGGAAGCCCACCTGGTCAGCCTGCTGGAGCGCGAAGGCGTGCCTTTCGAGTCTTCGGCCCTTTCCATCCTGGCCCGGCGTGGCGCGGGCAGCGTGCGCGATTCTATGTCCCTGCTTGCCCAGGTGCTGGCTTCGGGCGGGGCCACCCTCACCGAGCAGGATGTGCGCGATATTCTGGGCCTGGCCGGGCAGGACGTCTTCTTTTCGCTCATGCAGGCCTTCGAAGCCCAGGACTGTCTGGCCGTGGCCGAGGTGTTGCGCGTGGTGCTGGACCGGGGCCTGGATATAGGATTTTTCCTGCGCGAGTTGTCCTCGTGTTGGCGCAACATGTTTATTTTGAAGCAGGCCGGGGAGAAAGCCTTAGGGTCGCTGGAGATGTCCGAGGAAGAGGGGCGGCGCTGGCTGGAGTGGGCCGGTCGCTTCGAGGCCCGCAACATCCACGCCTGCTGGCAGATGACCCTGGAAGGTCAGCGCCGGGTGATGACCAGCCTGGAGCCAGCCCTGGCCCTGGAACTGCTGCTTTTGAATCTGGCCTATCTGCCCCAGCTGATTTCCCTTGAGAATCTCGGAGCTCCCCCGGCCTCCAGCCGCCCCGGCCCTGGTGGTCCAGGTGCCCCTCGGCAAGCGCCCATGGGCGCGGCCTCCGGCAACTACGGCGCACCTGCGGGTGGGCCGAGCGGCAACTACGGCGCGCCTTCTGGAGGGCCGGGCGGCGCTCAGGGTGCGCCGTATGGAGCGCCAGGCGCTGTTCCCCGCGCTGCCGCTGGAGCGCCGGGCAGCGGCTACGGCGCGCCTGTAGGCACTTCGGGAGGCAACCCCTCTGGAGGGTATGGCTCTTCCTCCGGTGGCCCTTCAGGCGGTTATGGAACGCCTGCTGGCCCTGTGGGCGGTAACTCTTCTGGCGGTCACGGTGCGTCTACTGGGCCAATCGGCGGTTCTTCCGGCGGACCTGCCCCGGCACCCGGTGGCTATGGCCAGGCCCCGCGCCCGCAAGGCGGCAGCGCTTCGCCGCCTTGGTCCGTTTCGCCTGCGCCTTCCGGCGAGGACCGCTCCGGCCCGTCCGGCTTCTCAGGCGACTTTGGTTCGCATTCCCGCCCCGGCGGCCCTGCGCCTTCCGGCCCGGACGAGTATTTGTCCACACGCCCTGGCAGCCCTGCGCCGTCAGGCCCGGATGATTACCTGTCCACACGCCCTGGCGGCCCTGCGCCTTCAGGCCCGGACGATTACCTGTCCACACGCCCTGGTGGCCCTGCGCCGTCGGGTCCAGACGACTATCTTTCCTCCCGCTCTGGCAGCCCTGCGCCGCAGCCTGGAGCTTCCACTCCGGCAGGGCAGGGGTACGGGGGGCAACCCGGACAGTCCGGGCAGGGTTACGGACAGTCCGCGCCACCGGCAGGGGGTTTTGGAGGCCAGGGGCGGCAGGCTTCGGAACCGTCGTATGGCGAAGCGGCCCGGCCTCAGGCCCAGGAACACCGTCCCTCCGGCCCTCGCAACTGGACGGGCTTTCATCACCATTTGCGCGAGTGGTCCAAAACCCACGGAACCACCATCGCTGGGTTGCCCATCCTCAAAGGCGAGATTGTTGACGGCCCGGAGGGGGCAGTGGTCACCCTGAAGTGCCACGGCCAGGCCCACCACAGGCAGCTTTCGGAAAATATCCATCTTATGGGCCTGCTGCGCGAGCGGGCCGTTGAATATTTCGGACAGGGCTCCCGCCTCGAACTCGACGCGGGAAGTGTAGTCCAAGCTAAACCCCAGGAGGATCTCCGGGCCGAAGTGGCCAAGGAACCCCTGTTCCAGGAGGCCGTCGAGAAGATGGGCGGCCACCTGTTGTATGTTAAACCCAGATCCTGACCGGAGGGCTCTATGCGCGGTATGAACGATATGATGCGCCAGGCGCAGATCATGCAGAAAAAGATGCAGCAGATGCAGGAAGACATCGCCACCAAGACAGTGGAAGCTTCCAGCGGCGGCGGCATGGTCACTGTTGTGGCCAATGGTGCCCAGGAGATTCTTAATATCGCCATCGACAAGACTGTTGTGGACCCAGGCGATGTGGAAATGCTTCAGGATCTTGTGCTGGCCGCTGTGAATGACGCCTTGAAGAAGGCCAAGGAAATGCAGCAGGCCGAAATGAGCGCCATTACCGGCGGGCTGAAAATCCCCGGCTTGTTCTAGGGCATGGCCGCACTTCCCAAGCCGTTGGCCGAGCTGGTGGAGCAGTTGGCCAAGCTGCCCGGACTGGGGCCGAAATCCGCCCTGCGGGTGGCCCTGACCATGCTCAAATGGCCCAAGGACCGCGCCCAGGGGCTCGGTCGGGCCATCTTCGACCTGCGTGAGAATCTTTGCCTGTGCTCTCTGTGCGCCGGGCTGGCCGAGGCCGACCCATGCCCCATCTGCGCCGACCCGGCCCGCAACCCGGAGCAGCTCTGTCTGGTGAGCGAGTGGGATTCACAACTGGTGCTGGAAGAAACCGGCCTGTACAAAGGCCGCTATCTCATTCTGGGAGGCCTGATCGCGCCCCTAGACGGCGTGGACGCAGGCAGCCTTGAGATCGATCGCCTGGCAGCGCGTCTGGCTCAGGGCGAAATCCAGGAGGTCATCCTGGCACTTGGCACCACCCTGGAAGCCGAGGCTACGGCCTCCTACCTCAAGAACATGCTGGAGCGCCTCCATCCGGGCCTTCGCCTGACTCGTCTGGCCCAGGGCATTCCTGTGGGGGCCGAGGTCAAGTACATCGACAAGGAAACCCTCAAACAGTCCATGGTCTACCGGCAGGATATCTGAGCCCGTCATGAGCGATGAGCTTATTTGCGAGGTCCATGCCGTCACCTTCTTCAGCGAGGCTACCAGTTATCTGGTGGCCAGGGCTCAGGCCAAGGGCGAACCGGGCATCGTGACCATCGTGGGCTCCATGGGCGCAGTGACTCCGGGCGAGGTGCTGGCCTGTACGGGCAAATGGTCCACCCATCCGCAGTACGGTCGCCAGTTTCTGGTGGAACGCTTCGAGCAACGCCTGCCCGCCACCCTTTCGGGCATCCAGCGCTATCTGGAATCGCGCCAGATCAAGGGCGTCGGCCCTGTGCTGGCCGAGCGGCTGCTTAAGAGCTTTGGCGACAAAGTGCTCGAAGTCATTGACGAAGATCCTGATAAACTCCTCAAGATCAAAGGCATCACCCCCAAAAAATTGGAGGTGATGCTGAAATCGTGGAATCAGCAGCGCGAGGTGCGGGGGTTGATGCTCTTCTTGCAGACCCACGAGGTACCCACCACCTTTGCTCATAAAATCTTCAAGCATTACGGGGTCGGAGCCGTGGACAAGCTGCGGGAGAACCCCTACGGCCTGGCCTACGATATCCACGGCATTGGCTTCAAAACCGCCGACGCCATGGCCATCAAGCTGGGTTTTCTGCCCGATTGCCGCGAGCGCCTGGAGGCGGGCATTGTTTACGCCCTGTTTTCCCTCTCCGAACAGGGCCATCTGTTCTACCCCAAGGACGAATTGCTGGAGCGGGCCGACTCCATGCTGGGCGGGGTAGGGCTGTACGCCTTGAGCCAGGCCCTGGACGGGTTGGAAGAAAAGAAGCGGGTCATCGTCGAGGCGCTGCCTCAGCAGGATATCGCCCAGGCCGTGTATCTGCGCCATTTCTACAACTGGGAGCGCGAAATCGCCGAGCGTCTGTGGGCGCTGTCCGCCCATCCTGCGGCAGTGCTTGGCGAGAAGGTCGAGGCCATGCTGCCCGGTCTGGAGAAGGAGCAGGGCATTGAGCTTTCTTCGGAGCAGCATCAAGCCGTAGTGGAGGCCTGCACCTGCAAGACCTTCATCCTCACCGGCGGCCCAGGCACCGGCAAGACCACCATCACCCGCTGCGTGGTACGCGCGCTCGACAAGCTGGGCTTCAAGGTGAAGCTGGCCGCGCCCACCGGGCGGGCGGCCAAGCGCATGAGCGAGGCCACGGGCTATCCGGCCTCCACCCTGCACCGGTTGCTGCAATACAACGCCGGTGGTGGTTTTGCTCACAACGAGGAAAACAAGCTCAAGGCCGACGCCCTGGTGGTGGACGAGGCCTCTATGCTGGACATGCAGTTGTGCCTGCACATGCTGCGCGCTCTGCCGCTGACCTGCCGCCTGGTGCTGGTGGGCGACGTCAACCAGCTGCCCTCGGTGGGGGCCGGCAACGTGCTGGGAGATATGCTCGATTCCGGGGCTTTGGAGCAGGCCAATCTTTCGCGCATCTATCGTCAGGCTCTGGAGAGCATGATTGTTGTCAACGCCCACCGCATCAACCAGGGACAGTTTCCCGTGCAATCGCCCAAGCAGCCCCCGGAGGCCGACTTTTTCTGGGTGGAATGCGACGATCCCCTGACCGTGCGCGATAAGATTGTGGATCTGGTGGCCAACCGCATCCCCAAAACCTACGGCTTCGATCCCAAGCGCGATATCCAGGTGCTCTCACCCATGCACAAGGGCGAAGTGGGCACCCAGGCCCTGAACGAGGTTTTGCAGAATACCCTTAATCCATCCCGTCAGGAAATCGTGCGGGGGAAAAATCGCTTCAGATTGGGCGATAGAGTCTTGCAGACCCGCAACAACTATGAAAAGGACGTCTTCAACGGCGACCTTGGCTGGATTGTGGAATTGGATAGCGACGACGGGGGACTCACAGCGGATTTCGACGGCCGCCTGGTGGTCTACGAGTCTGCGGATCTGGACGAACTCACCTTGGCCTATGCAGTGAGTGTTCATAAGTCCCAGGGAAGCGAATATCCCGTGGTCGTTGCGCCCATTGTCACCCAGCACTTTATGATGCTCAAGCGCAACCTCATCTATACCGCCCTCACCAGGGCCAGGCGGCTTGCGGTCATTATCGGCAGCAAGAAGGCTCTGGCCATCGGGCTCAGGAATATTGGCTCCGCCAAGCGCTACACGCATCTGCGCTATCGTCTTCAGGAAGCCTTCAACCGTTAGCCGGATGGATGACTACATTTCATGATCATAAAAAAAACCGCCAATCTTACCTTGCGCGTCGTCATTGTGGCAGCCTGCCTCTATTATTCCTTCAAAGGGGTAAATTTTTTCGAGCTGGCAAAGGCCTTCGGCCGTTTCGACCCCTTGGCTGTCGTTTTGACCACGGTGGCCTCGTTTGCGGGATACTGGGTCATGGCCATGCGCATGAATTTTCTTTCAGGCTACACCTGCGGCAATTGGGTCGGCCTTAAAACCTTCCTTTTGTCCATGGCCGTGAACAACGTGGTTCCGGCCAAACTCGGGGAGTTGGCCAAAGCTTTTTACCTGCGCCGCGAGTGCGGCTATTCCCTCGGCCAAAGCATCAGCATGGTCTTTTGGGAACGTTTTTTTGACCTCAACGCCATTCTGGCCATGGGGCTGGTGGTGGCCTTGCGCTTCAAGCTCATGGAAGTCTTCATCCCCCTGTTCATCGGTGTGGGCAGCATCTGGGTCTGCCTGTTTTTCGTACGCAAGTGGCCTGAGCAGGCCGAGCGTCTCATCGCCTTCATCCCCTTTGAGCGGCTGCGTGAATTCATCATTGAGGTGAAGCTTCAGTTGGTGCACGGCGTCACCCTGCGGTATCTTATCATTTTGGGCTTATATACGGCATTTGTCTGGCTGTTGTACGCCATACCCACTTTTCTGGTTATTTCCTGGGCAGCCGGGCTCAACCTGAAAATGGGGCAGATTCTGGCGGTGTTCATCCTCTCTGCGGTGGGCATGGCCGCGCCTTCCACTCCGGGCGCGGTGGGCGTGTTCGAAGCGGCCGTCGTCTTTGGTCTGAACCATCTTTTTGGCGTGGACAAAGAGCTGGCCCTGGCCATCGGGCTGCTCATCCACATGATGCAGTACATCCCCACCACGGCGGCGGGTCTGGTAGTGCTGGCCAAGAGTGGCCTTTCGCTCAAGACCATCCGGCAAAGCGACGAAGGGCTGGAATGACACCACCCGCCGTCCTGACCATCGCGGGTTCGGATTCCTGCGGCGGCGCGGGCATTCAGGCCGATCTCAAGACCTTCATGATGCAGGGCTGCTACGGAGCCAGCGTCATCACCGCCCTGACCGCCCAGAACACCCTGGGCGTATCCGCCATTCATGCTCCGGACGCGGCCTTCGTGGGGCAGCAGCTTGAGGCCGTGCTGGCCGATATCCCGGTGCGCGCGGCCAAGACCGGCATGCTCTTCAATGCCGCCATCGTAAGCGTTGTGGCCAAGGCCCTCTCACACGAGAGCTTTCCCCTGGTTGTGGACCCGGTGTGCGTGTCGCAGAGCGGACATGCACTGCTGGAAGGCCAGGCCGCCGGGGTTATCCTGGCCGAATTGTTTCCCCTGGCCGCGCTGGTGACGCCCAACCGGCCTGAGGCGGAGCTGCTTTCAGGGATGGTCATCACAGACCGGGATAGCCTGTTCGCCGCCATGGAGAAGCTGTTGTCCTGCGGCCCTGGGGCCGTGCTCATCAAGGGCGGGCACATGGAGGAACGGGACGGCCTGCTGACCGATTGGCTGGGCAGGCCCGGCCGCGACCCCCTGCCTCTGCCCATGGCCAAGGTGGATACGCCCCACACCCACGGCACAGGCTGCACTTTGTCGGCTGCCATCGCGGCCCGCCTGGCTCTGGGTGAAGATATGGAAACTGCCATCCGCTCGGCTCAGAAGTATCTGCACCTCGCCCTGTCCACTGGCTTCGCCGTTGGCCGGGGTGCCTCGCCGCCCAATCATCTTGCCCCTTACCTGGCCTGCCAGGGAAGTTGAAGCCCGCATCATTGAAGACCGTGACCAGCCGTGCTAGGAGCTTGCCTGCACGCGAGAGTGGCGGAATTGGTAGACGCACTGGATTTAGGATCCAGCGCCGCAAGGCTTAGGGGTTCGAGTCCCCTCTCTCGCACCAAATGACGGCTCAGAATAGTCCCAATTGGCCCATAAACGCCAAAAAATGCGGGAAAAATCTGGAAAAGTGTCGTTTTCTTTCAAAATACACCGATAACATCCACGTTTTTTAGGGACATCTGCAGGGGCACATCACACGTGCCCCTTTTGTTTTGGAGCATGTAAGAAACGGATGGCCTTGGGGCGGCTTAGGGACGAAACCGGGCGGTATGTTATTGTAGTGGGGGGAGGTGAAGACGATCCTGTGAAGGCAATCGGAAACACAAACCCAGCGTCACCAACCCTTGACGCCGCAATGGCATTCACTCTAAACGTCCTCGAAACATGCAAACGATCAATTCCCAGACTCTTTCTGCGGTCATGTCGGTGTACAACGAGCGCGACAACCCCGTTGCGCTTCTCGACACCGTGCTGGCCCGACCGGGAGTTGCCGTAGGTATTCTGTTGGACGACTGCTCCATCGATGGCATCCGCGAAATCCTGCGAACCTTGGACGGACGAGGCGAGGTCACGGTATTTTCCTACGACCGCAAACGTGGCAAAGGCGCGGCCCTGCGCACGGGATTGGCCGCAGCCACGTGCGACATCGTGCTCCTCCAGGTGCCGACATGGAGTACGATCCTGAGGATTATCCGCTGCATTTGGCTCCCAGACTCTTGGGTCGGGCCGGTGCTCGGATCGCGCTTTCTGGGTGGCATGCACCGGGCGCTCTCTTTCCGGGACTTTCTGCCCAACCGTTTTGTGGCGCTTCTCTCCAAGTTGTTCACAGGCCTCAACCTCTTCAGCTCATGCTTTAGATTTGTCCGAAGCGCTTAGTGCTCAGAATCCGATCGAGCGGCGCAATGCCTCGCGGCTGCGCTGGGAAAAGGCCGAAGCGTGGCTGGCGAAAACGCTTTGCCCAACTGTCGGACTTGCCGTCGCCAGGGGTGTTGGTTGTCGCCAACACTTCTACTGTACTTGCTGCCAGGCTCCTAACCGTCAAGTCTCTGGGCGTGGCATTCTGTACACCCTCGGTAGTACAGCCCGGTGGATTAGGCATTGCAATAGAATATTCAGGACACATCACAGGTAGGTTGGCTTTGAGTTTGATGTTTACATTTCGATAGCCATGTAGATTGCATAAAATTTACACTAAAATAGTATGCATTTGTCATCACTACTAAGCAGGACACGGTTAACTATGGGTATATTGCGTAGTGTTTATCCAAACACAAAAAGTGTTATTTGGCTATGTGTATGTTTAGTGCTTTGTGGAGGTACAGCCAGTGTTGTTTTTCATTCAAATGCTTATGCATCCGCAGATAAGTATGAAGTGGTCATCGAGCCTATAAAGGCAATATGGAAAGACAATCAGAGCCCGATCGCAGTTGGCGTGCCGTCTGGGGCGTATCTCTATTTTACATATGACACGGTCAAGTCGAAAGACAACATTTATTACCATCTGAATGACCAGGACCACAAGCTTGGGGCGG
>JBBRUD010000112.1:0-13717 GCA_038248065.1 Desulfovibrionales bacterium | reverse complement strand
GTCAGCCTGAACATGGCCACGGAAAAGCCGGTGGCTGTGGCATTTGACGCAGGTAATCTGGAGCCAGTGGCTGTGGCGCTCCGCGAAAAGTACCCCTTGGCCAAGATCGCGATCTGCGCCGACAACGACCATGAACGGGAGCAAGGCAACATCGGCTTGGAAAAGGCCAAGCAAGCCGCGTTGGCCGTCGACGGCTGTGTGATTCTGCCCCAGTTCACCCGCCAGGAGATGGATAGCGGTCTGACGGATTTCAATGACCTGCACAATTCCCGCGGCCTCAAGGAGGTGACGGCGCAAGTGTCCATGGGCCTGGCTCGGGAGAAGTCCTGCGAACTGGAGCGGCAATGAACACCAGGGTGGCGACGTTGCTTTTAGGACTTGGCCTTCTGTTATTCTCCTTCGGAGATTTCGCGCTGGCCAGCCTCCCCCAAGACGAACTTGAAGGCCTGTTCGATGCGCCTTGTGACCGCTATGGCGTCTCCAAAGCGCTGGCCTTGGCCATTGCCAGCCAAGAAAGCGGTATGCGGCCGTGGGCCATGAATATAGCGGGTAGATCGATCTTACATGCATCGAAGGAAGAGGCCCTTGCCATCAGTCGAGCGGCTTTGCGCGCGGGGTTGTCCTTCGACATTGGCGTGATGCAAATCAACGCATGGTGGATTAGGCGATACAATCTTCCATTGGAAGTGGTGCTGGACCCTCGCGGCAATATCCAGGTGGGAGTTTGGATACTGGCTCAGGAGATCAAACGCCATGGCCTGAACTGGCGAGCTGTGGCGTCCTACCATACCCCATTGGAACGAAATCCCGAACGCGGCTGGGCCTATGCTACCGCCGTGTTGAGCCGTCTTGGCGGCGCGGCTCCGAATCCGGTTTCGGCTGCCCAGCTCCCAACTGCGGCCCCGATGTTGGTGAAACGGTTCCGTGATGTGGCCAGCAACGAAAAGGCAATCGGAAGGTAGCCATGAAATGCTTGATAGTCGCTCCGGGCAAACGAATGTACTTCCTGCGTATAACCTGCATCCTGTTGGTCCTGGCCTTCCCTGGGCATGGGTTGGCAGCCGATGCCACCAGCTTCGATCCCACAACGGTCGCCATCACAAGCCAGGGGACCATCCCCGTGGGAACAGTGGTTGCTTGGCCAACTGCATCCAATCCTGCGGATATGGGCAGGTGGCTCGAATGCAACGGCCAGACTGTTCCGGCAGCAAGTCAGTACGACCGTTTGCGGTCAATATTGGGTGGGCAGCCTATTCCCAATTACAACGGCCAGTTTCTGCGCGGGACAACTATGGCTGGCGAGGTAGGGCAAAAGATTCAGGATTCGATCCGCGCCCATGCTCACGACATCGATCCTCACCAGCACACGGTCAGCGGCTCCGCTGCTGGACAAGGATACAGCGGATCAATCCCTGGGCAGTCCTACCACTATGATGTGGCCAGTGTCGGCGGAACATGGTGGCCAGCCATAGGCACGCCGTCTTTTGTCGATACCGTGATGAGCATTAATCATTCGACGGAATGGGACACGACATCCGGGTCAAGTTACTCTGGTACAACCTCTGGAGGAAGCATCACTGGGTTTACGAATTATGCAGGCGGTCAACCTACTCATGCAACAGGCGGAGCTGAAACAGCGCCGGTCCATACAAAGGTGCGGTATTTAATCCGCGCGGTCCAGTGATGACAATTGCAGCGAATAACCTTTTGAAATCCTTTCAAGGCTCTTTCCCGGCATTGGAAGAATTGCGGATTGGTCGAGCATTCATGCTTTTTGAGCTTACTGATGACTTTCAAATTATGGCTGCTGAAGTGATTCTGCGTCATGTTCAAAGCGATTTTCAGGAAATTGATATGTCTATATTCGTTGTCTACTCCACTGATGCCAAAGTTTTGCCACCAGGAGACACACTCGAGCGCAAAATGTGTTTGTCAAAGACTGAAAATATGACTTGGACACTCGCGATAATTAATTACTACTAGTCAAACACTCCCATCCAACGATTAGTCACGCGTTATAATGCATACTATTCTTGGACGGCGTAGCATCTATTCTCGGCGCTCGCCATGGGCTTTCACAGGAAATATACGTGAAAAGTTTTCGAATGCAAACATATACTGTTTTATTCTCTAATTAGCTTGTAAATCAGCAGTCTTGTTAGAGAGTATAAGTCCTGACCCGCTGGAGTTTGTTTTGGCACGGCCTGCATGGTGGCGGCCGTGTCCTTTTTTAATGCACCTAACATGGTAGGAAAACAGTAATTTTATGTTTGGGTGGCTTGCATGAACTGAGCAGTCGAGGTAGTCGGCAGTTGCTTGCCAGCCACCTCACTACGAAGTGGCAAGTGGCCCTGGCAGCGAATTAACGCATAGGGACGTCAACAGGGTCGCCCTTGCGAGCCTACTCGGGAAATGAGGACGGCTCTGTGTAGCAGGCGACCTACCAACTAGGACTATGAACCGGCACTGGCCAGACTTCATGTGGGTCAGGCATTCATTCGGGGAGATACGTATGGATGTTTTTCGGCTTCGTGACAGGATCATTGATGATTACTCAAAATATATCGGAAGTTTTATCGAGGTCTCAGATAATCGTATTCGAGAAGTTGTTCAGCAAGAACTAAAGGATGGCCTCCTTTGGCCAGACCCCTTGTTACAGCTCAATCCTGCCTTCGCCTGGGGTGGATGGATTGATGACCTCGTATCCAAGGGTATTCTCCATTCCGAATGCAAGAATATTTTTCGCGGAGACAAGTCCGAAGCCGATGGCGCTGGAAGACCGATGCGATTGTACCAGCACCAAGTGGATGCCATCGAGGCCGCACGGACTGGGGATAACTATGTCCTGACCACCGGTACTGGTTCAGGAAAGAGTTTGTCCTACATCGTACCAATCGTCGACTATGTCCTACGGTCCGGCACTGGTAAGGGGATCAAGGCCATAATCGTATACCCGATGAACGCCCTGGCAAACTCTCAGGAGTTGGAACTCAAAAAGTTTCTCTGCCATGGCTACGGAGACAAGCCCCCTGTCACATTCCGGCGCTATACCGGCCAAGAGGGCGAACAAGTCCGGCAGGAAATCGTGGATAATCCGCCGGACATCCTGCTGACCAACTATGTCATGCTTGAGCTGATCCTCACCCGCCCCTACGAAAAGAAGCTTGTTGAGGCGGCCAAAGGGCTTCAGTTTTTAGTCTTCGACGAATTGCATACCTACCGTGGGCGGCAAGGCGCTGACGTGGCGATGCTCATCCGCAGGCTTCGCAACGCGATCACCCCCTCAGGCACTGTGAGCCCCCTTCAGTGCATCGGGACATCGGCTACCCTCGCGGGGCCGGGCACCTTCGAGGAACAGCAGAAAGAAGTGGCCCTGGTCGCTTCCAAGCTATTCGGGGCCGAAGTCATGCCCCAGCGAGTCATCGTTGAAACTCTTCGAAAGGAAACCGAGTGCGAGGATTTTGGATCGCCGCGTTTCTTTTCAAAACTTCGTGATCGTGTTCTGCAACAGGCAGACAATCCTCCTGCCGATTACAATGCGTCCAGGCGTGATCCTTTGACTGTTTGGATTGAAAATACCCTCGGGCTGGAAGAAAAGGGCGATCGTCTGATTCGCTGCAAGCCACGATCAATTACCGGCCAGATGGGGGCCGCCCAGCTCTTGGGTGACGCCACGAACTTGAATGCGCTTGACTGCATCGAACCCATCCAAAAGGCACTCCTACAGGGCTATAAGATTATCAATCCCGACACGGGCAAGCCAGCCTTTGCCTTCAAGCTGCACCAATTTTTGAGCAAGGGAGACACGGTCTACGCGACTCCGGAGTCCGAAGACATTCGGGCCATCACGCTCTATGGCCAGCAGTATTCGTCAGAGCGCAAGGAGGAGCCGACCGTTCTTTTCCCGCTTCAGTTCTGTCGCGAATGTGGTCAAGAGTATTACAGCGTATGGAGAGTGACCGACCCGGAGAAGAAACTATCCTGGTTCTCAGCGCGAAACCCTTCCACAGCCATGTTGGCCGACGGCTATGCCGGATACTTGTATATCAGCGCCAGCAATCCGTGGCCTTCCGATCCCCAACTGCAAGCGGAACGTTTGCCCGACGACTGGACCGAGGAAAAAGATGGCAAGCTCTACCCTGTAAAGAGCAAGGAAAAATACCTTCCTGAAAAAGTGTACGTGTTTAGAGACGGTACCTTCTCTTTAACACCATCTCCAGGGGCGACAACCGCTTGGTTCGTCCCAACTCCGTTCACCTTCTGTCAGCAGTGCAGAGTGTCCTACGCGCCGCGTATTTCTGATTTCACCAAGCTGGCTACGCTGGGAACTGAAGGCCGCAGTACCGCCACCACGGTTCTTTCAATGTCCACGGTGCGACATCTTCGCCAGGAAACCGAGCTTAGCCCTATAGCTCGGAAGCTCCTCTGTTTTACCGACAACCGACAGGATGCGTCGCTCCAGGCTGGGCACTTCAATGACTTTATCGAAATAGGGTTAGTCCGGTCAGCATTATTTAACGCCCTGGAACAAGCCGGAGTAAATGGCCTTGAACACGATGTTCTGCCCCAAAAAGTGTTTGATGCGTTGGGACTGGCCTTCGAGAAAAATACTTTTCCCGCAAATCGTTACTCTATTGACCCGGAAGCGCAGTATGGCAAGGCGACAAACATTCGTAAGGCCTTCTGGAACGTTCTCGGATACCGCATTTACAGCGATCTTCGAAGGGGCTGGCGTATCGTTGCTCCCAACCTGGAGCAATGCGGACTTTTGCATATTGACTACCTCGACCTTGACCAAATCTGTTCGGATGAAGCCCTTTGGGAGGGGCATCCAATCCTGGCTGGCGCATCGCCTGAAAAGCGGGAAGCTGTCGCTCGCATGCTCTTGGATTTCATGCGCCGCCGCCTTGCAATCAAAGTTGACTATCTCAAGCCCGAATTCCAGGAGAGCATCCGCCAGCAAAGCAGTCAGAATCTGATCAATCCCTGGAAGATCGATGATGATGAGAAATTGCATCACGCTGCGATTGTATTTCCCAGAGCCAGGCAAAGAGGACATCGCGAGTATGGTGGCGACCTCTTTGTCTCCCCCAGGAGTTCCCTGGGCGGTTGGCTACGCAAAGCTTTTCCCGAATGGCCCATCAAATTGGATGAGACCGCACCGCTCATTGCCGCCCTGTTCGAGGCGACGGCGAAGGGCGGCTTGATCGAACCCGTTTTGGCTGACACCAGCAACGGTGAAGGCTATCAAATCCCAGCCTCGGTCATGATCTGGAAGGCAGGCGATGGCTCCGCCGCGCAGTCAGACCCCCTACGCATGCAGCACGCTGACGAACATGGGGGACGGACCAACCCATTTTTTGTTGACTTGTACCGCTCCGCTGCCAAGGACGGTACGAACCTGGAAGCCAAAGAGCATACCGCCCAAGTATCCAACGAAGAACGGGAGAAGCGGGAGCAGGATTTCCGAGAGGCGAACCTTCCTATCCTGTATTGTTCTCCGACCATGGAACTCGGAGTGGATATTGCCCAGCTCAATGCTGTGAGCATGCGCAACGTACCACCGACACCGGCCAACTACGCACAGCGCAGCGGGCGGGCGGGCCGTTCAGGTCAACCAGCCCTGATCGTCACCTATTGCGCACAGGGAAGCTCTCACGACCAACATTTCTTCCGTGTCCCCACCCTTATGGTGGCCGGGTCCGTATCCACTCCACGGCTGGATTTAGCCAACGAAGACCTCATCCGAGCCCACATACATGCCCTTTGGCTCTCGGAGTCTGGGCTGGACCTCAAGCAGTCTCTTCGCGACTTGCTGGACGTTACCGGGGATAAGCCCGCGTTGTCCTTACTCGACGGCGTGGTGGCCCACCTGACCGATGCCCCGTCCAAAGATCGAGCAATGATCCGTGCCAAGCAAATTCTAGATGGGCTTGCGGGGGAACTCCAGGGTAGTGGCTGGTATGCACCGACGTGGCTTTCCGAGACGATGAACAAGATTGAGCGCCAGTTCGAGGATTCCTGCGAACGCTGGCGCAGTCTGTATCGCGCGGCAGTGGACCAACGCGATGCCCAGAACCTAATCATTAGCGACGCAAGCAGGTCGCAGAAAGATCGTGACCAAGCCCGCCGACTCCGAGCAGAGGCCGAGACCCAGATAGAGCTGCTCTTGCAAAGTAACTCTAGATTCCAGTCTGATTTCTATTCATATCGATACTTCGCCAGTGAAGGCTTCTTGCCTGGATACAATTTCCCTCGCCTGCCATTGTCAGCCTTTGTTCCTGGACGGCGTGGCGTCAGAGGGCGTGACGAATACATATCCCGACCCAGGTTCCTGGCCATCTCCGAATTTGGTCCCGGAAGCTTCATCTATCACGAAGGATCTCGTTATGTGATCAGCCGGGTGATGGTTGCCGTTCAGGAGGACGAAGAGCTGGCGTCCGGTAAGATTAAGCAATGCTCCGCTTGCGGCTACATCCATCCAATTGCCAAGGGCGATGGTTTAGACAACTGCGAAATGTGCAGTGAAAGGCTTCCCCATGCCTTGGATAACCTCTTCAGGATGCGCAACGTTTCCACCCGTCGCCGGGACCGTATCAACTCCGATGAGGAAGAGCGCACCAAATACGGCTACACCCTGCGCACGGGCTTCCGCTTTGCCCAGCACGGCGGAACATCAGCCTACCGGCTGTCCGAAATCCGTGGTCTTGATGGACAACGTCAGGCAACACTCAAATATGGCCATGGTGCGACTTTGTGGCGCATCAACCTGGGGTGGGCCAACAAGGCCGAGAATGCGCCTCCAGGCTTTATGCTGGACCTCGACCGTGGCATGTGGACCAAGGAGGGAAGCGGCGGAGCGGATGCCGAGTTGAACGAAGCGGGCACCGGACGCACCCAGCGTGTTATCCCGTATGTGGAAGATCGGAAAAACTGCCTCCTCTTCGTTCCGGATATCCCTTTATCCCCCGGTGCGCTCACCTCACTCCAGGCCGCCCTCAAACAGGCGATCCAGCGTGAATACCAGCTGGAAGAGTTCGAACTGGCCTCCGAAACACTCCCTGCCGGTAGTGAACCCCTGACCATCCTTCTCTATGAATCTGCCGAAGGTGGCGCGGGCGTTTTGCGCCGCTTAGTGGATGATCCTAAAGCATTAGGTGCCGTGGCCAAGGAGGCCCTACGCCTCTGCCATTTCAATCCAGAGACCGGGCAGGACCTGGGCAGGGCTGATCATGCCACCGAAGACTGTGTAGTGGCCTGTTATGACTGCCTGATGAGCTATGGAAACCAGCGCGTTCATGAGCAATTGGACCGCCATAGCATCAAGGACTACCTTTTGGGCTTGTCTGTGGCTCAAGTGTTCTCCGCCCCTTCGGACCAAACCCGGTCTGCCCACCTGGAAGCACTCAAAAAACGATGCGATACAAACTTGGAAAAAAAATGGTTGGACCAACTCGACAGCCATAGCCACGCGCTGCCAAGCCATGCACAACATTCCGTGCCGGAATGCAGAACAAAGCCGGACTTTTTCTACGCCAAAGAGAAGGTGGCTGTTTACATTGATGGCCCCTACCACGAATTCCCAGAACGCCAGGTGCGTGATCAGGCGCAACAAGATGCGATGGAAGACATGGGTATCACCGTGATCCGCTTTGCGGCTGGGGAACAATGGCAACCCATCTTGGATAGATATCCCCATGTGTTTGGGAGTAAGAAATGAATTTTGCCGTAGGCTCCCTTGTCCATGCCCGTGGAAGGGAATGGGTGGTTCTTCCGCCTGATGATCCCGAATGCCTTTTACTACGCCCCCTGGGGGGAAGCGAAGATGAGATTGTTGGTATCCTGCCAGCACTCGAAGAAATCCGCCCTGCATCCTTCGACCTGCCTGATCCAGCAGACCTGGGCGATGCTTGGACCTGCGGTCTGTTACGTGATGCCGTCAGACTCGGTTTCCGCGCCACAAGTGGCCCTTTCCGTTCCTTCGGACATATTGCCGTGGAACCTCGCCCCTATCAGCTCGTCCCCCTGCTCATGGCCATGAAGCAGAGCCCTGTCCGGCTTCTCATCGCCGATGACGTAGGCATTGGTAAGACTGTTGAAGCGGCTCTTATCGCCAGGGAGCTTCTAGATAGGGGAGAGGTGAAGCGTCTTGCTGTCCTATGCCCGCCTCAATTGGCTGAGCAATGGCAAGCCGAATTGGCGGATAAATTCCATATCCAGGCCGAACTGGTCCTGCCCTCCACCGTGCGCAAGCTCGAAAAAGGGCTGAACATTGGAACATCCCTTTTCGACGTCTACCCCTTCACCATCGTCTCCCTTGATTACATCAAGTCCGACCGCCGCAGAGCCGAATTTTTGAGAACTTGTCCGGAGATGGTCATCGTCGATGAAGCCCATGCCTGCGCATCAGCCACCGGGGGAAGGGGCACGATGCAACGCTTCGGCCTTATCCAAGACTTGTCAGCCAATCCCGAGCGACACATGCTTTTCGTTTCAGCCACGCCCCACAGCGGGAAGGACGATGTGTTCCGCTCCCTGCTCTGTTTCCTCCGCCCATCGTTCGCCGATCTGCCCGAGGACCTTTCCGGAAAGGATAACGAGGGGCATCGCAAGGCTCTGGCTGAACATTTTGTACAGCGTCGACGCGCGGACATACGGGCCTACATGGAGATCGACACGCCCTTTCCCGAGCGCCTAACGCAGGAAAGCACCTGGGGACTCACCCCGGAAGCCAAATCACTTTTCGGTCGGATCATCTCCCTGGCCCGTGAGAGCATCGAGCGCAGTCAGGATGGAACAAAGTTCCAACAGCGTATTTCCTGGTGGTCCGCCTTGGCCTTGCTCCGCTCAGTCGCGTCGAGTCCTGCCGCAGCCGCCGCCACGTTGCGCAGTCGAGCAACAGGAATGGACTCGCCCGATGATTTGAAGCTGGTTGATGAGTTGGGGCGACAATCCGTGTTCGACCTGACGGACCTGGAAGGTGTGGATGGACTGGATACGGTTCCAGGCGCTGATGATACAGAGTTGGAGGCTAATCAGACAGAGCAAAGCCGCTACAAGGAACGTCTGCGCCGTTTGGCCAAGGAAGCTGAATCCCTGTGCGGCTCCAAGGACAACAAGCTCAAAGGAATGATCCTGCTGGCCAAGAAGCTCTTGGAAGAAGGATATGCGCCCATAGTCTTTTGCCGTTTCATCCACACTGCCGAATACCTTGCCGAACATCTACGGACTGCCTTGAGAGGCGTAGAGGTCATGGCCGTGACCGGCATGCTGCCTCCTAGCGAGCGTGAATTCCGAGTGCATGGGCTTGGAAAGCACCACAAGCGGCTCCTCGTCTGCACGGACTGCCTGAGCGAAGGCATCAACCTCCAAGAGCGTTTCAATGCCGTGGTCCATTATGATTTGTCCTGGAACCCCACTCGCCATGAACAGCGAGAGGGGAGGGTTGACCGTTTCGGCCAGCCAAAATCCACAGTCCGTGTCATCACCTACTACGGCCTGGACAACCAGATCGACGGCATCGTCCTGGACGTCCTCCTGCGCAAGCATGAGGCTATCCGCAAGGCCTTGGGCGTGTCCGTCCCCGTCCCCGAGGACAGCGACAAGGTAATGCAGGCGATTCTGGAAGGCCTGCTGCTTAGAGGCAAGGACAAAGCCCCAGCTCAACAACAGCTAATCATCCCAGGGCTTGAAAAGTACATCCAGCCTGAGGCGGACCGGCTGGCCAAGGAGTGGGAGATCGTCGCCGCGCGTGAGAAAAAACGCTCTCGCTCATTGTTTGCCCAGCAAGCCATCAAGGTGGACGACGTGGCCCGTGAGTTGGAGGCGGCCAACGCAGCAGCCGGTGACGCCACAAGCGTGGAGACGTTCACAACCGAGGCATTGAAACGTCTGGGTGCGACACACACTCGAAAGAACCTTCCCGGCGAACGGATCGGCCACGTGTTTTCCTTGGCCGGATTGGAACTTCGCACCAGGAACCGCCTGGACCTGCCCGACACGTTGCAGGCTGTTTTTGCGCTCCCTGCCAGCGAAGGCCAGACCTATCTGGCCAGAACGCATCCCTATGTCGAACGGTTGGCAACTGACCTCATGACCACGGCGCTTGACCCTCTGGAGAAATCTTTAGCCCGCAGGGCCGGAGCCATGCGCACCAAGGCTGTTCCCACTAGAACCACCTTGCTGCTCTGTCGCTTCCGTTACCAGCTCCAGACACAGGGAGAGAAACTGGATCATACCTGCCTGACCGAGGAATGCGTCATGCTGGCCTTCTCCGGTGCTCCGGAACGGGCTTCCTGGATCGATGCGGATTCGGCCCAGCGGTTGCTCACCGCGCAGCCCACCGGGAACATCAATCACGATCAGGCCTCGGACTTTGTAGGGAAGGTCACAGCGAATGCCGGGAACCTGTTGCCTCATATCCGTTCCGTCATGGAAGAACGCGCCTCGGCCTTGCTGGAAGCTCACCGTCGGGTGCGCACTGCCGCCAAGGCCCGTGGCCTTCGCTATCACGTCACCCCTCAAGGAGAACCCGATATCCTTGGCGTGTATGTGTATCTTCCCGATCTCGAACACTAGGCCGAACGCACAATAGGCGCTTGATAATGAGACAGACCCAAAGCACAGATTCCCCCTTCACCACGGTTCGCACCGAAGGCGGTCTCTTGCCCGCCGACATCCTGGCCAAGATTCTTGCCGGGGACCAAAACGTTTCCGGAACATCTCCAGATGCTTACCACCTGCCAAAGGGTGAGAAGCTCAATGAGGCCATCAACAGGTCCTGGACAAGAATCCGCGCGCTTTGGGAGAAGTTTCGTCATCAATGCGAGTCTCTCAACGAAACAGACACGGGCACCAGCCAGACTCGTGAGACCCTGCTTCTGCCGCTGTTCGCCGAATTGGGCTATGGACGCTTGCTCGGAGCCAAGGCCGAAGAGCGCACCGTAGGCGACAAGGTTTTCAGCATCTCGCATTTTTGGCACCATTCCCCGATCCACCTCATCGGCTGCAAGATCGACCTGGACAGGAAGTCAAGTGGTGTCCGTGGAGCGGCCCAGTCCAGCCCTCATTCCACGGTCCAGGATTTCCTGAACCGCTCCGATGCCCATTTGTGGGGTTTCTGCTCGAACGGCCTTCGCCTGCGCATCCTGCGCGACAACCAGAGCCTCAGCCGTCAGGCCTTTATCGAATTCGACCTGGAATCCATGTTCGAAGGCGAGGTCTTCTCCGATTTTGCTTTGCTGTGGCTCCTTTGCCACCAGTCGAGGGTGGAGAGCGACAATCCTTCGTCATGCTGGCTGGAGCAGTGGGCCAAGTCCGCCCAGGATCAGGGGGTACGAGCCCTTGAGACATTGCGCGGCAGCGTGCAGAAGACCATCGAGATTCTGGGCCAAGGTTTTCTGGAAAGCCACAATCCTGATCTGAAGGAACGGTTGCGCTCCGGCGCTCTCTCCCGGCAGGATTATTTCCGCCAGTTGCTTCGCCTTGTGTACCGGCTCCTTTTCCTATTTGCCGCCGAAGATCGTGGCCTGCTCCAGGCTGCAGGCGGCCCGGAAGAGGTCAAGAAGCGCTACACCGCATGGCATTCCACCACACGCTTGCGTCGTCTAGCTGGGAATCTCGCTGGAACAAGGCATCATGACCTGTACGAGGGTTTGAAGCTCCTCATGGGCTATCTGGGCAACGAGGACGGGTGTCCGGCTCTGGGCCTGTCTCCGCTGGGCAGTTTTCTGTGGTCCGCTGGTGCCCTGCCAGATGTGCATTCGGCCCGTCTTTCCAACGGGCATCTGCTCCACGCTGTCCGTGCTCTGGCCTATACGGAGACCGAGGGCATACGCCGCCCTGTCGACTACAAGAACGTAGGCGCTCGTGAGCTTGGGTCCATTTACGAGTCTCTGTTGGAGCTGCATCCGATTCTGGACACGGTCTCAGGGGCATTCAGCCTGGAGACTGCCTCTGGCAATGAGCGGAAGACCACGGGCAGCTACTACACACCCACGCCACTGATCGAGAGCCTGCTCGATTCCGCGTTGGAGCCTGTCATCCAACAGGCCCTCGGCCAGGAGAATCCCGAAAGGGCGCTGCTTGAATTGAACATTTGCGATCCTGCCTGTGGTAGCGGTCACTTCCTCATTGCTGCGGCCCATCGCTTGGCCAAGCGTCTGGCCGGAGTGCGCACCGGGGATGAAGAGCCGGGGCCGGACGCCGTGCGCAAGGCGCTGCGCGACGTGATCGGACGCTGCATCTACGGCGTGGACGTGAACCCCATGGCCGTGGAGTTGTGCAAGGTCAGCCTCTGGCTGGAGGCGCTGGAGCCGGGGAAGCCGTTGTCCTTCCTGGACCACCATATCCGATGCGGCAACAGCCTGATCGGGGCGACGCCTGAATTGATAGCTGGCGGCCTGCCTGACGAGGCTTTCAAGCCCATCGAGGGGGATGAAAGGGCGGCCTGCTCCGCATTGAAGAAAGCCAATAAGGCGGCCCAGAAAAAAGCTAGGATGCCGCTCATTGCCCAGCAGGAGAAAGAGGTCCAAGCGCGGTTGCGTGAAGCGGCTGCGGCCCTGGAAGCGATCCCGTCGGACAGTCTGCGGGATATCCAGTCCAAGGAGAACGCCTTCCGGCAGCACGAAAGTACTCCCGAGTATCAAAGCAAACGCGACCTTGCCAACGCATGGTGCGCGTCCTTCGTCATCCGCAAGTATTATCCCGAAAAGCCCGGATACCCCGGCGTCCCGGCGGATGAGCCAGTCGGCCTGACGCAGCGGGAGTTGAACTCCTTGGTTTCGGGGCATCCTTTGAAGCCAGAGTTGGATCAGGACGTAGAGCGCCTGGCAGCACAGTACCAGTTCTTCCACTGGCATCTGGCTTATCCCGAGGTGTTTGCAAGGGGCGGGTTTGACATCATGCTTGGGAATCCGCCGTGGGAACACACAGAACTCAAGGAAAAAGAATGGTTCGCAGAACGGCATCCTGAAATTGCCAACGCTCGAACAGGCGCGGAACGCAAACGGATGATTGCTGCGCTTGAAAAAACCGATCCAGAATTATTCATGAGCTTTTGCGATGCATTAAGACTCAGGGAGGGCGGAAGCCACTTCTTAAGCGACAGTGGGCGATATCCCTTCTGCGGGCGAGGCAGGATCAACACGTATGCAGTGTTTGGAGAGAGCATGCGATCGCTGATCAATGATATGGGGAGGGTCGGCTGTATCTTGCCCAGTGGCATCGCCACGGACGACACCACCAAGTTTTTCTTCCAGGACATGGCGGATAAGAAATCGCTGGTCAGCCTTTTCGACTTCGAGAACAAAGGGTTATTCCCTGACGTTGATAGCCGAATGAAATTTTGTCTGCTCACCAGCGGTCGGGGAGCAAAGCCGACAGCCGAGCAGGCGGATTTTGTTTTTTTCGCCCATAGCGTGGATGAACTGCACGACCCGGAGAAACGGTTTTCCCTGTCGGCCAAAGATATCGAACTGCTCAACCCCAACACCCGCACCTGCCCTATTTTTCGCTCAAAGCATGACGCTGAGTTGACCAAGGCCATATATCGTCGTGTCCCGGTGCTCATCAAGGAAGCCCGCGACGGGAAGCCCGAGGAAAACCCCTGGGGTATCAAATTTAAGCAGGGCTTGTTCAACATGACCAGCGATTCCCACCTGTTCAGGACCAGGGAGCAGTTGGAGGGCGAGGGATGGGTGTTGGATGGGAACGTGTT
>JBBRUD010000111.1:0-13961 GCA_038248065.1 Desulfovibrionales bacterium | reverse complement strand
TGCAAGTGTTTTTGAGTTTAATGTCATGACAACCGAACTCTATTTTTTGAAATGCATCTCCAAATCAGTGAAGCCCCAGACGCTCAAGCCCATTGGCGCATTCTGGTGTCAAGCCATTTGTTAACCGGACAGAAATGATATATTTTCTAAGTTTGAAATTCGTTTGGTTAAATCGCCTTTAGTAAATGACTGAAGAACTTCTAGTGCTTCAAGTGTTTTCCGCATAGTTTTTCCTCTTTAATGAACTCAGTCTCATTTTGGGGTTAATAAGTAGACCTTGGGTATTTTGGTGCAAAAAAAACGGGAGGCAGTCTACCGCCTCCCGTTTGAGATACTGGGGCCTGAACCGTTCTACCGGTTCATCATGTCCAGGAATTCTTTGTTGCTCTTGGTGCCGCGCATCTTGTCCAGCAGGAACTCCATGGTGTCGATGGAGCTCATGGGGGCCAGGAACTTGCGCAGAATCCACACGCGGTTGAGCACGTCCGGGGCCAGGAGCAGTTCTTCCTTGCGGGTGCCGGACTTGTTCAGGTCGATGGCCGGGAACACGCGCTTCTCGGAGAGGTGGCGGTCCAGGTAGATTTCCATGTTGCCGGTGCCCTTGAACTCTTCGAAGATCACTTCGTCCATGCGGGAGCCGGTGTCGATGAGGGCGGTGGCGATGATGGTCAGGGAACCGCCTTCCTCGATGTTGCGGGCCGCGCCGAAGAAGCGTTTGGGGCGTTGCAGGGCGTTGGCGTCCAGACCGCCGGAGAGCACCCGGCCAGAGGACGGGGTGACGGCGTTGTAGGCGCGTCCCAGGCGGGTGATGGAATCGAGCAGCACCACCACGTCGCGTTTGCGTTCAACCAGGCGCTTGGCCTTTTCCATGACCATCTCGGCCACCTGGACGTGGCGCGTGGGCGGTTCGTCGAAGGTGGAGCTGACCACTTCGGCGCGCACCGTGCGCTCCATGTCGGTCACTTCCTCGGGGCGCTCGTCGATGAGCAGCACGATGAGGTAGACGTCAGGGTTGTTGGCGTTGATGGAGTTGGCGATACTCTGCATCAGCATGGTCTTGCCGGTGCGGGGCGGGGCCACCAGCAGGCCGCGCTGGCCGTGCCCGATAGGTGCGAGCAGGTCGATGACCCGGGAGGAATAGTTCTCCGGTCCGTTCTCCATGACGAGGCGCCGGTCGGGATATAAGGGCGTCAGGTTGTCGAAGAGCACCAGATTTTTGGAGGCCTCTGGAGGTTGAAAGCCGATCTCGGAGACGCGCAGCAGGGCGAAATAGCGCTCGCCCTCTTTGGGTGGGCGTATCTGGCCCGAGACCACGTCGCCCTTGCGCAGGCCGAAGCGGCGTATCTGCGAGGGGGAGACATAGATGTCGTCGGGGCCGGGCATGTAGCTGTACATGGGAGAGCGCAGGAAGCCGAAGCCGTCGGGCAGTATTTCGAGCACGCCTTCGCCGAAGATGGAACCGTTCTGCGAGGCGCAGCTTTGCAGGATGGCGAAGATGAGTTCCTGCTTGCGCATGCCGCTGGGATTCTCAACATTGAATTGGCCTGCCAATTCCATGAGTTCGGGCATGGTCTTCAGCTTGAGATCGGAGAGATTCATCAAAGACTCCGTGAGAATTTTGAGAGGGGACAGCAAGGATCAGCCGGAATGGCTGTCCGCGAAACATGCGTACTTCGGCAAACACACCAGTGTTGCAACATGCGTTCTGGCATCGACTACTGGCCTTTCGCCTGGGGCTAGGGGGTGTAGTAAAAGGGGGCAACCCACAATCTTTGGGGCTGAACCTGTAAACCGCTTCGGCTGTCCGTCGCTGCACTCTTTTGCTTAGGACATCCCCACGGACAATACCACTGCTCTTGAGGCATATACACACCGCGTTGCTGTCTGTCTGACAGTCATCGCGACACGATTCTTACTCGGGTGTATGACGGGAGTGGTTCAATGGCTTGCCTAAAAGGCTCCATATCCAATTTCATGAGGGTGTCAAGCGTCGATTTTGTCCGGGGGCCGGGCTGGGGTCCTGAAAAGTGAGACTCCGCGGGCTATTCCGGGATTTTAGGCTTAAGCACATCCTCGAACAAGGCGTTGATGGTCTCTTTAACTTCGTCCTGGCTGATGCTCAGAGCGTAGGCGATTTCCAGGGTCAGAAGGCCGGTCGCCTGTTCAAGCAGCCGACGTTCTCCAAAAGAAAGTTCCTTGCCCCCGCCGATAAGCAGGAGCTCTTTGAGCACATAGGCCACATCGGCCAGATTGCCGCTTTTAAGCTTTTCGGAATATTCGCGATACCGGCGGTTCCAGTTCTGCCCGGTGTAGCCGGTGAACGTGGAACGGTCCTTGAGGGATTCCAATATTTCTTCGGCTTCTTCCTGCTGGCAGACCCGGCGCAAACCAACATTGGGGGCGTTCTTGACCGGAACCATCAGAGTGACATTGTTGGTCAGGATGCGGACGATATAAAAATTCACGCATTGTCCACCAACGGTCTGGGATTCGATGCGCTCTACTTTTCCCACTCCCTGGGCGGGATATACAACCAACTCGTCCAGTGCAAACACCCTGTAGACACTCCTTAGCATGCAAAGCGGTCAGAAAGGCATGATGTCCGCCGACTTGGCGCGACTCCCGCAGTAAACGCGGGGTTCCTTGCGGTGGCGAACTTTCGGCCCAGGAACGGGCCTCCCGGTAGTGATCATGTGCCCGATGGCGAGAACGCATTCCGGCTTGATTTGGACATTACCCCATAACTTGCAAAGAGTCCATCCCTCAGCCGGAAACGGCCGGAGCCGCGTTGAAACCGTTGGCTTCGCGCATGGCCACCTCCAGTCCCTGGGTGAGATACAGGCGCACAGCAGCCACAGCGGCAGGCAGTACCTTCTGGACGACCTCGCGCTCTTCCGGGCGGAAGTCCTGTAGAACGTAGCTGGCGACCTCCATGGGGCCGCTGGGGCGACCAATGCCCAGGCGCAGGCGGACGAAGTTCTGCTCGCCCGTGTCGGCCACAATGGATTTCAGGCCGTTGTGTCCGGCAGTGCCGCCTCCCTGTTTGATCTTCAGGCGGCCCAGGGGGATGTCCAATTCGTCGTGCAGGACGATGAGATTCTCCGGGGGGATCTTGTAGAAGCGCAGCACCTGAGCCACGGCCCGTCCGGAAAGATTCATGTAGGCCATGGGCTTGAGCACCAGTATTTCGCCCGCCACGCCCGGCAGATTCAACACGTGGAGTTCGCCTTCCTTGCCCATGGACTGGCTGCGGAAGGAACCCGATTCCAGCAGTGCGTCGGCTGCGAAGAATCCGTAGTTATGCCGGTTGCGGGAGTATTTTTGGCCGGGGTTGCCAAGACCGGCGACGAGGGTATGGGGGGGCATGGCGGAACCTTAAAATAACCATGGCCGGGGCCGCCCAAAGAGCGGCCCCGGCCACGGGGAATCGTGTTTGGAAGAAGGGGCTATTTGCCCTCTTCGGCCTCGGCTTCAGCAGTGGGGGCGATAATGCCCACAACGGCGAAGTTCTGGTCGTACACCGCACGTACGCCTTCGGGCAGCACGATGTCCTTGACGTTGATGTGCTGGTTCAGGGCCAGCTCGGTGACGTCGAGAACGATCTTGTCCGGGATGGCGGCGGGCAGACAGACAACCTCGATAGTTTCGCGGTGAATTTCCAGCTTGCCGCCGACCACAACGCCCTTGGCCTTGCCGATGACTTCCACTTTGATATCGATATGGACCATCTTGTTGGGGTCAACACCGTAGAAGTCAACGTGGTCAACCTGATTCTTGAAGGGGTGCAGCTGCACGGCCCAGATCAGGGACGGGTGGCTTTCGGTGGCGCCGTCGTTGTCGATGACCAAGTTGAAGACGCGGGAGCTGCCGGTCTTCTGGTAGACCTTGCGGAAGGGCATGTCTTCGACCATGACGGGAATGTTCACGCCCTTGTCATCATAGTAAATGCCCGGAACCATCTTCTCGGTGCGCAGACGGCGATTGGGTCCCTTGCCCCTGGCGGAGCGGCTCTGAACGGTAAGGCTCAGTTGTTCCTTCATGATATCTATCTCCTTGTTCCGCCTGGCGGCGAGAGCTAATTCGTCTTGGAAAAAAGCACGCTCACCGAAGATTCGGTGTGAATGTTATGGATGGCTTTAGCCAGCAGTCCGGCCACGGACAGAACCTTGATTTTGTCGCAGCTCTGGGCTTCTTTGGACAGTGGGATGGTGTTGGCCACGATGACCTGCGAGAAGGGCGAATCGCACAGCCGCTCGATGGCCGGACCGGAAAGCACCGGGTGTGTGGCGCAGGCAATAACGGATTTGGCTCCATTTTCCAGCAGCACGTGCGCGCCCTGGACCATGGTTCCGGCCGTGTCGATCATGTCGTCGCACAGAATGCAGGTTTTGCCTTCCACGTTGCCGATCACATGCATGGCCTTGGCCTGGTTGGGTGAATCGCGGCGCTTGTCCACGATGGCCAGCCCGCATTCCAGGTTTTTGGCAAAGGAGCGGGCGCGTTCCACGCCGCCTGCGTCGGGGGAGACCACGATCTTGTCGCCTTCCATGTCCCGGACGTATTCGGCCAGGATTCCCTGGGCGTACAGGTTGTCCACGGGCACGTTGAAGAACCCCTGGATCTGGCCTGCGTGCAGGTCGATGGTCAGCAGGCGGTGCATGCCCGCAACCTGGAGGAAATCGGCCACCAGCTTGGCGCTGATGGGGGCGCGGGGAACAACCTTGCGGTCCTGCCGGGCGTAACCGTAGTAGGGCACCACGGCGGTTACCCTGGATGCGCTGGCGCGTTTCAAGGCGTCGAGCATCAGGCAGAGTTCCATAAGGTGAGCGTTTACCGGCACGCTGGTGGACTGCACCACGAAGACGTCCGATCCACGGACATTGGCCCCGATCTCCACCCGGATTTCACCGTCGGAGAATTTGCTCACCATGGATTCCAGAAGTGTGCAGCCCAGATGGTCGCAAATGGCCTTGGCCAATTCGGGGTTGGCATTGCCAGTGAGAATCTTCAGATCGCCGTGGGTAGCCATAGTGCCTCGTAGAAAAAATTGGCTGGGGTGGAAGGATTCGAACCCTCGGATGCGTGGACCAAAACCACGTGCCTTACCGCTTGGCGACACCCCAACAGATTGTTGCCCAAAAAAATCACAGCGCTGCGGCGTAGACCTCAGCACCCGGCGCACGAAGCGCTTGGGCTGCCAGTCTGGCCGCCTGGGCATCCCGGAAGATGCCGAACACCGCCGAACCTGATCCGCTCATGGCCGACACCGAAGCCCCCAGGGACAAGAAACGCTCTTTCAGCGCTCTGACGCTGGGGTAGGCCGGGAAGACCACGGCCTCAAAACAGTTGGCTATGAGCGTCCCGGAAACACAAAAAGGCCGCATAGCTTCCAGAGCCGCACTTGTCAAGATGCGAGGCGCTCCATTTTGTCCTGCCGCGTCCCATGCCTTGTAGGCCCAGGCCGTGGAAACACGCTCGGAAGGCACGGCCACCACCAGATGCAGCCCGCCCAGAGTACACGGGGAGGGCGAAAGCTTTTCACCGATGCCGGTGGCCCAGGCCGGGGCGTTGCCCAGAAAGAAAGGCACATCCGCTCCCAGCCCGGCGCCCAGCGCGGTCAGCTCGCCGGGTTTGAGGGCCAAATCTCCGGCCTGGCTGTTGAGCCAGCCCAGCAGCGCGGCAGCGTCGGCGCTGCCCCCGCCCAGTCCTGCCCCCGAGGGGATGCCCTTCACAAGATGGGCGCGCACGCCGGGCTGGAAGCCGGTACGCCCGGCAAAGGCCGCATAGGCCTTGGCCACCAGATTGGAGGGTGACTCCAGAGCCTGGTCCGAGCAGGTCAGGGACAGCCCGTGGCCTGTGCGTTCCAATTCCAGGACGTCATGAGGCTCCGGGACGGGATAAAAGAGCGTGCGCAACTCGTGGTAGCCGTCCGGGCGCAGCCCGGCGATATCCAGGTAGAGATTGATCTTGCAGCCGACGACAAGTGTAGTGACCATGGTAAACGGTTCCTGGCAGGGCGCATGGCCTGCCGGACTAGCGTTTCTCCGGCACCGCGATGGTGCGGAACAGTGTGCGTTTGTCGCGGCTTACCAGGAGCATGATTACGCCCTTGGCCCGGTTTTCGTCCACAATGCTGTCGAAGGCGGCGGCGCTGTTCACGGGCTTCTGTCCGGCCTGGAGAATGACGTCGCCGGAGCGCATGCCGGCCTCCTCGGCCGGGGAATCCGCTTCAACCTGGGTGACCAGGAGCCCCGCATCGGGAAGGTTCAGGGCCTTGGCCTCTTCGGGGTTGACGGGCTTGAGAACCATGCCCAGCTCCGTCCGGGCCGGTTCGGCCTGCTGGGCCCCGGTCTGGGCTTTGGACAGCTTGGCATGGTCGCGCTGGGACAGCATGGCCGTAAGCGTTAGCGCCGCGCCCCTGCGCCAGACCTGCAACTCGGCCTTGCCACCGGGTTTGATGCCCGCGATGGCGCGCAGCAGGCCGCTGGCGTTTTTCACCTGCTCGCCGTTGACAGCCTGGACCACGTCGCCCACTTCCACCCCGGCTTTGGCTGCCGGGTCGCCGTCCATCACTGAGGAGATGAGCGCGCCCTTGGCGTCTTCCAGCCCGAGGGCCTTGGCCGTGTTCTCATCCATGTCCTGGATGGAGACGCCCAACCAGCCGCGCTTGGTCTGTTTCTGCTCGCGCAGGTCGGCCACGACGGTCTTGGCCAGGTTGGAGGGGATGGCGAAGCCGATCCCCTGGCCCGTGGAGATGATGGCCGTGTTGATGCCCACCACCTTGCCGTCCAGGTCCAGCAGGGGGCCGCCGGAGTTTCCGGGATTTATGGACGCGTCGGTCTGGATGAAATCGTCGAAGGGACCGGCCCCGATCACGCGCCCTTTGGCGCTGACGATGCCCGCCGTGACCGTGTTGTGCAGCCCGAAGGGGTTGCCGATGGCCATTACCCAGGAGCCGACCCTGAGAGCGCCGGAATCGCCGAATTCCAGGAAGGGCAGGGCGCTTTCGGTTTCGATTTTGATGACCGCCAGATCAAGCTCCGGGTCGCGCCCCAAAACCGTGGCGGCGATGGGCTTGCCTTTGCCGGGCAGCTGAACCTTGATTTCATCGGCGCCTTCGATGACGTGGTTGTTGGTGACGATGACCCCGTCTTTGGAAATGATGAAGCCGCTGCCCATGGAGTTCTGATTGCGAGGGGCCCGGTTGTTCTGGCCGGGCTGGCGCTCAAGCTGGTCGCGCAGGCCGTCGGGGCCGCTGCGCGGCGTGCCTTTAAAGGATTCGCGTATCTGGTCCTGAGTTTTTACGCTCTTGGTGGTATTGACGTTGACCACGGCGGGGCCGGCCTTTTCAGCCAGTTCGGCCATGTCGGGGAGCGGTGCGCGGGCATGTGCGGGCAGAACCTGACCCAGGGCCAGGATAACGGCCAAAGCCAAAACCACGGGCCGCAAGGAGGCGGCGATGGCGGCGAATAGGGCGCGGGGCATGGAGAACTCCTGAGGCTTCGGCGGGCCTTGAATAGCGTTGCGAAGGGGGAAGTATCTCTCTCTCGGTGCGATGTAAACGGCTTTGCGCGGGCATGGTGATGAAAAAAGAAAACCCCCTCCGTTGGTGCCGGAGGGGGGAGAAAGTCCCGGAGGTGGGGTCCGGGACTACAGCAGGCCGTCGATGTTCACACAGGGCAGTCCGAAGGCCTCGGAGACGCCGGAGAAGGTCACTTTGCCGTCGATGACGTTGGCTCCGAGCTTGATTTCGCAGTTGTCGCGCATGGCCTGCTTCCAGCCCTTGTCCGCGATCTGTAGGGCATAGGGCAGGGTGGCGTTGGTCAGGGCCATGGTGGAGGTTTTAGCCACCGCACCGGGCATGTTGGCCACGCAGTAATGCACCACGCCGTCCATGGTATAAATGGGGTCGTTGTGGGTGGTTGCCTTGGAAGTTTCGAAGCAGCCGCCCTGGTCGATGGCCACGTCCACCAGCACCGAGCCCTGCTTCATGATCTTGAGCATGTCTCTGGTGACCAGCTTGGGGGCCTTGGCGCCGGTGACCAGCACCGCGCCGATGACCACATCGGCGTCGGCCAGCAGTTTGCGCACCATGGCCGGGCTGGACATGACCGGAATGCAGTTGGCGGGCATGATATCGGAAAGATAGCGCAGGCGGTCGAGGTTCATATCCAGAATGTAGACCTTGGCACCCAGTCCGCAGGCCATCTTGGCCGCGTTGGCACCGACCACGCCGCCGCCCAGGATGACTACTGTGGCCGGGTCCACGCCGGGCACGCCGCCAAGCAGCACGCCGCGTCCGCCCTGGTTCATTTCCAGGTATTTGGCACCCTGCTGGATGGCCATGCGTCCGGCCACTTCGCTCATGGGGGTGAGAAGGGGCAGGGAGCGGTCCGCCTTCTGGATGGTCTCGTAGGCAATGCAGACCGCGCCGCTCTTGATCAGGGCCTGGGTCAGCTTTTCGGCTGCCGCCAGGTGAAGATAGGTGAAGACGATCTGGCCCTTGCGGATCATGTCGTATTCGGCAGGCAGCGGTTCCTTCACGTGCATGACCATTTCGGCGCGCTTGTAAATTTCAGCCGGGGTGGCGACGATTTCGGCTCCGGCCTCGGCGTATTCCTGGTCGCTGAAGCCGCTGCCCGCACCGGCGTTGGCTTCCACCAGCATGGTATGGCCGTGCTGCCCCATGACTTCGACACAGGCCGGGGTCATTGCAACGCGATTCTCTTCCGCTTTGATTTCCTTCAGAATGCCGACGATCATATGAAGTCCTCCAGAAGACGGTTCATGGTATGGGGAGACACACTGCCTTTCACGCGGCTCGCATCTTCGTAAGAGCAAAATGCCTGCCGCATTCCGCGCCTGGAGGCCCGCCAGGCATCAAAAGAATCACCCAATATAAATATCACATTATTTAGAATAGTTACTAGGTGAAGTTCACGTTTGGTTTCTTGTGCGCCACGGGCTAAGGGCTCCACAGTCCGGCTCGGATCAGCGCAAAAAAAAGTGATTTGGAAACAAATCGTGCCAGTGGCGCGAAGCAAACGAGGCCTACCGCACGAGACAGGAGTGGAAGGATGATCGCACACACAGAATCAGATCCTAACGTCTACATACTAACTGACAGAAAATAAAAGGGATTCCAAAGGGCCATTGGCCCTTTGGCCGCCGGAGGCTCCTCGTGTTTCTCCTCTCGAAACTGTCGATTCAAAGGGAGACTATTTGGTCCGATTCCGTACCAGTGGTCCGAAATATTTCCACTACGGGAGGCCGTATTTCTTCATCTTGTTGAGCAGTGCGGTGTGCGACAGGCCGAGCGTCCGGGAGGCCTCGCGGATGCTCTTGGTCTGGCCCAGGGTCTTGGCGATGGCCTGGGCTTCGAATTCGCCCATCCGCGCCTTGAGCGGCCGGGTTTCGGCCATGACGGATTCCGGCCGGGCGATGTGCGGGAGGCGGTTCATCTCATGGCTGAAGAGCACGCAATCCACGTCGAGGGCGTCTCCGGTGCACAGGATGGCAGCGCGTTCGATGACGTTGCGGAGTTCGCGCACGTTGCCCGGCCAGTCGTGCCCCAGCAGTTTGTCCATGGCCGCGTCGCTTACGGGCTTGAGGTTCTTGCCTAGCCGGGCGCTCAACTGGAAGAGAAAATGCTCCACCAGCAGGGGGATGTCGGCTGCGCGCTCCTTGAGGGGCGGGATGTGCACCGGCAGCACGTTGATGCGGTAGTAGAGGTCTCTGCGGAACAGGCATTGCTCCACCCGCGCTTCGAGATTCTGATTGGTGGCGGTGATGACGCGGGCGTCGATGGGGATTTCGCGTGAGTCGCCGATGCGACGGATTTTTTTTTCCTGGAGCAGGCGCAGGAGTTTGGCCTGGGAAGCCAGGGGAAGCTCGGCCAGTTCGTCAAGGAACACGGTGCCGCCCTTGGCCTGCTCGAACAGGCCGGGCTTGCCGCCGCTTTTGCCGCCGGTGAAGGCTCCACCCACATAGCCGAAGAGTTCGCTCTCCAACAGGTGTTCGGGCAAGGCCGCGCAGTTGATGGGCACGAAGGGGCCGCTTCGGGCGCTGGCCTGGTGTATTGCCCCGGCGAAGAGTTCCTTGCCGGTGCCGCTGGCTCCGTGCAGGGAGACAATGGTTTCTGTCGTGGCGATCCTTTGAGCGTAGGTGATGGCGTTTAAAATGGCCGGGTCCGCGCCGATGATGTCGCTGAAGGTCACCTGGCCGGGTTCGGAGATGGTGCTGGCCAGCATCTTGATCTCTTCCATATCCTTGGTGAGGGCCACCGCGCCGATGATGCGGCCCTGGGAATCCCGGATGGGGCGGCCGCTGGCGAAGAACTGGTAGCGCACAGGGCCGGAGACCAGGGTGCGCTTGATGTCGCTGAAGCTCCGTCCCTCCAGGCAGTCGAGAATGGCCGTGACGGGAAGATCGAAGGAGGTCACGTGGCGGCCTGTGATATCCGAGTCCTCCGGGGCGACCAGCTTGCGGAAAACTGTATTGGACACAGTGATGCGACCTTTGGTGTCTATGGCGGCCACGCCGTTGGTGATGTTATCCAGAATGACCGTGAAGCGTCCTTCGCGCTCCTCCTGTGGCAGGGTGTCGATGAGGCTCAGTTCCTTCAGGCCCGCGACGTTGCCGAGTATCTCGAAGAGCTCCTCGAAGCGGTAGTTGCGGCCGGAGGATTCGGCTTCCAGGTAGACATGTGCCTCGCGGGCGTTGCGCACCACCTCCATAGACAGGATGTTCAAGGCGTGCCGGGCGATAAGGGCAGATATATCGGCCACGATGCCGACCCTGTCATCGAAGATAAGGCGAAGCTTCAGATTCACATGATCCTCCAAGGCCCAGGCGCGGCCCGTTCCCCGCAGGGGTTGCCGTTCGATGCGGCACCCGTTCTTCCGGGCGCTGCGCGGGCAAGAGTATCCACCGAATGCGGGCCGTCTGGCAAGGTGGTGCCCGCCCGTTGAGCCGCGAGCGTAGCATTGACCTGCGCAGGCAACACAGGATGTAACAGATTCAGGCCGCCCTTACAGGGCTGCCCTCATGAATGCGCCGGAAGGAGTTGACCGCAGGGCGGCGCTTGACTATCTAGACCCTTCCCACACGGTCCCGTAGCTCAGGTGGATAGAGCGACCGCCTCCTAAGCGGTAGGCCACAAGTTCGAATCTTGTCGGGACCACCACGGATATCAAGGGGTTAGGCTGTTATGGCTTGGCCCCTTTTTTTGTGGGGCGGGGGATTTACCCCTTCTGGCCCCCCTTCTTTACTCTGCATGAGCGCCTTGTGCCGAATTCCCAGCAAGCCGGGCGGTGTTGACCGGAGGCTTGTTGGGGCGCTATGCCAGCGCAGACATAGGTGCGAACGGGAGGGAGATGATGCTCATATATATGGGGTTCGACGACACTGACGTGAAGGGCTCGCCCATGGGGACCGGTCGTTTGACCCGGCTGTTTGCCGAGAGCCTTGTAAACGAGAAATGCACCGTGCGGGGCATCTTGCGCCATCAGCTCCCCAAACTGGAAGACATCCCCTATACGTCCAACAACAGCTCCGCCTGCGCCCTCATCGAGATCAACGGTGATCCTGGAATTGTCGGACGTCTGACCGATGCTGCCGTGCGGCACCTAGCCCGTTATGCTCCCGACGGCAGCGATCCGGGGCTGTGCGTGGTGCGCGAAGACGACGTCCCGGATGTGTTGGTGCATTTCGCTCTTGAGGCCACCACCACGAAGCTCACTCAGGATGCGGCCATGCATGCGGCTCCCAAGTGCAGCCTTCAGGGGCTTGGCGGCACCAACGACGGCATCATCGGTGCTGCCGCCGCCGTGGGCCTGACGCACCACGGCTGGTGTGGCCGGTTTATCGAGTACGGCGGCCTCCGCGCGCTCACCGACCCGGTCAGCGTGGCGGATCTCAACAGATGCGGCATACGGGTGATCTCCACTGATCGCGACCCCGTGGTTCCCCGTCCAGGGGATATTATTCTTTCCGAGGGCTGGATTCGCCCTTCGCTGCTTGCGGGAAAACCTGTGCTTCAAGTGGTGGCCAACGGCGAGGGCAGGTGGACCACGGCCCACGGCAAGCGGAAAAAACCGCACGCCCAGTAAAGCACCTGTTGCGATGCAACCGGTGGCCATCCTGGTCCGCCGGTTGCATCGCAACGGTGAGCAGTGGCTGCGCATTGCTCCACCATTGCGGAGCTGAAAAGACCCAGACCGGGTTTTTTAACAGACTCCCTCTTGCAAACGTTTTTGCTCCTGAGGTGCGCTATTTTGCTTCCGCCCGGTAGGCCTCCACGAAGCGCGAGAGGGTGCGGGCGTGGCGCTCCATGTATTCAATCCAGGCGTGCAGGACCTCCCGGCCTTCTTCGGTGAGTGAATAGACGCGGCGGGCCGGGCCGGAGCCTTCGGCGTCCCACTGCGAGCCCACCAGCCCATCCTCCTCCATCTGCCGCAAATGACGGTAGATCATGCCGGGAGGAGGGTCTCCCTTGATGAATCCGTATTCACCGATTTTCGCGGTCAGTTCGTAGCCGTAGGAGGATGCGTTCAGTAAGGCCATGAGGAGCGAGGGCTGGACGAACCGCTCCGGTTTGCCTGTTCCGGCGTGTTTCGGCATGAGTATTCTCCGTGGTTGACATATATCCTCTGAGGATATATATGTCAATGAGAAGGCTGTAAGAACGCCTGTTTCCAGACGTTGAAAGGGGGAAAGCCATGTCAAAGATTTTCGTTCGTGAACGCAGGAAGCTCTTGCCTGGCGAGAAGAAACCCAGATTTCGCGTGGTAGCGGTTGCGGGGTCTGATGTGAAGTTCAAGGTCGAGCACATCCGCCGGATGGAACTGGAGACCATCGCCGAGGCCGTGGGCGCTGAGATCGTGTATCTCCCCAAGGAAGGCGAAGGGAAGTTCGGCAACAAGCACTCCTAGCGGGTGTATCCTTGGCCTGAACCGGCAACTTGCAGCCGGGCGTCGCATGCGACGCCCGGCTGATTGTTTTTTGGTGGTTAGTCCTTGTAGACTATGGTGCCCACATGCTTGCCTTCAAGGGCGGGGATGATCAGCTCCGGGTGGCGCAAGGCGTCGATGATCTGAAATGACTTCAGGCATTTGGCGTTTTTGAGGAAGGTCAACACCGGGCGCTCCACAATGAGGTCGTCCAGGTCCAGGGCGATAAGTTCGTCCACGGTCAGCTTGTCATATCGCTTGAGGGTGGACACGTCGGCGACCTTCTTCGGGTCTTTCTCGTAGAGTCCCTTCTCGTCTTTGAGGTAGATTAGCGACTTGGCCCCGATGTTCTCGGCCAGCAGAAACGCGCCGCAGTCTGTGCGGTGAGGCGGAATAGAGCCGATTTCAGCGGGATGTTCGAAGAATCCGTAGGGTGGAATGCCTGTGGTGATGGGCAGATATCCCAGTTGGCAGAACATGTTCAGCTGTTCCAGGTTGTCGCCGTGCCCGATCTTCACCCCACCGTGCTTGGCCAGCAGCACCGCAAGCATTTCGGCGTTCTGCCAGGATACCTTGTCGCCCAGCTTCGACAGCACGCCGGTGGGCATGCCGAGGTCCACGCCGATGTTGTAGACGTGGCGGGCGCGGGTGCCGCCGCCGGTCATAAGCAGGATTTTGTGTTCATCTTTGGCTTTGATCAGCACGTCCAGGATGGGCAGTATGGCTTTGGCCCCCCGGTCCATGATGGACTGGCCGCCGATCTTGAGGATGTTCACATCGGGCTGCATTCGGAAATACTCGGCCGATTCGGTTCTGCGCAGCACTTCCCTGTCCACCAGGGATTCACCCAGAAGCGGCGTGTCGATGTGCAGCCGTCCTTTTTCGTCGCCTTCCTTGATCAGTTTCACCATGGTCGCCTCGGAGTTTAGAAGTGTTGTCGGAAAAGAATATTGGTGTGGACACCTTAGCAGGCGATTTCCGAAAAGTCCCAAGATAATGACGCCGCTGTGG
>JBBRUD010000110.1:0-13964 GCA_038248065.1 Desulfovibrionales bacterium | reverse complement strand
GGGTGGTGGGGGCCGGGGGGGTGGCGGGGGCCGCCCCGCCGGGGGCGGGGGGGCCACCCGCCCCCCGGGACCCCCGCAATGGGGTTGCAAGTCTGGCAGACCCCTTTCCGTCGCAGACAGCACAGCTTTACGGATGCTTCCCTCGGAGAGGTTTAACAGTCTGCTAAAAGTGAAACAGCCCGTTTCGAACGCAGTGCCCCCCTGATGCTTACCCCGCTGACTGGACCAGCTTGGCTTGGCCCTCGGAGGTAAGCTGGTATACCTGCTCGTCCGCTTTAACCAGATTCAATTCCTCCAGCGCCCTGGCCAGAGAACGCACCCTGTAGACGGGCAATTGCAACGACAGGACGGCGTCCTGAACAGTGTGGCCGTCCAGGGCGGTCAGCACCTGCCTGCCCAGGGCGGTCAGCGAGCCGTCGGGTTTGACGCAGGCCATACTACAGGGCTTTCTGGCAGAAGAACCAATCCAGGCATTCGGCCTTGGCGTCCTTCAGCCGCTCCTCGGCCGCGTCCTGGGTGCGCGGCGGAGGGATGATCACCTTGCCGCCAGGCTGCCAGTTGGCCGGGGTGGCCACCCCGTGCTGGTCCGTGGTCTGAAGCGCATCGAGCAGCCGCAACAGCTCGGCCGTATTGCGGCCTGTGGTCAAGGGATAAGAGATGATGGCCCGCACCGTTTGTTTGGGGTCGATGACAAACACGCAACGCGAGGTCTCGGTCTTGGATTCGCCGGGCATGATCATGCCGTAAAGCTCGGCCACGGTTTTGGAGAGATCGGCGATCACCGGGAACTCAATGCGCGTGCCGAACTTTTCTTCGATGCGCCGCACCCAGGCGATATGGGAAAACACCGAATCGATGGACAACCCCAGAAGCTCGCAGCCGCGCGTACGCAATTGAGCGTGTATACCGGCGAATGCCACGAATTCCGTGGTGCACACCGGCGTGAAATCCGCCGGATGCGAGAAGAATATGAGCCAGGACTCGGCAAAATCCTCCAGACGCAAAACACCGTGGGTGGATTCCGCCTCAAAGGCCGGAGCGGTTTCGCCAATACGGGGGATGGCACGGGGACAAGGAACGGGGATATCCATGGAAAGCCTCCTACCCGCCGCTGGGGCGGGGATTTGAGGCTGACTCTAGCGCGTTGGGAGGGAAGATGTCCACGGTGGAAGCGAATCCCCCCCTCTGAGGAAACTCTTGGCCCATGCGCTTGGGCTAATCTGCCCCCAAAAAGACGCGATCCGGCCCGGAGTCCTCAGGCCAGACACTCCAGCAGCACCCTGGATATCTCTTCCAGTCGCGCCGGTTCGGCAATCTTCTTCCCATCGGCCTCGCGCACGGAAAACACGTCCAGTACGGTGTGGCCGTCGGTGCTGATCTTGGCCATGTGCACTTGCAGGCCCAGGGTCTCCAGGCACAGGGCGATGTCGTAGAGCAGGCCAACGCGGTCGGCAGCCATTATCTCCACCAGGCTGTAGTACTCCGAGGAGGTGTTGTTGATCATCGCCTGGTGCTGTATTCCGAGATTGGCCCGCCGTGGGGCCAAAGGCGAGGCGCGTTTTTCCTGAATGCGGTAATCGAGGGAGAGCTTGCCGCGCAGGGCGTAGCTCACGGCCCGGCGCACTCTGGCCCACAATTCTTCAGCATACAGGCCGTCCGTGGGGCTGACTATGTGGTAGCAATGGATTTCCGTGCCGTTCTCCCACAGGAAGAAATCCGCCGAGCGGATATTGATGTCGTGGAGCGCCAGCACACCGGCCACAGTGGTGAACAGGGCAGGATGATGCTTGGCCGCCAGGGTCAGGCTCCATGTGCCGTTCTCAGGCAGGGCTTCGATTTCGATAACCGCAACCCCCACACCGGCAAGATGGGACGGGCGTTGCCGCCGGTCCTCTTCCAAAGCTTCCTCCAGCCGGGCGACAAGGCCCAGGTCGTACAGGATTTCCTTGAGGCCGCGGTTGAGCAGATAGCGCGGCGGCATGGCGTCCAGCAAGGCTTCCAGGTGTTCAGGCCCGTAGAGGTGCCTGCCTTCCACCCTGGCCTTGTCGCGCAGGCCCATGATGATCTGAGCGTCCGAAGCGTCGAAGAGCCCTCCACCGGCCAGCACGGCCCGCACTTTGAGATACAGTTCGTTCACCAGCCCGGATTTCCAGGAATTCCAAGCTGATGGACCCGTGGCCACGGCGTCGGCAACGCTTAAAAGCAGCAGCATATCCAACCGGTCCAGGGTGCCCACCCGCGCGGCGCAGGCCGCCACCACGTCCTTGTCCGACAGGTCGCGCCGGGTGGCGGTATCGGAGAGCACCAGATGGCGAAGCACCAGGAAATCCACATCCGAAGCCACGGCTTCCTCAGCGCCCAGGCGGGTCAGAGCTTGCCGTGCGATATCCATGCCCTTTTCGGAGTGCCCTCCCCCAAGCCCCTTGCCGATATCGTGGAACAGCGCGCCCAGAAAGACCCGCTCAGGATGCTTGAGCCTGGCATAGGCCTCGTGCTGCGGATGGACGGGCTTGGCAGTGTTTTTCAACTCCAGGATGGTCTCCAGGGTATGCCAGCCCACGGGATGAATGTGGTAGCCGTCGTACTGCATGATATGCTGCACCTGGCCGAACTCCGGCACCAGGGCGGCCAGCACACCGGTTTCAAGCATGTCTGCCAGGGCCTCTTCGCTGCCGGGGCGCATCAGGGCGTCCAGCAGAAAAGCGTAAGCCCGGCGTGCGCCCTCCCCTTCCGCCACTGCTGCGCAAAGAGCCTTTGTGCCGGAAACGATGCGCCGCCGGGCTCGCAGAGCCAGGGGCGCAGGGAGGCGCATGGCGTGGCTGAAGATATCGAGAATGGCCAGGGGATCGTCCTCGGCCTTCCAGCCGGGCGCGAATTCAAGCCCCACAGGGGTAAAATTCACGGCGTTATCCAAGGATAGTGAGGGCTCGGCCGACCAGCCGCCCTCCCTGGCCAGAACGGACCAGGCGGCCAGCCGCAAGGCGCGGATCTCAGCCATCACCCGGTGCAACTCCGCCAAGAATTCCTCCACGGCCATAACCTCGGCGCTGCCTGTAAAACCCAGGCGCTCGGCCAATTCGCGCTGGGCGTCCAGCCCCAGCCGGTCGTTCTTGCGCCCGGAGAGCAGGTGGAGGTGATTGCGCACCTGGAGCAGATAGACCACATGGCCTTCCAAAACGGCCAGTTCTTCCTCGGGCAGGGCGGGCCGGTTGCCCGTGCCCAGGGCGTTGAGCCAGCGGACCTGATGCGCGTCGCGCAGGCCGCCCAGCCCGTCCTTGAGGTTGGGCTCAAGAAGCCCCGAGGCGTCGCCATGAACACCGGCTCGGATGGCGTTCTGCTCCGTCAGCCAGTTCTTGAAGGTCTCGCCCCGCCCCGGCAACAGGGTCTGTCGCATGTCGGCAAGAAACGCCTCGAAGACTCCAGCGTCGCCTGCCAGAAAGCGCGCGTCGAGCAGCGAGGCGAACACCTTGAAATCCTGTGTGGCCAGTTCCAGGCATTCGGCGATGCAACGCACGCCGTGGCCCAGATCGTGATTGAGGTCCCAGAGGGGGAAAAACAGGGCCTTGGCCAGCTCCTTGGACGATTCCGGCACGTCATGGGCATAGAGAATGATGACGTCGATATCGGAATGCACGCTCAGTTCGGAACGCCCGTAGCCGCCCACGGCCACCACGGCGAAAGGAACGTCCTCGGACGTGGCGGCCCTCTCGGGCGCTGCGGCCCTCTCGGGCGCTGCGGCCTGGTCACATTCGGCATTTGAAGCAGCCGGGACGCGGGCACCCTGGTCGGCGGCCTGGTACTCGGCAAGTCGTTGGCGGAAATAGGTATCAAAGAGTTGGGCGTGGCGCTGGCTGAAATCGGGCGCTGTGCCGTCCAAAAAAGCCTGGGTGAGGATTCCGCGCTCCCTGGCGAGAGCGTCTGCGGCGGATAAGGACATGTCGCCCCTGAAAAAAGCGAAAGGGACCGGAGGCCGGCCCCTTTCGCGTGTAAGGTTGTGTTCTAGATGGCTGCTTTGCCGGTTTCACCGGTTCGGATGCGCACCACTTCCTCCACAGGCAGGATGAAGATCTTGCCGTCGCCCACCTCGCCGGTGCGTGCTGCGTCCTGGATCACCTTGACGATCTGGGGCACCTGCTCCTGATCAATGACCAGTTCCAACTTGACCTTGGGCACGAAATCCACCTGATACTCGGCTCCGCGGTAGATTTCCTTGTGGCCCCGCTGGCGACCGAAGCCTTTCACCTCGGAGACGGTCATTCCCTTAACGCCCGCTTCGGTGAGGGCCTTCTTGATGTCTTCCAGCTTGTAAGGCCGGGTGATGATTTCAATTTTACGCATGCTGGCTCCTTAGTTCTGGTAGGCGGTTTCGCCGTGCTGGCTCACGTCCAGGCCCTTGGATTCATTTTCCTCGGAGACCCGGACCTTCACGAAGACGTTAACCACGGCCAGGATAACCAAAGTACCGATGAAACAGAAGGCCCAGGTGGCTAATACCGACACAATCTGAATCCACAGCTGTTCAGGGTTGCCGTAGAACAGGCCGTCAGCACCGTCGGGGTTGACCAGTTTGGTGGCGAAAAGGCCGGTGGCGATGGCGCCCCAGGTGCCGCCCAGGCCGTGCACGCCCACTACGTCGAGGGCGTCGTCATACCTGAAGATGTGCTTGAGCATGCAGCCGATGTAGCAGACCACGCCGCCGCCCAGGCCGATGATGATGGCCGCCATGGGGGTGACGAAACCGGCGGCCGGAGTGATGGCCACCAAGCCGGCCACTGCGCCCGAAGCCAAGCCCAGGGCAGTGGGCTTGCCGCGATGCATCCACTCGACGAACATCCAGGACAAAGCCGCCGCCGCAGCAGCCATGTGGGTGGTGACGAAGGCCGAGGCGGCCAGGCCGCCGGAGCTCAGGGCGGAACCGGCATTGAAGCCGAACCAGCCGAACCACAGAATGCCCGCGCCCAGCACGGTCATGGGAACATTATGGGGGATGAAGGGTTCATGCCCGTAATTCTTGCGCTTGCCCAGGAAAATGACAAAGGCCAGGGCCGATGCGCCGGAGCTCATGTGCACCACCGCGCCGCCGGCGAAGTCGAGGGCACCCATGGACATCAGCCAGCCGCCGCCCCAAACCCAGTGAGCAAGCGGATTGTAAATGATGGTCGCCCAAATGACGCTGAAGAACAGGAAGGCGCTGAACTTGATGCGCTCCGCAAACGCGCCGGTGATGAGGGCCGGGGTGATCACCGCGAACATGCACTGATAGATCATGAAGGCCAGATGCGGCACGGTTTTGGCGTAGACAGTGCTGGGTTCCTGCCCGACACCTGCCAGGTTGAAGAAGTCCATGCCGCCGATGAAGCTGCCGATATCCGTGCCGAAACTCAGGGAGTAGCCCAGAATGGCCCATTCGATGGAAATGATGGCGATAAGTACAAAACTGTGCATCAGCGTGCTGAGCACGTTTTTGGAGCGGACCATACCGCCATAGAAGAGGGCCAACCCTGGTGTCATGAACATGACCAAGGCTGCCGAGATGAGAAGAAATGCTGTGTCCGCCGCGTTCATGAAAACCTCCTGCGTTTGCTGATAAGGCCCTTGCGGGATATATCACCCCAGAAATACTTGCCTTTCCCGAAATTTTTCCCTTGCGGGCTGCCGCCTGGGCTATTCACCACACCGGCAATCCAAAGGGGGCTGACGAAAACAATCCGCCCAGTCCGCCACGAGCCGTGAATTATATTCAGTTTTACACTTTTGCAAGTTTTTTTTAAAATTTTCTAAAAATTGACATTGTGCTTCAAAATTGTTGCCAGCGTATTTTTAAGTTAATCAATGCAATTTTCAGCATGCTGTTAACCTCTCAAAACCCAGATTTGACGTCATTTTCACACTCTACGCCACGCCGGGACCCTCAAATTACCCAGATTACTTGTTTTTACAAAATTTGTAATCTTGGAGTAAAACACCCTAAACAGACCCTCCAATCCTCACGCCAGGGATTTGCTTCTTGCGTGGTCTTCACCACTCTTGCCAAAATGATTTCCTAAAAATGAAACCGGAGAGGCCGCACTCCCGGCTAAAATTCTCCACAGCGGCGAACAGCCACGGCAGACGAAGGGCATTATCAGGTAGTCTTGCGGGGCTTTCTGCCCTCAGGCCGGGGTATGCCCGAAAATGCAAAAAAAAGGGGAGGCGCTCGCGCGCCTCCCCTCGGGATTCAGATGCAGGGAACGAACTGCTAGATGGCCACGTCCCCGGTTTCGCCGGTGCGGATACGCACGACTTCTTCCAGGCTGAAGACGAAGATCTTGCCGTCACCGACGCTGCCGGTGTTGGCGGTCTTCTTGATGGCTTCCACCGCGTCGGCGGCCTGGCTGGCCGAGACCACGATTTCGAGCTTTACCTTGGGGGTAAACACCACCTGGTATTCCGCGCCCCGGTAATGTTCAGTATGCCCTTTCTGACGGCCATACCCCTTCACCTCGGTGACGGTCATGCCGCGCACGCCGACTTTGTCCAGGGCCTCTTTCACTTCGTCGAGCTTGTACGGCTTGATGACGGCAGCGATCATTTTCATGGCGAGCTCCTTAGCGATGCGACTTGTTCAGGGAGAAGTCGGGGTAGGCAACCACACCAACCTCGGCTGAGTCCAGGCCTTCAAGTTCGATCTCGGGGGTGACGCGGTTCTTAACGAACACGTTGAGAATCTTGAAGAAGACGTAGAAGGCCACGAACACGAAGACGAAGTTGGTTACCACGCCGATGCACTGCGCCACAAACTGGCTGGAATCGCCGTAGAGCAGGCCCTTGACCGTACCGTCAACGCCGTTGAGGGCGTCGCCGTAGGTGCCGTCGGCAAAGATGCCAACCGCCAGCAGGCCCCAAGCGCCGTTGACGCCGTGCACGGAGATGGCGCCAACCGGGTCATCCACTCTTAGGGTGCGGTCAACGAAGAACACGCTGATGCACAAGAGCACGCCGGCGATGGCGCCGATGAGCACTGCCGAACCGGCGGTGACAAAGGCGCAGGGAGCGGTAATGGCCACCAGACCGGCCAGCAGGCCGTTGGCGGACATGGAAGCGTCAGGCTTGCCGTAGAACATCCACATATATAACATGGCGCAAACGGAACCAGAGGCCGAAGCCAGCATGGTGTTGACCGCAATGACGCCGATGCGCAGGTCCGAACCGGCCAGAGTGGAACCGGCGTTGAAGCCGAACCAGCCGAAGGCCAGGATGAGACAGCCTGCGATGGCCATGGGGATGTGGTGGCCGGGCAGAGCGTTGACCTTGCCGTCAGGACCGTACTTGCCCATGCGGGGGCCAAGGATGATCGCTCCAACCAGAGCGGCCACGCCGCCGGTCATGTGCACCACGGAAGAACCGGCGAAGTCCACGGTGCCGTGGCCCAGGGCGAAGTTCTTGCCCAGCATGGCCAGCCAGCCGCCGCCCCAGACCCAGTTGGCGTACAGGGGATAGGCGAACATGGACATAAAGAATCCATAGATCACGAAGGACTTGAAGCTCCAGCGCTCGGCCATGGACCCGGTGGGGATGGTCACGGTGGTATCCATGAACACCATCTGGAACAAGAACATGGTGAAGATGGAGACATCATACGCGTCGCCGCTGAGCATGAATCCCTTCATGCCGAACAACCCGAAATCCTTACCGAACAGACTGATGGCAAATTCGGTGTCCATGGTGCCGCCACCGCCAAGAGTGGCGAACGGCCCTGCGCCGCCCATCTGCAGGGCGTAGCCGCACAGCCAGTAGCCCAGCATGCCGATGCCGTAGACCATGAAGTTCATGGTCATGGTATGGGCGGCGTTTTTAGCGCGGGTGAAGCCTGTTTCAGCCAGGGCGAAGCCCAACTGCATGAACATGACCAGGAATCCGCAGACCAGGGTCCAGGTGAAGTTGATGGACACCTTGTTCTTGCCTGCGGCCTCGGCAACCTTGGCAGCCAAGGGTTCCTTTTCGCTCATGGCCGCCATGTCTTCCTTGGTGGGGCCGTTGGCCGCGTAACCCAGAATGTCGGCAGCAGTGCCGGTGGCTGCGCCGGTGGGGTCGGGCTTGGCCGGCTCAACGGCAGCTTCGGCGGGAGCCGCGTCCGGCTTGGCGTCTTGGGCGAATGATGCCAAGGGCGCGCAGGCCAGAGTGAGCAGGATGGCTACGAGGAATGTCAGCAGGAGCTTTTTCATCCCGGTTTCTCCATTTTTCGGTATCAGATATGTTTCACAAATTTGTACGAGCCAGCCGAAATGCTGCCCCGTGGCCTCGCCGCAAGGAGGAATCCTAGGTTGAATCAAAAACGGTATGCATAGTTTTCCCCTAAACGGAATGCGCAGGCCTGGGAGCACACTTTCCGGCGATCCCCGCACAAGGGGGGTCGAGCCCTTCCAGACCCATCCCGGGAAGGCCTGCCAGTCGGGCACACCTCACCTGAATCACAGAACCTTTCTCAGAAACCAGCCATTTCCGATGACCGCCAGGAACCTCTGGCCAGTCGAGAACTTCGAAGGTGCCCCACCCAGACTCACCTTCCTGGGCACCACGGCTCAAGAAATAGGACCAATTTTACACTTTTGCAAGTTTTAAATAAAACCTTTCTAAAATGGCCATAGCATTCAAATTTGTTGCGCTTCTTTGGCGACTGGACCTATAATATCAAAATTGTTCGCGTTTTATATGTTCTGAAGAACAAATACAGCCCTTTTTGCCTATTATTTTACGGAAATATGGGCTGAATCATGAGCGCTTGGTGCCATAGACAAAAAACGTCACAACTCTCTTGCCCTGAAAATCAACGCCGCCCTTGCCTTGACGCCCTATTTGAGTAAAACTCAGCCATTGTCTTAAAAATCGGTGTGCCATGACGCAGGAAAACGACTCGCCCAGAACCATTCTGACCATCGACGACGACAGCAGTGTCCGCCGTTCCCTGGCGGCATGGATTGAAGACACCGGATTCATCCCCCTGGAAGCCTGCAATGCCGCAGAGGGACTGGAACTCGCTCGAGACAAACAGCCCGATCTCATCCTGCTGGACCTGCGCATGCCGGTAATGGACGGCCTGACCTTTTTGGAAAATATGCGCGAGATGCACCTCAACATCCCGGTCATCGTTGTTTCAGGCCTGGGCGACCTGAACGACGCTGTGCGTGCCTTCCGCCTGGGCGCATGGGACTATATCTCCAAGCCCATTGAAAATTTCGAGATACTCGAACACGCCGTCTCAGTGGTGTTTGAACGCCGGGCGCTGAAAGAAAAAGTGCGCCAAGCCGAGGAGCGCTACCATAATCTGGTACAGAACATCCCCCTGGTGATCTTCAGGCTCGACGACGCCCTGCATCTGGAATTCGTCAACCGTGGCAGCCAGACCATGCTTGGCTTTACGCGGGAAGAAGCCATGGCCGACCCGGATTGGTTGTTTTCGCGCATCCATCCCGACGAACGCGAGGCTATCCGCCGCACCATGACCGAAAGTATGGGCGATTGCTCGCTGTCATTTTCCAAAACCTGCCGCCTGCTGCATAAGAACGGACAAGTGCGCCACGGCATCCTGAAATCCATAGCCAGAACACCATGCAGCCCAAATGTTCGCCAGGAGAACGTCGAAGGCATCATCCTGGACATCACCGACCGGCTCATGTTGGAAAAATATCTGGTGCAGAAAGAGAAGATCAAAACCCTCGGAGCCATCTCCGCCGAGGTGGCCCACGAGATTCGCAATCCCCTCATGGCCATCGGCGGGTTTGCCCGCCGGTTGGTGCAAAAGCACCCGGACCATGCCGAAGCAGAAATCATATTGAATGAATCACAACGGTTGGAGAGGATTCTCGACCGTATACGCGACTACCTGAATCCTGTGGGCATGCACCGCCTGCGCATCAACATGGCGGGCATAGTGACCAGTTGCCTGGAGCTGCTCTCACCGGAACTGGAGGCCAACGAAGTCTTCCCCAGGCTGGACATCGAAGCTCCCCAGGCAGAAGTGGAGGAAGACCCCGACCTTATGACCCAGGTGGTCATAAACCTCATCCGGGCCACGGCCAACAGCCTGCCGCCGCGTGGAGCCATGTGGCTGCGCCTTTTCACCAGCGAGCCCTTCCTGAACCTGGAAGTGGGCGGGCAGCAGACCGGACCCGTTGAAAATATGGAAACACTCTTTCTTCCCTTCGACGAAGGAGGGGATTCCATCGGCCTGCCCTTCTGCTACCGGCTGCTGCGCTCCATGGGGGGCTCGCTCACCTTCGAACAGAAGGACGGTCGGGGCATGTTCACCATAAACGTACCCCTGGCCGGCATGCGGGTTGAAGAACCCGAGTAGCCCTGGCCCCTCAGCAAGCCGCCGGTTCACCCCGTCAACCCGAGCCGCTGACCCTCTATGCGGCGATACAGGGAGTTCTCCCGGCCAAGCTTGCTGTCCACCAGCCGTAAGGCCTCTCCGAATTCACGGTCCGCATCCTGGGGGCGCTGCATAAGGGTGAACACCAACCCGAGATTGTTGCGCAGCTTGGCCTCGTACATATTTACACCGCATTTCTTGGCCAGAGCCACGCCCTGCCCCAGCAAGCCGGCAGCCTCTTCAAGATTGCCCGCCTGGCATGCGCTCATCCCCTGACGGTTATACCGGGTGAGGGCCTTGGCCTTGCACCCTCCAGAACACCCCGAAGACGTGGTTTCTCCCGAAGCGCCTGGAGCAGGCATGCTGGCCAGAAGACCACGAAACATGGTGCGCGAATTCCCGCTGGATGAAAGTGATGTCTGAGTGGTCATAACAACCTCCTTGCACGCTTGAGCGCTTTTGATCCTGTGTCACGCCGTAGCGCGATGTTCCTGGCCACACTTTTTGATTAATGATATTGATTATCATTGTCAATTAAATTTTACGGAAATTCCCCGCTGTGCTAGAAAATACACATGGAAATACCTTCCGCATTGGAGCGCCCAGACATGGACCCTTTCGAGCGGCTGGCCGCCCTGCTGCCCGAGACTGCCTTCGCCACAGGCCCGGCTGACGGCTGCACTCCACCTCCAGGCGCTGTCAGCGGCCCTCGCATCGTCGATGGCGGGGCCAACAAGGGGCGCACGGTGGACACCTTTCTGCGCCTGTACCCCACGGCCTCCCTTTGGGCCTACGAGCCCATACCGGAACTGGCCCGCAAGCTGGTCCGCCGTTTCGACGACGATTCAAGAGTACAGGTACGCCAGGCTGCATTGGGTTCAGCCCCTGCCACGCTCATCCTCAATGTGCTGGAAAGCCGCACGTGCTCCTCGTTGCTCACACCCACGGGCATACTGGAAAAACATGCGGACAAGCCCATGGACGTAGCCCGAAGAGTACAAGTGGAGGTGGTGCGGCTGGACAGCCAGCTCCCCGGAGGCGCGGATATTCTCAAACTGGACTTGCAGGGCTACGAACTGGAAGCCCTGCGCGGCGCGGAAGGACTGCTGCCCACTGTCTCAGCGGTATTATGCGAGGTGGCCTTCACCGATCTTTACGCGGGGCAACCCCTGGCGGACGAAATCATCGTTTGGATGGAACAGCGCGGACTGCGCCTGGAAGGCTTCTATCGGATAAGCCGCAACGCCGACGGCCAACCGGTTTCAGCCGACGCGCTGTTTCTGAGCCTCCGGCGGCCAGAGGAGGCGCCCTGAGGGGGATGCCTCCGGCGGCCAGAGGGGGCGCAGCCCCCCCTGGACTGCCCCCCCGGACCCCCGCAATAGGGGGGGCGTTCACTCGTCGACGCGAAGCTATATGGGGGGTCCGGGGGGCCACTGGCCCCCCGGTGGGGGTCCAGGGGGCGGAGCCCCCTGGCGGCGGCTATTGGCCGAGCAGTTCGCGGTAGTGTGAGAAGCGTACGCCAGGGTGTTTGCCTAACGCGGCGACCAGCGTTTCCAGAAAGAGCGCCGAGGTTTCGTTCATGCGTTGGTGGTGGAGCATCACTCCGCACTGTCCGCTGGCCAGTCCGCGCGTCAGTTCCTCCAGCAGGGCGTCCAGGGACTGGCTGGGGTCCGGTTCCTTGCGGGTGTGCAGGTCCGTGCAGACGGGGAAATCCGGCAGGCCTTGCGGCGGCTCCGGCCCGGCACCGACGGTGCGCGACAGGCCTGTAAAACCGAGGGCAGGCATGGCGGCCATGGATTCGCCGTCACAGCGGTTCCAGGGCGGGCTGAACACCGGGGTGAAATGCTTGCCCATGATATCCGACAGCCGCTTGAATCCTTTGGCTAAATCCTGCCGTTTGTCCTTGGCTGGCCGGGCGCTTCCGAATTCGCGTTTCTTTACGCCGGGCGCTTCAAAGTTCATATGCCGCCAACCATGCTGGCACCAGCACCACTGGGTGCCGTCGCAGAGTTGGCTGAGGGTTTGCCAGCGGTTGGCCGTGAGCCAGGCCGGTACAACGGCCATGCACAGGGGAGCCCCTGTACGGACGAACACTTCGGCCATGCGGGCGAAGCTGTTGCCCGGCACGGCCACGTCGTCGGCGCGAAAAAATACCGTTGCCGTGCCGCCGGAAGCGGCTTCCAGGCCAAGGGCGACGGCCCGCTCCAAACGCTTTGCGTGGTCCTGGGGCAGGTCTTGCCACAGCGGTGAAACCAGGGATGAGACGATCATAAACTCGCTGCGTATTTTCGGTTTAGAAGGGCCATTGGGTTATCAGCCGGGCGGTTTCCGTTGCGCCGTCCAGGGCGATGGCTTGGATGGCAGGGGACGCGGTGGAGTCAAGCAGCCTCCCGACCCTCTCGGCCAGGACGGAAGGGGCGAAATCCTGAGGCGTAAGCACTTCCAGGGCTCCAAGACCCGCCAGCCGTTCCGCGCGCAGGCTTTGTTCCTGGTTCTGGGCAAACGGCCAGACCAGGGCGGCAACCCGCGCGGCGAGAATATTCATGGTGGTATTGTACCCGGCCAGGGATACGGACACATCCGCCGCCGCCAGCCAATCCGGGAAATTTCCGGCGAAACGGTCCACAGTTATTTCCGGGCACCACGAGGTCATGGCAACTAACCGCTGAAAGGCATCTTCGTCAAGGAATGGGCCGGTGAACATCTGGAGCCGCACCGGCCCTCCGGCCTTCAGCAGCGGCCAGGCCTCGGCCAAGGCCACAAGCAGCTCGCCGCCCACCTTGCCGCCTCCGGCGCTGGCCACCACAAGCTTATCGGACACGTCAAGCCCAAGCGCAGTCCGCAGGCCCTCGCGCGCCCCAGGCTTCGGACGCGGCGTCACAAACCCGCTATAGGCCACGGGGATGGCAATTTCGCCCGCGCGGGGGAAGGTCTCTTCCAGGCTAAAAAGGCGCTGGTCGGAATGGATCAGCAGAGCGTCGAACAGGCTGTTCAACCGGCCGAGCACCCTGCTCTGGTACTTCTCCGGGTTGCTCTTCTCCACCAGGATGTCACGCAGGCTGCATACCGTGCGCGTGGCCCCGAACCGTCCCCGCCGCACAGCTTCCAGCACGGGAACAAGCTCGAACTCGAAGGCGCGGCGACCGAAGGGATACAGTTCCACCACCAGGGCCTCAGGGCGCTCGCGCTCCATGACGGCCATGAACCGCGCGGCACGATCCGCCTTCATGGCCTCAAGCTCCGCACCAACAACGGTCAAGCCGGAAAATTCCTCATCCATGGCCAAGGCGGGCAGGCGCTCCTCCACCACATGGGGCGGCAAAACAGCGCCAACCGGCGGCCCGCCGGAAACAAATACCACCCTATGCGGCCCCAACGCCTCGGCAATGGCCAGGCTGCGCATGTAATGCCCAAGCCCCAATACATGCTGGCAATACAAAACAATGGTCATACCAGCACCCCGCTCATGCAAGAGCAAGGGGTTGGCATGTACTACGGCGATGGCAGCATCGTCGATCTGTGCCGGGTGAAACGTGATCGACGGAGCGTTGGCTGACTCTGCCAAATCTGAATCTGAATCTGACTGTACATCTGGCAGCGCCTCAAACACCCC
>JBBRUD010000109.1:0-14196 GCA_038248065.1 Desulfovibrionales bacterium | reverse complement strand
GGGGGTCCGGGGGGCCATTGGCCCCCCGGCGGGGGAGTCCAGAGGGGGCAGCGCCCCCTCTGGCCGCCGGAGGCCCTCTCCTCTCCTCACCTACGGCCCCACCGCCAAAGCCGCTGCCGGGGCGATATGCCCCAGCAGGGCGGCGACTGGCGCGGTCAGAATATCCAGGAGCGGCGCGGGGTGCAGTCCCAGGGCCAGCACGGCCAAAGCAAGGGGGACCAGCACCAGCGCCTCGCGCAGGTTGATATCGGCCATGGGCAACGGAGAGTGACGCGGGCCGAACAACGTGCCCTGCACCAACCGCAACATGTAGGCCAGCGTCAGCACCATACCGGCCACGGCCAGCCCGCCCCACACAGGATGGGCCTTGAAGAGGCCGAGGATGATCATGATTTCGCCCGAGAAGTTGGCCAGGCCGGGCAAGGCTGCCGAGGCCATGGAAAAGAGCAGGAACAACGCGCCGAATCGTGGGGCCTGATCCCACAGTCCGCCCAGGCTGTCGAGTTTGCGGGTGTGCAACCGCTCGTCCACCATGCCTGCCATGGCGAACAGGCCGCCTGTGGTCAGAGCGTGACAGACCATGAGCACGATGGACCCGGCCATAGCCAGGGAGTTGAACACCGCCATGCCCGCAACGGTCAGCCCCATATGGGCGATGGAGGAATAGGCCACCAGCCGCTTCATGTCCTCCTGAGCCAGAGCCACCCAGGAGGCGAAGAACAGCCCGGCCAGCCCCAGCCCGGCCAGCAGCGGCGCAAAGGCCACGGCCTGGGCCGGGAATAGCGGAAAGGCGAACCGCAGCAGGGCGTAGCCGCCGGTCTTGAGCAGCAGGCCCGCCAGGATGAGACTGCCGGCCGTGGGCGCCTGGGTGTGGGCGTCGGGCAGCCACATGTGCACCGGCACCAGAGGCACTTTGATGGCGAAAGAGAGCAGGAACGCGGCGAACAGCCAGGTGGCCGTTGCTTGAGGCAGGCTGGCCTTCATCAGGGCGGCCAACGAGAAGGTGAGCACCCCGGTGTTGCCGCTGTGGATGAGCGCCAGACCGATAACGGCCAGAAACATCAGCAGCCCGCCGGTGGCGCTGAAGAGGAAAAACTTGATGGCCGCCCGCTGCCGGTCGCCATGCCCCCACACGCCGATGAGGAAGAACACCGGAATGAGCTGAACCTCCCAGAACAGGGCGAACAGGAAGAGATCCGTGGCCAGAAACACGCCCATCACCCCGGAGAGCGCGGCCAGCAGGAAGAAATGGAAAGCGGCCACATGTTTTTCCACCTGCCGCCAGGAGACCAGCACGCACAGCACGCCGAACAGGGCCGTCAGGGCCACGAAGGGCAGGCTCAGGCCGTCCAGGGCCAGGGTGTAGCGGATGCCGAAGCGGGGAATCCAGGCGGCATCTTCCGTGAGCAGCCAGCCGCCATGAGCCGCCTGGGGCCACAGTCCGCAGAGCAGAACCGCGGTCAGGGCCAGCTCGGCCAGGGCGGCGGCCAGGCAGACCACGCGGCTGGCCTCGGGCCTGCGCCACAGGGCCAGCACCGCCAGACCGCACACCAGCGGCAGAAAGGTTATCAGGGAAAGCCAGGGAAATCCGGTCATGCGCGCTCCTGTCCGCTCGGGGCAAGGGTCTTGCTCATATTATTTTTCTCCGCGCCGTTAGGCCAAACGCGCCGCTACATAGAGCAGGGCTGCGGCCATGGCTGCCAGGAGCATGGCCAGGGCGGTTGAAATCCGGCCAGTGGAGAGCCGCCGCAGAGTATTGGAAAGCGCCATCACCCCACCCGCACCGGTGAACACGCCCCGGTCGAGCAGCCCGTCATCCACGTTGCGCCAGAGAATACCGGCCATACAGCGGTAGGGGGCCGTCACCAGCCCCTGATAGAGCCGGTCCAGCCCGAATCCGTCGGCAAGAATGCCCGGATTGGCCGCAACCGCCCGGCCAGGGCCGTAGAACTGCCAAGCCAGCCACATGCCCAGCAGCGCAATGGCCGCGTCGCCGCCCTCCACAAGAAGTTCCATGGAAAGAGAGGGGTGCTCGGGCATCAGGCCTCCCGGCACACCGGCCAGCAGGGTGTCGAACACGGCGGGAAAGCCCAGGCCCAAGGCATGGCCGATGACAGGCGGCAGGTTGATGAACCCCAGCAGCAGCGCCCAGACTCCCAGCGGCCACAGGGGTCGGGCCATGCGGGGGATGGCCGGGTCGCGGTGCAACGGGGCCGGGTCGGCCGGGGTGTTCCAGAAGACCACGAAGACCATGCGGAACACGTACAGGGCGGTCACCAGGGCACCCAGTGCGCCCAGCGCCGCCGAGGCGGCAAAGACCCCGCCCGGATGATTGAAGGCGTCCACCAGAATCCGGCCCTTGCTGAAGAACCCGGAGGTCAGGGGCAGCGCGGCCAGGGCGGCGCTGCCAGCCAGAAAGAGGATGAACACGCCGGGCAGTTCCTTTTTCAGGCGCGCGCCCATGCGGAAGATGTCGTGTTCCTCGTGGACCGCCTGGATGAGGATGCCTGCGCACATGAACAGCAGGGCCTTGAACCCGGCGTGGGCTACCAGATGGAACATGGAGCCGGTGACGTCGCCGCAGCCCACGGCCAGAAACATGTAGCCCACCTGGCTCACGGTGGAATAGGCCAGGATGCGCTTGATGTCGCGCTGCCCCAGCGCCGCCAACGCCCCGTAGAGCGCGGTGACCGCCCCGGTTAAGGCCACGGCCTCAAGGGCCAGAGGGGCCAAGGCCAGCAGCGGAAAAACGCGCATGAGCAGATACACCCCGGCTGTGACCATGGTGGCTGCGTGGATAAGCGCCGAAACCGGTGTGGGCCCGGCCATGGCGTCGGGCAGCCAGACCGTCAGCGGCAGCTGAGCGGATTTGCCCATGGCCGCAAGCAAGAACAGCAGTCCCAGCAGCGTGGCCGTGCCGGGGGCCAGGGAGGAAGCTCCGGCAGCTAGGCTGGTGACCGAGGCCTGCCCCGTTGCGGCCAGAAGAATGGCCAATGCGGCCACAAAACCCAGATCGCCGATGCGGGTGAGGATGAAGGCCTTGTTCCCGGCGTTCACGTTCACGGTTTTCTGATGCCAGAAGCCGATGAGCGCATAGGAGCAGAAGCCCACCCCCTCCCAGCCCACGAAGAGAAAGAACAGATCGTCGGCCAGGGTGATGACCAGCATGAAGAACACGAACAGGTTGAGATAGCAGAAGTAGCGCCCGAAGGCGTCGTCCTCGCGCATGTAGCCCATGGAATAGATGTGGATCAGGGTGGCCACGAAAGTCACCGAAAGGGTCATGAGCGCGGCAAGGGGGTCGTAGAGCAGGCTGGCCCGCGCCTGGAAGCGCTCCCAGCCCAGCCAGTCGGCCAAGTGGATGGGGAAGGTCTGCCCGCCGGAAGCGCTCATGGCCGCAACGCCCATGGCGAAAGCCCCGGCCACGGCCAGGCAGGCCAGAAGGCCCGAACCCCGGCGGCCCAGGCGGTTGCCCAGGAAGGCCTGGACCAGCGCGCCGCCAAGGGGCAGCAGCAGCATGATGAGCAGAATATCGCGCATGATCGCATCACCCCTTGAGCGCGGCGTAGTCGTCCGCCGCCACAGAACCGTTGAATCGCCGGGCATGCACCAGAAGCGCCAGGCCGAAGGCCACCTCGGCGGCGGCCAGCCCCAGAATGATGATGAAAGCCGCCTGCCCTTCCAGGTTGCCCCAATGCAGGGCCGCGCCAATGAACACTATGGCGGCGGCGTTGAGCATGATCTCAACCCCCACCAGGATCATCAGCACCGTCCGCCTGACCACGGCGCAGGCCGCGCCCATGACAAACAACGCCACGGCCAGGATGAGCACGTGCTCGAAGGGTACGATCATGATGCGCCTCCCCGGCTTGTCTTGGAATCGCGCGAGGGCTTGCCCAGGGCCAGCGCCCCGACCAGGGCGGCAAACAGCAGGATGGATATGGCCTCAACGGCAGGCCACCAGGCGTCCATAAGGTACGCCCCCAACGCGGCTGGAGCGGCCTGGGCAGGCATCAACCCGGCTTTCAGAGCGGGGTCGCGGTGGAACACCGCGGCGGCAGCCGCCAGGGCGATGACCGCCGTCAGGCCGGGCCACCCCAGACGTTTGGCCGCTATCAGGCCATCCCCGACGGCCAGGCCCATGAGCATGATAATGAACAAAAACAGCACCATGATGGCCCCGGCGTAGACCACCACTTCCAGCACCGCCGGAAGCGCAGCGCCCAGCAGCACGAACAGCGCCGCCGTGCCCAAGAGCGATACCACCAGAAAAAGCACCGCGTGCATGGGGTTGCGCCGCACCACGGCCATGGCCGCGCCGGTAAGTATCAGGGCGGCCAGCAGGTAAAACAGAACGCTGTACGGTGTCATGCGGTTCATCCTTGCACTATGCTTATGATTCGCCATCGGCAGCCGGAAGAAGCCCGCGCACCCCACAGCGGAGCCGCGTACCACCCCATAATGGGGGGGCCTGGGGGCGCACTGCGCCCCCAGCGGGGTCAAGGGGCAGCGCCCCTTGCTCTTGATGCCTCCGGCGGCCAAAGGGCCAGTGGCCCTTTGGAATCCCTTTTATTTCAAAGTGTTGTCGGACATACACTAGGGCATGAGCGAGCGCACGTCCACGGGTTCGTCCTCGTTGATATGGTGGCCCTTGCCGTCCTTCACCGCCACCCCAGCGTGGCGGTAGAAATCGTAATCCGGGTCCTTGCCGCCGTGGTCCACCAGCAGGTCCTTTTTCTCATACACGAATTCCAGGATGTCCGGGCCGGAAAAATCGAACGTGCCGGTGAGTTGCAGGGCCAGGGTCGGGCAGGCCTCCTCGCACAGGCCGCAGAAAATGCACCGGGCGAAATTGATGCGGAACCAGGCCGCGTAGCGCCGCCCGTCCTCGCGCTCGGCTGACTGCATGGAAATACAGTTCACCGGGCAAGCCCCGGAGCACAGATAGCAGGCCACGCAGCGCTCCTCCCCGTCCGGGGAGCGGGTGAGCACGATGCGCCCCCTGGCGCGCGGAGGCAGCACCCGCCGAAACTCGGGGTACTGCTCGGTGATGGGCTTATGAAACAGATGCTTGAGAGTCCCGGCATAGGAACCGGCTATGCCGGCTGCGCCCTCGGCCAACTCGCGCAGCAGGCCTTTTTTTTCGCTGGTCATGGCCGCTCCTTGCAATGCGATTGGGCCGGACACGTATCGGGCAGTACCGGAGATCCGGCTACGGGGTGGCGGATACTCAGCGCAGCCATAGCAGCACCCCTGCGGTAATCAGGATGTTCACCAGCGCCAGCGGCATGAGCGCCTTCCAGCACAGCCCCATAAGCTGGTCATATCGCAGCCGGGGCAACGAGGCCCTGGTCCAGATCAGAAACACGGGCGTGGCCGCCACCTTGAGGGTGAACCAGACAATAGGCGGTAGCCATGGCCCATGCCAGCCTCCCAGGAAAAACACCGCCACCAGCACGCCCAGCAGCAGCATGTTCACGTATTCGCCCAGGAAAAACAGACCGAAGCGCATGCCGCTGTATTCCATATGGAAACCGGCCTGAAGCTCGTTCTCGGCCTCGGGCAGGTCAAAAGGCGTACGCTTGGATTCAGCCATGGCGCTCACCAGGAAGATCAGAAAGGCCAGGGGCTGCACCACGATGAAGGGATAATTGGCCTGAGCAGCCACGATATCGCTCAAGCTGAGCGATTTGGCCAGCATCACCACCGGCACCAGAGCCAGGGCCAGGGGCAGCTCGTAGCTGATCATCTGGGCTGCGCCGCGAATACCGCCGATCAGGCTGTACTTGCTGTTGGAGGTCCACCCGGCCAGGGCCACGCCGTAGACCGCCAGGGACGACAACGCCAGGATGAAGAGCAGCCCCACGTTCATGTCCGTGATCACCAGGGGCACGGGCTGCCCCATGATGGTCAGGGGGTCGCCAAAGGGCACCACCACAAAGGCCAGCATGGCCATTCCGCCAACTATGGCCGGGGCGATGAGGAAGATGAAGCGGTCCGCGCCCCTGGGCACGGTGTCTTCCTTCAGGAGCATCTTGATGGAATCGGCGATGGGCTGAAGCAGCCCGAACCAGCCCACCCGGTTGGGGCCGTAGCGTTCCTGGAGCCGCCCCAGGAGTTTGCGCTCCACAAGCACCAGATAGGCCGCGCTCAGCAGGGAAACCGCAAGCACCAGCACCATCTTGGCCAGCATGATAAGGATTCCGGCGGCAAGCGTCATGAGGGATCACCTCCGGTGATGGCGTTCGGCCCGCCAGATTCCGACGCTTTGGCATGCCCGGCCTGGCTGGCTTGCCCGCCAGCCCCGGCTGTCCCGGCGGTTCCAGGCGATGCGCTTGACGCAGCCGCACCGGACGGCTCCGCCGGCCTGACCAGGGTGGCCGTGCAGCCCGCCCCTTCCGGCCAATCGGGCATGAAATCGGGATGGCGCGGCAGGATGAGCACGCCGGGAGACATGTCCTCGCGCAGGCGTAGGCCGATCTCGAAGGAGCGGCCTCCCAGTTCCACAAAGGCCCTCCCGCCGTCGACCAGCCCCAGAGACAGGCCGTCCCTGGCGTGCAGGCAGGCGTAATGGTACGGCGTCACCCGGCAAAGGAAAGCGGAGTACCTGCCCTGCTCCTCGGTGCCCAGAAAGCGCTCGGCAAAGAGCACCGCGAGGGTTCCGGGGGCGGCGTTCAGAGCGCCGGTTCCCATTTTTACGGCAGACGCGTCCGACTCCGCAGCGGGATCCGCGCCGAAAGTCGTGAGCCCCTGCTCCGTGCGCAGGGCAGCTTCCGCAGGCATGGCTGCCGACACGTCCCCGGAGGCGAGCGGTTGGCCGCTTGCCGAAACACCGTGATCCCCGCCCTCCGGCGACGCCTGGGTGGCCGGTTGGCCATTCCCGCCGCTTGGGACGACGACACAATCCCCGCTCTGAGACGGTGTCTGGGCGACCGGTCGGGCGCTCACCCGCAGGCCGTCGAAGGGATAGGCCGCAGAGGGAAGATGGGCCAGGGCCGGAGCGTTTTGGGCTATGGCGGTCCACAAGTCCGCCGGAGGGTGCGCCCCGCCAGAGGCGGCCAGAATTTCGGCCAGCAATTGCCAGGACGGTTGCGGGTCCGCACCAGGGCGGCCCAGGCCCCCCCGGTCAAATTCCCGTGGCGGATGGCCTCCGTGGCCGTCCTGCCTGACGGGCAGGCCGGGGGCATAGGCCGGGGCGGCCAGTTGCAGCCGTCCCTCGTTGTTCACCAGGGTGCCGCCGCTCTCGAAAAGCGCTGTGGCGGGCAAAAAGACGTCGGCTGCCGCTGCCAGTGCCGTGGGCAGATGGTCCAGCACCACCAGGGCCTCCAGCCGGTTCAGGGCAGCGCGCAGGCGTGCGTCCCCCAGGCCCATGGCGAAGGGATCGCTCTCCACGGCCAGCAGGGCCTTGATGCGGCCCGCCTCGATGCCGGAAATCACGTCCTCGACACTCAGAACGTCTTCCGTTTCCAGCAGTGCCGCGCCAAAGGCGTTGGCCCCCGGCAGGGTGAAAAACAGTCCGCAGCCGTCTTTGGCCGCGCCGATACGCGCGGCGGCCGCGCCCGCCAGGGCAGGCAGATGCGGCGGCACAAGCCCCGTGCCGCAGGCGATCACTGGAACCTTGCAGGCCGCAAGGGTTTTGGCAGCTGCTTCCAGACGCGGCCACAACTGCGGATAACCGGGGAGAGCCGCACGGCACAGCGCGGCAACGCCGCCTGACGGGACGCTCTGCCCCGCAAGCCCGCCGGGCTGAGACGCGGAAGCCCCGACAGCCGGAGCGCTAGTGCCCGCGTCACCGCCAGCCGCATTGGCAACAGCAACGTCGCCTGCCGAAGCAGCGCCCAAATCACCGCCCGCCAGTGTGGCCAGCAGGTCCAGGCAGGCGGGCAGGTCGGTAGCGGCCACGGGCAAATGCACGAAGGGCAGAGGCAGAGTCACAGGCCGGGCGTCGGCCACGATCACCAGCCCCTTGCGCTCGGTGGCCTGGCGCAGAGCCAGGGCCAGCATGGGGGCCTCGGCCAGGGGGTCGGTGCCCAGGCAGAGTATGGCGTCCGCCCGCTCCAGAGCGGCGCGGGAACGGACATTCTCCGCAGTCATTGCGTTCACAGCCCCGTGCACGGCCCTGCGGGTGGCCCCGCAGGCGAAATGCGCGGGCAACAGGTATCCAGCCGCCTTGGCCACGCGGGCAAGTTCGCCCAATGTTTCCAGGCAGCACCGCGCGGAGCCGATACAGGCCACAGCCTCACTGCCGTGGCGCGCGGCCACGTCCCTGAGCAGCCCGGCAGCCCGGGCCACGCCCTCGGCCACGCCGACCTCCAGGCCACCGGGCGCACCCCCAGTTCCCGTACCGGCGATGGCTCCGAAGGTGGGATCGTCCACACCCTCCGCCATGGCCCGGCCATTCAGCCTGGCGTGGCGGGGCCTGCCCTCCAGATGGGCGAAGCCGTGGGAGAAGCGTCCCCTGTCGCACAGAAAATAGCCGTTCACGGCCTCGTTCAAGCGGGCTTCCACCCGCACCACCTCGCGGTAGCGGGCGTCGACCACGGTGTTGCAGCCCAGCGAACAGTGCGGGCACACCGAGGGGGCGCGCTCCAGATCCCAGCGGCGGGCCTTGAACCGGGCGGATTTATCCGTGAACACCCCTGTCGGGCAGATATCGGCCAGATTGCCGGAAAAGGCGCTTTCCAGCGGGCCGTCGGCAAAACGGCCGAAATACACTCGGTTGGCGTTCTGCATGGGGCCGAAATCACGGCCTCCCGCGTACTCCTGGTAAAACCGGGAACAGCGGTAGCAATGAATGCAGCGGTTCATCTCGTGCTGCACAAAGGGGCCAATGTACTGGTCGCGATAGGTGCGCTTGGGGCTTGGGGCGTCACGCAGGCAGTGATTGCCGGAGATGGTTTCGTCCTGGAGCAGACACTGGCCGCCCTCGTCGCACACCGGGCAGTCGTGGGGATGGTTGCGCATCAACCACTCGATGACCTGGCGGCGGAAAGCCACGGCCTCGGGATGGCCGGTCTCCACCACCATGCCCTCCACGGCCTTGGTGGCGCAACTCATCTTCAGTCCCTTCACCGGGCCTTCCACGAACATCACCGCGCACATGCGGCAGGCTTCCGCCGGACGCAGGGCCTTGTGGTAGCAGAACCTGGGGATCATGATGCCCAGGCGCTCCGCCGCGTCGATGACCATGGTGCCCTCAGGCACGCTCACAGGACGCCCGTCGATGATCAGATCTGGCATGACAGGCCCTCCCGGCAGGGAGTTGGTCCGAAGGAGACGGGCGACGTGCCGCAGGCCGTGCCGTGCCTGGAGGGCGCGATGTTGCCGAAGGGGCACTCCTTGGCGGTGATGTGCGCGCGCAGTTCGTCCTCGAAGGAATCGAGCAGCCCCTTCACCGGGCCGGCGGCCCCAGAGGCCAGGGCGCAGTAGGCATACTCCACCCAGTCGACAATCCGGCGCAGTTGATCGATGTGCTCTTCCCGGCCCTGCCCGGCCTCGATGAGCCAGAGAATCTCGCGCATGTGGGGCAGGCCTTCCCGGCAGGGAGTGCACCAGCCGCAGGATTCCCGCGCGAAGAAATCCACAAGGTTCAGGGCGGCCCCCACCAGACAGGTCATGTGGTCGAAGACCACGATGGACCCGGTGCCGAAGCGGTGCCCGATCTTTTTAAGGCTGTCCTCATCCATGGGCACATCCAGCAGGGCTTCGGGCATGAAATAGGTGGACGCGCCGCCGGGCAGGCAGGCCTTGAACTCGCGGCCGGAAATCATGCCACCGGCGTGTTCGAAGATGATTTCCCGCAGCGGCGTGCCCATGGGCAGCTCGAAGACGCCGGGATTGGCCACCATGCCGCTGACGCCGAAGAGCTTGTTGCCCGCCCCCGTGGGGGTGAGCGACAGGTCTTTGAACCACTGTGCGCCATTGGCCAGGATGGCTGGCAGGCAGGCCAGGGTTTCCACGTTGTTGACCACCGTGGGGCAGCCCCACAGGCCGGAAACGGCCAGACGCGTGCCCTTGCGAGGGTTGGGCCGGTTGCCCGCGATGGCGTTGGTCTGGGCCGAGGCCTCGCCGCAGATGTAGCGTCCCGCGCTTCTGTGCACGGCGATATCGAAGTTGAATCCGCTCCCCAGAATGTTTTCGCCCAGGAAACCCGCCTCCCTGGCTTTGGCGATTTCCCGCTCCAGGAGGTCTGCGGAAAGCTCGTAGGAGGGGCGCACGAAGAAGATGCCGTGGTTGGCCCCTACGGCGTAGCCGCACAGGATGACGCCTTCGATGACCAGATTGGGGGCCGCGCTGATGAGCATGCGGTCCTTGAAGGTGCCGGGCTCCATTTCGTCGGTGTTGGGCAGCACGTAAATGGGGCCGGTATGGTCCTTGGGCACGGTTGCCCACTTGCGGCCTGTGGGATAGCCCGCGCCGCCGCGCCCCCTGAGGTCGGAATCGAGCACGATCTGGCGCACTTCGGCGGGCGTTTTTTTGCCGATGGTCGCCAGCACGGCCTCATAGCCGCCGTCCGCGCGGTATTCCTCGAAGGTCTCGGGATGGCCGGGCCGCCGGTTGCGCAGCAGGATGGATGCAACAGCGCTCATCGGCACACCGTCGGGGCGTCCTGATTCTCGCGCACCTCGGCCAGGATGGCGTCGATGCGCTCCGGGGTGAGGTCGCCGTAGAATTTTCCGTTGATGAGCATGGCCGGGGCCTGGTGGCAGTTGCCCACGCAGCCCGACGGCAGCACTGTGAACATGCCGTCCTCCGTGGTGCCGCCGGGGGGAACCCCCAGGGTGCGGCACATGTAATCGAAGATGGAATCCTGATGGAACATCCAGCAGACCACGCCGTCGCACACGTGGATCACGTAGCGCCCCACGGGCCTGCGGTAGAGAAAATCATAGAACGTGGCCAGGGAGTCGAGTTCCAGGGTCGACATGCCCAGTATCTCCGCGCCCTGCTCCAGGGCTTCGTCGCAGAGATAGCCATAGTGGCCCTGCAGGGCGAACATGACGTCCGCCGCTTTCTCTTTGGGCCTGTCGGTCTGGGCGACCAGCCGGACCAGGCTGTCTTTAAGCTCTTCAGGAAGCATGGAGGCTCCTCGTGTTACTCTCCCCGAAAGGCCCAGGTTCAGGACCTGGCTCAGGGCCTACCGGTCGATATCAGGCAAAATGTAGTCGATGGAACCCAAGGTGGCCACAAAATCGGCGATGCGGCTGCCCAGCGCCATGAGGGGCAGGGCCTGGAGGTTGGCGAAACCCGGCGTGCGCAGGCGCATGCGGTATGCGGCGCATCCGCCGTCGCTGACCACGTAGTAGCCTTGCTCGCCCCGGGGCGATTCCGTGACCGCATAGGCCTCGCCCACAGGCAGGGTGGGGCCGCGGGTGACGTTGACGAAATGGTGGATCAGGCTTTCGATGTCCTTCAGGGTGTCGCGCTTGTCCGGCAGGCCGTAGCGGGAATCAGCCGCGATATGGCGTCCCTCGGGCATGCGGGCCGCCGCCTGCTCGATTATGCGCAGGCTCTGGCGCATCTCTTCCATGCGCACCAGATAGCGGGCCAGACAATCCCCGCCGTCGTGGGTGGGAACCTCGAAATCAAAGGACGAATAGGCCGAATAGGGCGCCTTTTTGCGCAAATCCCACTCGATGCCGCAGGCCCGCAGGTTGGGGCCGGTGACCCCCCAATCCACAGCCTGGGCAGCAGACAACATGCCGATGCCCTTGACCCTGGCCAGGAAGATGGGGTTCCTGCTGATGGCCGACTCGTATTCCTTGATCTTGGACGGGAACACCCGCGTGAAATCATCGACCATGGCCTTCCAGCCCTGGGGCAGATCGTGGGCCGTGCCGCCGATGCGGAACCAGGAGGGATGCAGCCTGCCGCCGGTGATATGTTCCACGATGTCGAGGATGATCTCGCGCTCGCGGAAGGTGTAGAACACCGGGCTCATCATGCCCAGGTCCTGCACCATGGTGCCAAGCCACACAAGATGGTTGGACAGCCGGAAAAGCTCACAGAGCATCACCCGGATATACTGGGCGCGCTCGGGAACTTCCACCCCGGCCAGTTTTTCCACAGCCGAGAGGTAGGACAGATTGTTGCCCACCCCGGCCAGGTAATCCACCCGGTCGGTGTAAGGGATGAACTGGTGCCAGTTCTGGCGCTCCCCCATCTTTTCCACGCCCCGGTGGTGGTAGCCGATGTCCATCTCCATGGCTTCGATGCGCTCGCCCCGCAAGGCCAGCACGTAACGGAACACGCCGTGGGTGGCGTAATGGTGGGGACCGAAGTTGAGCACGTAATCGCCCAGGGCCGCCCGCTCGCCCAGAAGTTCCGCGGCGTCCACGGGTTCGAGGGCCGGCAGGTCCGCCCTGGTGAAGGCGGGCATGGAGGTGGCCCGGCCCTGGTAGCCCTTGCGCAGGGGATGGCCCTGCCAGCCCGGCGGCAAGAGCAGGGGGCGCTGGTTGGCCAGGCCGTCGAAGGCCACGCCGAACATGTCCTTCACTTCGCGCTCGTACCAGGCGGCCGAGGGCCACAGGCCGGTCAGACTGTGCATGCGCGGCGTGTCACCGCCTGCCCCCCCGGAGTCTGCGCCGTCTGTCTTGCCCAACGCCCTTCCGGCGCTTGCGCAGCCCAGCCCGTTGTCGCTTCCGGCCTGGGCGGGCCCGCCATCGCCTTGCGCCAAAGGCACCTTCACCCGCACCAGGCTGGCGTCGTCCAGGCTGCGCAGGGTGTAGACCATGGTGTAGTCGTGGCCGGGGCGATTGCGCCGGGCGGTTTCATCCACGGCTGTCAGGTCTTCCAGCCGGGCAAAACGCGGCACGGCCTGCTGTTTAAGGTAGGCAAGCACTTCCAGAGCCCTGTCAGGGGCAGCAACGAACACGGGCATATCCGTGGAAGGCGATTCCAGTTCCACAGCCTCGCCGAAGCGCACTGAAAGGGCCTCGGCCAGATAGGCCTGATCCGGGGAAAACCGCAGGGCAGGCGCAGGCGGGGTCCACAACAGCCGGGCGCGGCTGCCTTCGAAGGCGGGTTCCGTGGCCGGAACGCCGCGCACCGGAATGCCAACATAGCCCGGCCCGCGCGGGTCGCGGGCTTTGCTTATCCCGTCGGCCAGCATGTCTTCGCGCCCGCCCTGGATTCCGCCGGTAAAGTGAAGCACAGGCCGGGTCGGGCGCTCCCCGGCGGCGATCTTGCGTTGCAGGGCCATCAGGCCGTCAAACAGAGCCTCGGGACGGGGCGGGCAGCCGGGGATGTAGATATCCACGGGCAGAATCTGGTCCGACCCCTGCACCACGGAATAGATGTCGTACATGCCCCCGGAGTTTGAACACGAGCCCATGGAGATCACCCATTTGGGGCCGGCCATCTGCTCGTAAAGCCGAAGCGCCGCCGGGGCCACCTTCTTGAACATGGTGCCCGAAATAATGAGCACGTCGGCCTGCCGGGGCGAGCCGCGAAACACCTCGGAGCCGTAGCGGGCGATGTCGTAGCGTGCGGTGAAGGCCGTGGCCTCCTCAACGAAGCAACAGGAGAGGCCGAAGAAAAACGGCCACAGGCTGTTCTTCCTGGCCCAGTTGATGACGATGTCGGCCCGGTCGAGGGCCATATCCATGGGGCCGTTCACGGTCTGCCTCCCTCGTCCCAATCAAGCCCGCCCTTGCGCCAGACGTAGCCCAGACCGAGGAGCAGAATCACGATGAACAGGCCGATGCGCACGAACCCGCCCCAGCCCAACTCGTCCCAGGCCGTGGCCCAGGAGATGATGTAGGCGGTTTCCACGTCGAAGAGCAGATAGAACACGGCAATGAGGAAAAACGGCACCGGATAGGGAAAAACCCCCGGCCCCGAGGGAATCACCCCGCTCTCGTAGGGCCTGCCCTTCTCCAGGCCAGGAACCTTGACCCCCAGCCAGCCCGACAGAAACAGCAGGACAAGCATCAAGGCCAGCACGATGCCCGCATAGACCGCCAAAGGCAGAATATCCGGCTGCCAAGGGGAGAACGGCTGAGCGCTCGGTATGAACGGCGATACATTCTGTGGCATGGAAGACTCCTCACAGTACCGGGGGCTCTGCCCCTTGACCCCGCTGGGGGTGCAGGGCACCCCCAGGCCCCCCCAATATTTTCACTCGCCGACGCGAAGCTATAGGGGGGGTCCGGGGGCCATGGGCCCCCCGCGGGGGTGTCCAGAGGGGGATTACGG
>JBBRUD010000108.1:0-14220 GCA_038248065.1 Desulfovibrionales bacterium | reverse complement strand
TTTTTTTTTTTTTTTTTTTTTGTTGTCGCCGCTTGCCTCTTCGGTGTGGCCCCCGCACTCCGCTTTCGTGGGGTGCCGCGCGCCCCTCCCCCCCCCCCCCCGCCGGAGGCCCTCTTCACTCTCCACTCTCCACGCTCCACTCTCCACACTCACTCCCCAACCTCTCCTCACGCCCTTGCCTTCACTTGCCAAACAGCCGCCCGCGCTTGACGGCTTCTTTGCCGTGCTTGTCGCGGATGGCGTCCATGGCTTTGTCGATCTTGCGGAAGTGTTCGGCCTGTCCATCGGGCAAAAGCGTCAGTTGGCTTGGCCCTTTGGCGAAGTTGGACACGCCAACGCCGATGAGGCGCACGCGTTTGTTCAGGGGCACGGCGTCTAGCAGATCGCAGGCGGTTTGGAAGACCACCTCGTCGAGGTCGGTGGGTTCGCTCAAGGTGTGGCTTCGTGTAATTTGCTTGAAATCCGAGAACTTGAGCTTCAGGGTAACGGTGCGGCCCTGCCAGCCGTGGCGGCGCAGATCGCGCCCCACGCGCTCGGCCTGCTTGAGCAGCCAGCGGCGCATGTCTTCCACGTCGATGAGATCCTTGGCGAAGGTGTTTTCGGCGCTGGTGGATTTGGTCTCGTTGTGGGGTTCCACGTGGTCGGAGCCCTGGCCCAACGCTCTGGCGTGGAGCATCCGCCCGGCTTCTCCGAGCTGGCGCTCCCAGAACTCCAGAGAGAAACGCAGCACGTCGCCGCAGGTGGCCACTCCCAGTGCGGTGAGCCGGGGCAGGGTCTTGGCCCCCACGCCGGGAATCTTGCCCACGGGCAGAACTTTGAGGAAATCGGCGACTTCGTGGGGCTCCAGGATGGTGATGCCACCGGGTTTGCGGAAATCCGAGGCGATCTTGGCCAGGAACTTCACCGGCGCGATGCCCACGGAGCAGGTCAGCCCCGTGGCTTCCATCACTTTGGACTGCACCAGCCGGGCAACGTCAAGGGGCGGACCGAACAGGCGGCCCGTGCCGGTGACATCCACATAGGCCTCGTCCACCGAGGCCTGCTGCACCACCGGAGAGATGGCGTCGAGGGCGGCCATGACCAGGCGCGACACCTCGGCGTAGCGACGCATGCGCCCTGGCAGGTAGACCCCGTGGGGGCACAGCCGCCGGGCCTGGGCCACCGGCATGGCCGAACGCACGCCGAACACCCTGGCTTCGTAAGAGGCGGCCGAAACCACCCCGCGCATGTCCTGGCCGATGATCACCGGCTGGCCTTTGAGTTCCGGGGCGTCGTGCTGCTCCACCGAGGCGAAGAAGGCGTCCATATCCAGATGGAGGATGAGGCGTGGTGACTCCATTGTTCTTGACATCCCGGCCCGTTTGGTATGGCAATGTGTTGAACGATCGCCAGAAAAAACCGTAACCCAAGGACGCCGCAAATGAAACCGCGCGTTGGATTCGCAGGTATGGGCATCATGGGCAAACCTATGGCCGCCAACATCGCCAAGGCAGGGTTCACGGTGGGGGTGTACAACCGCTCTCGGCCCACCGCTGACAGCGTGGGCGGGCTCACCGTGTTCGATACGCCACGGGAACTGGCCGCAGGCAATGACGTGCTGGTGCTCATGGTCACCGGCCCCGAAGCCCTGGAAGCCCTCCTTTGGGGCGAGAACGGCATGGGCGAGGCCTTGGCCGAGGGCAAGACCGTGGTCAACATGAGCACCGTTTCCCCGGCTTTTACCGAAGACATGGCCCACAGAGTCGAGGCTACCGGGGCAGTGTTTATCGACGCGCCGGTCTCAGGCTCCAAGATTCCGGCCCAGCAGGGGACACTGGTCATCCTGGCAGGCGGGGCACGGTCCGCAGTGGACGCCCTGGAACCGTTGCTGCTCTCCATGGGCAAGAAGGTGGTCTATTGCGGGGTGGCCCCGGGCGGCACCATGATGAAGATGGCCGTCAATCTGCTGCTGGCCTCCATGATGAGCGCCCTGGCCGAGACGATTATCTTCGGGCAGGCTGGTGGGCTCAGCAAGGAGACCCTGCTGGAGGTGGTGCTGAACGGCCCCTTGGGATGCGATCTGTTCAAGCTCAAGGAACCCATGCTCCTCAAGGAACAGTATATGGCCCAGTTCCCGCTCAAACACATGGCCAAGGACCTGAAATTCGTCACCGACACCGCCAACGCCCTGCACTGCCCGGCACCCAGCGCCTACACCAGTTTGCAACTTTACAGCCAGGGCGTCTCCAAGGGATTGGGCGAACTGGATTTCGCAGCGGTGACCCAAGTGTTGCAGGGGATGCTCTAGAGGACTGGCTGGATTTTATAACGTCTCCACATCAACGGACGGCATGCGACATGAAAACCAAGCTTGGCGGAGTAAACGCCCTGTATCCATCGCTTACTGTGATAGCTGGTGCGCTTGTGCAGGGCAAAGCGAACTTCAACTGTATCGCCCATGTGGGCATAATGAATTACGCCCAGACCCACCTAATATCGCTTTCCATGGCCAAGGTGCATTACACCAATGAGGGAATACTGGCCAACCAGACCTTCAGCGTGAACATCCCCAGCCAGAAAATGATGGCCGAGACCGACTATGTGGGTCTGGTCTCGGGCAAGATGACCGACAAATCCCTGATGTTCGAGGTGTTTTACGGCAAGCTGGAAAGCGCGCCCATGATCGCCGCCTGCCCGGTCTGTATGGAATGCCAGTTGGAGCGCGTGGTGGATTTTGAAACCCATGAACTGTTCGTGGGCAAGATCGTGGAAACCTACGCCGACCCGGAGGTGCTCACCAACGGTCAGGTGGACCCCACCAAAGTGGACCCCCTGCTCTTCGACATGGGCACCATGAGCTACTACGGCATCGGCCCCCTGCTGGCCAAATGTTGGAACGTGGGCAAAAAGCTCAAAGACGGCGGCTGAACAGCGCGAGCCAAGCACCCGGCTGCTTCACCTCGCCCAGGCATGCATCCAGATGAATATGCTTGCTCCTCTAATGCCATTGCCTTCCCGCCGCGATGTGATAGCGTTTGGCAAGTGTGTTTTTCCGGCATGAAAGCCACGAATCCATTTCGCGTAACATATTTCTCGGCGAGGCCCCATGCAGCCCGCAGCCAGCTCTCCGCACGATTCTCCTTCCGAGCAGGAGGTCGAGTATCCCGGCGTCGCCCGAACAGCCCGGCTGTGCGGCATGCTGGTGTTGCTCTTGGGCGCGCTAGGCGCGCTGGGCGGGTGCACTGGCTGGCTGGAGGTTGCCAGAATCGCGGAGGGCCTTGTGCCCATGGCCCTGAGCACGGCTGCGATATTTTTGCTCATCGGGGGCGCGCTGGTGTTCCTGCCGGACAGCCGCGCCTCCTCAAGCGGACGGATGCTTCGGACGACAATTGCCGGCGTGGTCGCGCTTACCGGCATGTTCAACGCCCTGGAATTTGTTCTGCGCACCGGTTCGGCTGCAGATCCGGCCGACTTGCTGGCCCGCCAGTTGCAAAACGCCCTTGGGGTGGCCTACACGCCCATGTCCCCGGCTACTGGCGTCCTGTTTCTCGTGGCAGGCACGTCCCTGTTGCTGGCGGCTGACGGGCGTCGCTCTGCACCGACAGCTGCCCGGAACACTGCTGGGCTTCTGGGCCTCCTTACCGCCTTGGCTGGCTTCACCGTCACCCTGGCCTACGCCCACGGCAACCCGCTTCTCTACGGCAGTGACTTCGTCCCCGTCGCCTTTTCCACGGGGGTGGCCTTCATGGCCTGCGGCCTGGGCCTGCTGTGCGACGCCGGACCGCACAGCCTGCCAGTGCGACTGGGCTTGGGGGAGTCCATCCAGGCAAGGCTCCTGCGCATCTTTCCGCCCCTGGTGCTCGTGAGCGCCCTTGCCCCCCATAGCCTGGACCGTCTGCTGAGCAGATTCTCCCAGACCAACAATTCCCTGGCAGACAGCATTTGGGCCACGGCCTTCGCCTGCGGCGCGGTTCTCGTGACCATACACTTGGGGCGCACAGTGGGGGCCTCTTTAGACCAAACCGAGGCCATCCGCCGCAAAGCGGAAAAGACCTTGCGGGAAAGCGAACACCGCTACCGCAAGGTGCTCGACACCTTTCCCAACGGCATTGTCGAACTCGACACGCAGGGAACCATCCTGTTTTGCAACCGCGCCCTGGAAACCCTCTACGGCTACGAAGCGGGCGAGATGAACGGCATGGACAGCTGCACCCTGGCTACCGATGACGACGACCAACTGAAAATGCGGCAGCTCTTCGCCACGCTGACCAAGGAACATCCCGCTCCCACCAGCATGACCTTCAATCGCCGCCGCAAGGATGGCCGGATCATCACCGTGCAGGTGGACTGGAACTACAGGGAGTCCAGCCGCTCCGACATGGAAGGCTTCATCGCCTCTGTCACCGATATTACTGAAAAGGCCCGCTCCGAACAGGAGCTTCGGGAAAGCGAAGAACTGCTGCGCAAGATCCTTCAAGGAATCAAGGCCGGAATCGTGGTCATCGACCCCAAAACCTTTCTTATAATGGACATCAACCCCACGGCCGAAGCCATTCTCGGGCAAGCCCGCCAGGATGTGGTGGGGAAAACCTGCCGGAGCATTCTGTGGCGCAGCATGCGCACAGGGGAGGCCATCGACGCCTGCCCCTTGAATCTGGCAGAAATCACCAACGAAGAATTTCGGCTGGAGCGCCCCGACGGCAAAATCGTGCCCATCGCCAAAACAGTTATCACGGCCATGCACAACCGCCAGATGCTCATCTTCGAGATCATATTCGACTTTTCCGAACGCAAGGCCCTGGAGAGGCAACTTGCCGTGGCTCAGCGTCTGGAATCCATCGGCCAACTTGCTTCGGGCATCGCTCACGAGATCAACACGCCCATCCAATATGTAGGCGACAACCTGAGTTTTCTGGAAACGGCCTTTGCCGGACTGATCGCAGCCCTGCGCACCCCGGACGCGCCTGAAGACCCCGCCAGGCCGCAGGGCCAAAATGCTGACATGGACTTCATACTGGAGGAAATTCCCAAGGCTCTGGCCCAGTCGCGCGAGGGCGTGACCCGTGTGGCCACCATCGTCCAGGCCATGAAACGGTTTTCGCATCCGGGCAGTGAGGAGAAAATGCTCCTGGATGTGCGCAAAGCCATTGAAAACACCGTCATCGTGGCCCGCAACGAGTGGAAATACCATGCCGAAGTTGATCTCGATCTGGACCCCGAGGGACAGTTCCTGCTGTGTTATGCTGGAGATTTCAATCAGGTGCTGCTCAACATGCTGGTGAACGCAGCCCATGCCGTCAGCGAAAAATTCAAGGACAGCACTGAAAAGGGGCACATCCGCATCCAGACCCGGCGGGAGGAACACTTTCTGGCCCTGACCATCGCCGATACCGGCACGGGCATCCCGGAAAAGAACCTCCAGCGCATCTACGACCCCTTCTTCACCACCAAAGAGATAGGCAAAGGCACGGGCCAAGGTTTGGCCATCGTCCACGACATCGTGGTGATAAAACATGGCGGGTCCGTGACGGTGGACTCGCAATGGGGCGAGGGTACAACCTTTGTGCTCCGCTTCCCGCTCTCGGAGAACAACGGAGAAACGCGATGAAACCGTCCATTCTGTTTGTCGACGACGAAGCCAACGTCCTGGAAGGCCTCAATCGCATGCTCTATCCCCTGCGCGAACAGTGGGACATGGCCTTCTGTACCGGCGCGCGCCAAGCCCTGCGACTTCTTGAAGGCAAGCCCTGCGACATCCTGGTTACCGACCTGCTCATGCCGGAGATGGACGGCGGAAAGCTGCTGGAAGAAGTCAATGCCCGCTACCCCGACACTATCCGCCTGGTGCTCTCGGGCCATTCAGGACGGCCTCTGGCCCTCAAAGCCGTGCGGCACGCCCATCAGTTTCTGCCCAAACCCACGTCCGCCGAAGAGTTGAAACAGGCCATCGAACGCATCCTCTCCCTGCAGGCGGTGCTCTCCAATCCCAAAGTGCAGGCGCTCATTGCCCGGGTGGACACCCTCCCGGCCCTGCCGGAGATCCACCGCAAGATCATGGGCGAGTTGCAACAAGCCAACCCCTCCATCAACCGCGTGGCCGAACTGATCACCCAGGATCTGGGGTTGTCGGCCAGCATCATCAAGCTGGTAAACTCCGCGTTTTTCGGGCTGCGCACCCGTGTCTCCAGCCCTCTGCACGCCGTGAACCTGCTGGGGCTGGAAGTCTTGTCCGCCCTGGTGCTCAGCGTAAAACTGTTTTCAAGCTTCGATCAGACCCAATATCCCGGTTTCAACCTGGACTTCTTATGGCGGCACAGCCTGAACACCGGGCTGCTCGCCAAGGCCATCGCCCGTGCGGAAGCACTGCCCCCCCGTGAACAGGATGACCTCTACATTGCCGGCATTCTTCATGATGTTGGCAAACTTGCCCTGCTCTCCCACGGCCAGGGCGTCTACAGCGACGTGCTGGAAAAATGCCGCGAAGAGAACGCTCACATCTGGTTGATCGAGCAGCGTCTTTTGGGCACCAGCCACGCCGAACTGGGCGCGTATCTGCTCAGCACCTGGGGGCTCGACCAGGAAATCGTGCACTGCATCCAGGCCCATCACACCCTGGAGAACTACCTGGGAAGCCACCCTTTGTGGGCGGCGATAATTCACGCGGCAAATTGCTTCGACCATTCGCTTACGGTCATCAACGCCTCATATAGCCAGCATCCCTTGGATCTGGAGGGGCTCACGTGCCTGGGATTCGACGGGCGCCTTCCCGTATGGACCGAAGCCTGCGAAAACGCCTTGAGGGAGATAGACGCCCATGAACAAGAAAATCCTGATAGTTGACGACGAGAAAAACCTCCTGGACACGCTGCGACGCTCGCTTGCCCGGCGCTACGACATCGTTACCGCGGAAGGGCCGGAGGCGGGCCTTCAGGCCCTGCGTTCCAAGGATAGCTTCGCCGTGGTGGTGTCCGATCTGGCCATGCCGGGCATGGACGGAGTGAAATTTCTGGGAAAGGCCAGGGAGATCAGCCCGCTCTCGGTGCGCATGATGCTCACCGGCCACGGCGACCTGGACGCGGCCATAGCCGCAGTGAACCAGGGCAACATCTTCCGCTTCCTGACCAAGCCCTGCCCGGTGGAGGTGTTCGTCACCGCACTCGACGCGGGCCTGGAGCAGTACCGTCTGGTGACGGCTGAGAAGGAGCTGCTGCGGGGAACATTGCGCGGCTGCATCAAGGTGCTCACCGACATCCTGAATCTGGTCAACCCCGAAGCCTTCAGCCGGGGGGAGCGCGTCAAGCGGCTGATGATGTCTGTGGTGCGCGCGCTGGGGCTGCCCAACGCGCTGAAATACGAACTGGCCGGAATGCTCTCCCAGATCGGCATGGTGGCCATTCCAGAGGACATCGTCTTCAAGCGTTTCCGGGGGGGGCAACTGAGCGCTGAAGAAAATCAGATTTACCGCATGCACGCTACGGTGGCGGCCTCGCTGCTTTCGCAAATTCCCAGGATGAACGAGGTGGTGGAGATCATTTCCTGCCAGAAGGAATGCACCATCGAAGAGAGCATTATGCCCGAGGGGGCCATCCTCATCAACATTTGCCTGGAGTACGACGATCTCGACCAACTGGGCATTGTCAAGGATGTTGCCGTGGAAACCCTGCGTTCCCGGTGGGAAGCCAAGGCTCCCGCGCTTTTCGCTGGCTTCGAAAAAACGCTCTTCAGCGATGAAGGTTTCCTGCCCCGGCGCGTGCCGCTCAAAGCCATCCTCGCAGGAATGATCCTGCGCCAGGATCTCTTCGACGAACACGGCGTCCTGATCATGGCCAAGGGACAGGAGCTGAGCGACATCGCCATCCTGCGGCTTACCAAAATGCGGGAGAGCTTCAAGCTGCCCAAGGAACTGGACGTACTCGTCCCGCTCTGACCCCTGACGTCGGACAGCAAACCTTTGACGATAGCCAATACCAAACACAGGAAAACACGGAGAACACCATGGACCTACCGGACAGGACCCACCCCAACTGGATCGCCCTGGTGACCGGCTCCAAACGCTTCGAACTGCGTTTTGTCGCCGCCCAGATACTGCTCGGGCGCGTCCTCTTCACCCTCAAGGCAGACCCTTCTCCAGAGGCCGCCGACACAGGGATTGATGCCCTCCGCACCCTCTACGCGCAAAATTTGGACAATCCCGCAGCCCAGGAAGATCTGCAGGCGATTTTCGGCATGGAGGCGTTATGATCCACAACATCCTCACCGTGGCCCAGGCCAGAAGCGCCATCGAAGAAGACAGAACCCTGCTCCTGGCCGGGGATGAAAAATCCCTGCGGAAGTTGCCCAAGGGCAACTGGATCGGCGGGACCATTCCGTACTTCATCTCCCACGATCAGGGAGGCATGGTTTCCCGCGATGTGGTTTTCGCCACGGACATCTCGGACATCGCCACAGGCATCGAGATCGTGCGCTACGACCACAGCAGTCTGGGCCGGGTGTACACCGAGGGCCTGGACTACGGCTTCAGCTTCATCGTCATACCGGCCAGAAGCGTGGCCCACCTGGCCTTCGCCCTGAACGCCCCGAGCTGCCCGGACTTCGGGTCGCGCCCACTGATCGGATGGATCGCCGGGGTGCATCTTGACGATCTGGGCGAAGAGACCCCCAAAGTCTTCAACGGACTGACCGGGGCCGCCATGAGCGAAGGTGCGCTGGTCCTGCGGGTAAGGCTCCCGGAGAACACCATTGCCAACGTGGGCATCGTCAACCTGTTCGAGCAGGGCGACGGCGATGTTCTCACCTTTTCCATCGACGGCTTTTCCGCAACGGATGTCCTGGTCAATGGCGAGAAGGAAAACTTCGCCCAATACATTCGCCGCAATGATCTGGACACCCGCCTCCCCCTGGTGGCGGACTATTCCGGCGTCATGGTCAACATCAGTTTTCAATCCGTCGACGAGGCCACCGATGAAGTGAAATTCTACGCTCCGGTTTTCAAAGGCGTTCACTACAAACACGCCAAGCCCGTCGAGGATTACGTCTCCGCCTTCAACGCCCGTCTTCAGTCACAGTGCGGCACTGAAAGTGCCCAGGTGGCTTTTTCCTGCAACTGCATTCTCAACTATCTCTATTCCGAACTGGAAGGGAAAAAGACCGAACCCTTCGCAGGCCCCATCACGTTTGGCGAAATCGCTTACCAGTTGCTCAATCAGACCTTGGTTTTCCTGGAAATCAAGGCTATTTGAGCCCAGACAATCGAAACGCCGCCCAAAAGGGCCAAACCGGGCATTCCGCAAAGGATTCTCCATGAAAACATCCCTTGGGGCCAAAACCTTGGCTTTCCCCACCCCCACATGGGTGATCGGAACCTACGACGCCGCCGGCAAGGCCAACGGCGCAACCATCGCCTGGGGCGGCATCTGCTCCTCCGATCCCCCGGCCATGGCCGTATCCCTGCGGCCTTCGCGCCATACCCACCAGGCCATCATGGAGACCAAAGCCTTCACCGTGAACATCCCGGCCCAGAGCCAGGCCGCCCTGGCTGACTACTTCGGCATCGTCTCCGGCAAGGATGTGGATAAATTCGCAGCCACCGGCCTAACGACCGAGCGCAGCCAACTGGTCAACGCTCCCATCATTGCGGAATTTCCCGTGGTGATCGAATGCGCCCTGCTCCAGGTGGTGGACCTCGGGCTGCACCATCAGTTCATCGGCGAAATCAAAGACATCAAGGCCGACGCCTCCATGCTGGACGCCAAAGGCAGGCTGGACATGGAAAAGACCGGCATGGTGGTTTTCGCGCCCCACACCCGCACCTACCACGGCCTTGGCCCGCTGTTGGGAGACGCCTTTTCCATGGGGTTGGCGTACAAGAAGGGATAGTACACATCCGGGGGCGGCGGACCGCCGCCCTCAACAGCAGGTGGAACCGCCGCCCTCGCCTCCGCAGTCGCAGGAGGGCGGCTCTCCCGTGAGCCAGCCGTGGATGATGGCCCTGGCGCAGCCAACGCCCTGGTCCACGGTGAGCGCGCCCTCGCGGCAGTTGAGGGCGCAGGCCCCGCATTCCATGCAGGCGTCCAGATCTTCAATTGCAGCAAGTCCCGGTGCAAAGCCGAATACCCCGTGGGGGCACACCTGGCGGCATACGCCGCAGCCCGTGCATTTGGATGCGTCCAACTTGAGCGTGGCCACGCCCAAAAGATAGCGCCCCTTCATATCAGCCTCCCAGGCCCAGACGCCACAGTACCAGCGCCAGCACCAGCCCTACCGCCTGCAAAGGGATGGCCCGGCGCATCTCCTTCTCCACACCCGAAGGCGAGGTGTAGACAGACGAGCCGGTAAAATTCATGCCGTACCACGACCCGGCAACCACCGCTCCCAGCCACAATCCCAGCCCTCCGGCCAGACCCGGCGCAAAAAAGGAAACCCCAAACCCGACCACGGCACCGGCCACGGCACCTTTCAGGCTGAACGAGCGGCCAGGCAGCCAGGGCAGAGCCGCCGATGTGAGCAGGTTTCCGGCCAGAAAGCCCAGCAGATAGGCTCCAAAGCCCAGCCTGGCCCCCTGGAAGGCCCGGTCCAGGGAAAAGACATCCGCTCCGATCCCTGCCAGCACGAAGAGCGCCGTCACCACCAGAGCCATCGTCTTCTTTTCGTTGGAAAATTCCACCAGACCAGCCACGAAGCGCTCCCAGGCGGTCGCTTCGACGCGGCGCATGGCCGCTGTGGCCTTCTGCCCCGCCATCAGAAAGGCCCCCACGTCCCTGGCCCGCACCGGACCGAAGACCACCCGGAACCCCGTCGCCTTGCGCACCGCATGGCCCGCCACTCCCGGCGCGCCCAACTGCGGCACCACCACGGTGCGGTGGCTCACCAGCTTTTCCAGCCCCACGGCCCGGATGCGGTCAACCAGCTCACGGGTGCCGAAGGTGCCCTTGCCTGCCGCGCACCATACATTGACGCCGTGGGTGTCCAGCACCAGCAGCCAGACATCCAGGCCGCACAGTTCGCAGCGCAGGACGTCGAAACTCAGCTTGTAGTTGGCGGTCACCAGCACCGGACTTGCTGGGCCGGGGTTGCCCACGCCATACACGCCGGGCGACACCCTGTACCGGCCCCGACCGATGCCCAGCCGCACAGCCACGGCTCCCAGCCTGTCGGGCCGCTCAAAAACCGTCTTCACCCTGGGCACGCGCCCGATGGGGGTGGACAGCCAGCCAGCCACAAAGGGCCAACGCCTGTATCCAGGCGGATCGTATTCCACCGGCGCGGGCTGGCCATAGCAGCTTTCTGCCGAAGCGGGCTGGCCACAGCAGCTTTCTGCCGGAGCGGCCTTTGCCGCCATCGTGCCGAGTTCCGTTGCGACCCCGACCGAAGCGGCCCCAGCCGCAATCTTGCCGAATTCCATCAGCGAAGGCCCGGCTGGCGGAGCAACTGCCTCAAAGCGCGGCAGCGCAGCGGCTTCCGCTTTGGGCTGACATCCGCACACATGGGCGGCAGGGGCGGCAGGCCCAGGCGTCGTGGCGCATTCGCATGGATGTTCAGGTTTCAGCTCGTAGCCGCAGGCGCACAATCCGGCGTCCGCCGGTTTTTCCTTGGGGGCGCAACATCCGCCGTCGTGGGAAGCCGGAACAATCTTCAACTCTTTCATGTCTGGAGCTTGCCTCCTTCCCCGGCTTTTTGCAAGATGCGCCATGACCGACACCACTGCCGTACAGCCCACTCTTGATCTGCTGACCATCCCTGCGGCCGGATACGCCGCCTATTGGCTCTCGGTGAAAAAGCTCATGGATAAGCGTAAAGGGCCGCAGAGCCTGACAGACGAGCTGCAATACTCCACAGAGCCCTACACCAAGTTGCTGCTGGAATCGGCTGGCTCCGCCCTGGATGAAGACATGATCCGGCGCATGGCCCGCCACAAGAGCCGCGCCCTGCTGCGCGACTACCGGCGCAAGCTGCGGCTGCTGCGCACCGCCTCCTGCGCTATCGCCTCCTCCGAAAACCCACGTAAGACCCTGATTACCCTTTCAGGAACCTTCGGTACGCCCCTGGTGGACGAAACCAAAACCATGGAACAGGCCCAGGCGCTGCTGGAAACCATGCGCTCCGGCAACCTGGACAAGACCGTCTTCCCGGACGTGTCCCACACCACGCGGGCGGACGAGCTTATCCTCAAACTGCTGTTCTTTCTGCTCTGGGCGCGGCGCGAAGGCAAAACCGGGCTGCAACCCTTTCTCTCCGGCATCTCCTTCCATTACCTGGCCGACGCCTTTCACATGTGCATCGACGGCATCGACGAACCTTTCATCCGCAGGCGCCTGGACTCCCAGGCCCGCGAAATGCTCATTGACGCCCACCACAAGATGCTCATGGGACTCGATCTGGCTCTGGCCATCAAGAACCGCCGCTCCTACGAGGAGATGCTCGCCCTGGCCAAAGCGTTTCTCCCCGAGAGCTGATGGCAGGCAGCGCCCCCTTGTGGCTCTTCCCTCGCTGTTTACTCTTTGGTATTCTGCTTTTTATTCCAATCGAGGAGTTGTTCCATGTCGCTTGAATCTGCCCTGGGCAAGGGCATTGCTTTCCATAAGATGCAGGGCTGCGGCAACGATTTCGTCATCATCGACAACCGGACCCTCAAGACCCCCCTCATGGTCATGCCGGAGTGGGCCAAGCGGGTGTGCAGCAAGTGTTTTGGCGTGGGCGCGGATGGGCTGATCTTTCTGGAAGACGCCCTGCCCGGGTCCGGGCTGGACTATCTGTGGCACTTCTACAACGCCGACGGTTCGCGGGCCGAGATGTGCGGCAACGGCGCGCGTTGCGCCTCGCGCCTGGCTTTCCTGCTGGGCATGGCCCCGGCTGCGCACACTCTGGGCACGGACGCCGGGCCTGTGGCCGCCCAGGTGCTGGATAACGGCCAGGTGAAGGTGCGCCTGACCCCGCCCAAGGACCTGCGCGCCGGTGTTGAACTGGATGTCGAGGGAAAAAAGCTTACCGTGCATTTCGTCAATACCGGCGTACCCCATGCTGTTGTTTTCTTTGATGATGTTTCACTGGTGGACGTCAAGAAGCTGGGCCGGGCCATCCGCTTTCATACTGCTTTCGCACCGGCCGGGACTAACGCCAATTTCGTCTCCGTCAAAAGCCCTGGCCAGATGACGCTGCGCACCTATGAGCGCGGCGTTGAGGACGAAACCTACGCCTGCGGCACCGGAGCCTGCGCGTCGGCCATTGTCGCCAAGGCGTTGGGGCTCACCGGGGCCGAAGTGGACGTGACCACCAGCGGCGGCGAGATTCTGGGCGTTGACGTCACCGACGGCGTGGTACTGCGCGGCGCAGCCGAAGTCGTCTTCAGCGGCACGTTCTATCCCAAGGCCATGGGGCTGGAGCAACTCTAGGAGAAATCATGCGTTTCACCGGGATCAACCATCTGGCCATGGCCACTGCCGACCTGGAAGCAACCATCCGCTTCTGGCGGGACTTGCTGGGCATGCGCCTGGTGGCTGGGCTTGGACGCGAGGGCTACCGCCACTACTTTCTGGAGATTTCCGAAACGGACATGATCGCCTTCTTCGAGTGGCCAGACGTTACGCCCTTGGAACCCAAGGACCACGGCATGCCGGTGAAGGGGCCTTTCGCCTTTGACCACATCTCCATCGGCGTGCCCGAACAGGCAGACCTGTGGGAGCTCAAAGACAAGCTTGAAGCGGCGGGCTTCTGGGCCTCGGAAGTCATCGACCACGGCTTCATCCTGTCGCTCTACTCTTTTGATCCCAACAACATCGCCATCGAATTCAGCTGGCCCCAGCCGGGTATCGACCTGCGGCAAGAACCCCGGATGGCTGACAAGCAACGCCCCCCCGTGGGTTTGGAAGGCAGTGAACCGCAACCCGGCCACTGGCCCGCAGTGGAGAAGCCCACGGAGCCCAAGGATTTCAAGGCGTATCCGGGGGAGGGGCAGGAGTTGCTGGCAGGTGACAACCTGAAGTGATCAGGTAAACGAAGGATTCTTATCTCGGGAATTGACTTCGAATCCAGCCATAAATAAGGCCTATGATTAATCCCACAATAATGGCTTGAGGGACGGTAAGTTTTTTGAAAGTTTTGATTTTATTTAAGGCTGTGTTCCCTTTCGGTGTTGAAACTTGTAGATTGCTCCCCATGGAGGCAGCCATGGACACTGAACAATTCCTATCGCTTCTCGCCAGCCTTGAACGGTTGACCACAAACCAACGGCTCCAGCTGGCCGAG
>JBBRUD010000107.1:0-14245 GCA_038248065.1 Desulfovibrionales bacterium | reverse complement strand
GGGGGTGTGGCGACGAAGTATCTGGCCAACTACCTTGGTTGGCGGAGATTGTTCGAGCGTTTAGGCGAAAGCCTGACCCCGAAACGGGCACTAATCATGTCCCTTGGGTAGCTTCAACACTCAACGCGAACAGAGCCTTGATCAAAGCACATTACCGGGGGATGTTGGTCTGTCAAATGATTTGTTGGCAGATAAATACATATAGAACTATTGAATCAACTTTGCGGCGTATAATTCAAACGTCTTTGTGAAGGGTTGCCGGGCGAGGGCACCCTCGGATAATGCGCAGGGTGGGCGGGCAGGGCGAAGCCACGCAGAAACGGTTCAGGCTCAAGTTCACAGCCAATGTGCTTCACCCTCTTTACAACCTGCCCGCCAAGGAATAAAAACCATCTCTTTTCCTACGGAATACCGCACGCGGAGGGCCGACATGCTCAAGAAGTTTCTCACCATCCACGATATTCCTCGCGAACAGGCCGGGAGCGTGGTTGCCCGCGCCATCGAGATGAAGCGCACCAAACATCGTTCCGGTCTGCTGGAGGGGAAAACCCTGGCCCTCATCTTCGAGAAGGCTTCCACCCGCACTCGGGTGTCCTTTGAGATGGCCATTCGCCATCTGGGCGGCTCTACCATCTACATGACCCAAAATGACTCCCAGCTCGGCCGCTCCGAGCCGGTGGAGGATACCATCCGCGTGCTTTCGCGCTACGTGGACGGGTTGGTCATGCGCACCTTCGAGCACTCCAAGCTCACCCGCATGTGGGCCAAATCCTCCATACCAATCGTCAACGCCCTGTCCGACGATTACCATCCCTGCCAGGTGCTGGGCGATATGATGACCATGGCCGAGCGCGGCGCGGACTTTCCGCCACCAAGGTGGCCTGGATTGGCGACGGCAATAACATGGCTCATTCCTTCATCAACGCGGCAGTGTACTTTCCTTTCGAGCTGGCCCTTGCCTGCCCGGAAGGCTATCTGCCTAACGCCGAAATCCTTGCCAACGCCCAGGCCAAGGGAGCCAGGATCACCCTGACCCAAGACCCGGCCGCAGCCATGAAAGACGCGAATTTCGTCAATACCGACGTCTGGGCCTCCATGGGCCAGGAAAGCGAAGCCCAGGACCGCATCAAGGTGTTCTCCTCCTATCAGGTGGATGCCAAGGCCATGAGCCTGTGCGCTCCAGGCGCAAAATTCATGCACTGCCTGCCCGCCCACCAGGGCGAGGAAGTGACCGCCGAGGTCTTTGAATCCGATGCCTCCATTGTCTGGGATCAGGCTGAAAACCGCCTGCACATCCAGATGGCCATTCTGGAATGGGTCTACGGCGATCACGATTATCAAGAATATCAACTGCCTTAGCGGAGACTATCCATGAGCTCGATAAAGAAAGTTGTGCTGGCGTATTCCGGCGGCCTCGATACCTCGGTGATCCTCAAGTGGATCAAGAAGACCTATCAGTGCGAAGTCATCACCATGACCGCCGACCTGGGCCAGGAAGAAGAACTGGACGGCCTGGAGGCAAAGGCTCTCAACACCGGAGCCACCAAGGCCTACATCGACGACCTGCGCGAGGAATTCGCCAGCGATTTCGTCTTCCCCGTGCTTCGTGCCGCTGCCATGTATGAAGGCCGCTACTTGCTGGGAACCTCCATCGCCCGGCCCCTTATCGCCAAGCGCATGGTGGAAATCGCCCTCAAAGAAGGCGCTCAGGCCGTTTCCCACGGCGCCACCGGCAAGGGGAACGACCAGGTGCGTTTCGAGCTATCCGCCATGGCCCTTGCTCCCCAGCTCAAGACCATCGCTCCCTGGCGCGAATGGGAATTCAAGGGCCGCGCCGACCTCATGGCTTTTGCCCAGGAAAACGGCATCCCCGTGCCCGTCACTAAGGAAAAACCCTACAGCAGCGACCGCAACCTCATGCACCTTTCCTTTGAAGGCGGTGAGTTGGAAGATCCCTGGAACGAGCCCGGTCCCCACAGCTATCAGCTGTGCAAGCGCCCCGAGGACGCCCCCAACGAGGCCGAATACATCACCCTCGACTTCCAGGAAGGCAACCCCGTGGCCATCGACGGCAAGCCCATGTCGCCTGCCGCCATCATCAAGGCCCTCAACACTCTGGGCGGCAAGCACGGCGTGGGACGCCTGGACATGGTGGAAAACCGCTTCGTGGGCATGAAATCGCGCGGCGTCTACGAGACCCCCGGCTGCACCATCATCCACACCGCCCACCGCGACCTGGAAGGCATCACCATGGATCGCGAGGTCATGCACCTGCGCGACAGCCTGATCCCGCGCTACGCCGAAATGGTCTACTACGGCTTCTGGTTCGCCCCGGAACGCGAAGCCTTGCAGGCTCTGGTCGACAAAAGCCAGGAACGCGTCACCGGCACCGTGCGCGTCAAGCTCTACAAAGGCCAGGCCACACCGGTGGGCCGCAAATCGCCCAACAGCCTGTACAACACCGAACTGGTCACCTTCGAGCAGGACTCCGTGTACGACCAGTCCGATGCTACCGGGTTCATTCGCCTGCAAGGGCTGCGGCTGCGCGGGTATAGCAAGATATAACAAGACAAGGGGGCGCTGCCCCCTTGACCCCCGCCGGGGGGGATGATCCCCCCCGGACCCCCGCAATAGGGGGCTGCGGGATGGTCTGCAGTTTGTGGGATCTGGTGGGTATGCGAAGGAACGCGCGCTGCGTGTCAAACCCCTGGAAAGAGAGTTGAATCCAACGCCCAGGTGAAGTCCGGTTTCTTTGCCCGGCACTGCCTAAACCGTCCCGACCGCAGTATACATAAATTTACTATAAGGGATTCCAAAGGGGCATTGCCCCTTTGGCCGCCGGAGGCTCTTCTCATGTCCAGCTCTAGCTCATCAAAACCCTGGGGCGGTCGTTTCGCCGAGCCCACTTCCAAAATCGTCGAACGTTACACTGGCTCCGTGCGTTTCGACCGCAAGTTCTTCGCCCAGGATATCGCCGGCTCTAAAGCCCATGCGCGCATGCTGGCCCGACAGGACATCATCTCTGCGGACGAGGCCGGACAGATTGTCGAGGGCCTCACGCAGATACTGGCCGAGATCGATGCGGGCACATTCGTCTGGAAGGACGAGCTGGAAGATGTGCACATGAACATCGAGTCGCGCCTGACGGAGATGATCGGCGCGGCTGGGCGCAAGTTGCACACAGGTCGGTCGCGCAACGATCAGGTCTGCCTGGATTTCCGGCTGTACGTCAGCGTCCGCCTGGAAGTGTGGAGCGAACTGCTGGCCGGGCTTGTTACGGTTTTGGTTGAACGCGCTGGCGAGCACGTGGAAACGCTGCTGCCCGGCTACACGCACCTACAGCCCGCCCAGCCCGTGAGCCTGGGGCATCATCTGCTGGCCTACGCCTGGATGTTCAAGCGCGACCATGAACGCTGTGTCGACGCCCTGAAACGTTCAGCCGTGTCGCCGCTTGGCGCGGCGGCCCTGGCAGGCACGACCTTTCCGCTGGACCCCAAATCGGTGGCTGACGAGTTGGGCCTCAATGGTACGTTCAATAACAGTTTGGATGCCGTGTCGGACCGGGATTTCGCCCTGGAGGCGCTGTTTGTATCCACAACGGTGATGATGCACTTGTCGCGCTTGAGTGAGGAGATCATCATCTGGGCCAACCCGAATTTCGGCTATGTGGCCTTGCCGGACGCCTTTGCCACGGGCTCGTCCATTATGCCCCAGAAGAAGAACCCCGACGTGGCCGAGCTTATGCGCGGCAAGACGGGCAGGGTCTACGGCGCGCTGTTTACGCTCATGACCATCATGAAGGGCCTGCCTCTGGCCTACAACCGGGACATGCAGGAAGACAAGGAACCCTTTTTCGACGCCGACCAGACCGTCAGCGACTCCCTGGCCATCATGGCCGAAATGATGAAAGTGATGGGCTTCCGCCCAGATCGCATGCATAAAGCCCTGAAACTGGGCTTTCTGAACGCCACAGAGCTTGCCGACTATCTGGCCGCCAAGGGCGTACCCTTCAGGGAAGCGCACCATGTGGCCGGATCGGCAGTAGCCCTGGCCGAGCAGAAGGGCGTTGGCCTGGAAGATTTATCGCTTGAGGAATTGAAAACGCTTTCCACGGAGATCAACGAGGATGTATTTGCCATTCTCGGCTATGAAGCTGCCATGGCCCGCAGAAACACACCGGGCGGCACAGCGCCGCAGCGTGTGCGGGAGCAGATTGCGGCCCTTGCGAGCTGGCTGGGCGAAATCCGCCCATAAGGCTGCAAGGTGTCAATTGAAAAGAGAGGGGATTCCAAAGAGCCATTGGCCCTTTGGCCGCCGGAGGCCTCTTCTCTTTGTTTGTGGGATGCGCAAGACGCAAATGGCGGAAGCGTATAGGAGTCGAACCTACCAGCGGGTATGAGCCGCTCAACGGTTTTGAAGACCGTGCGCCACACCGGTGACGATACGCTTCCGACCGAAAGATCTTTATATCTGTTAACTCGCCGAAGTACAACACCGGGCTGAATGGACAGCCGGTAAGAGGCTATGTTATCACGCTTGATGCGGGCCAAGCCCGACGGAGGAATTCCACTTGAATAACTTCACGAAGAATCTCGGTATCTGGGCGGTCATCTGTGTGGTGATGATCGTTCTGTTCAATCTTCTCAACCAACAACCGCCGCAACAGGCCAAGCTGGCCTATTCCGATTTCATGGCCAAGGTGACCCAGGGCCAAGTGCAGGCGGTAAAAATTCAGGGTCCCAAGATCGAGGGCGTGGCCAGCGACAATCAGCGCTTCACCACCTACGCTCCCAACGATCCGGGGCTGGTGCAGACCCTTATTGCCAACAAGGTGCAGGTGCGCGCAGAACCGGAGGAAGAATCCCCCTGGTACATCTCGCTCCTGGTTTCCTGGTTTCCCATGCTGCTGCTCATCGGCGTCTGGATTTTCTTCATGCGCCAGATGCAGGGCGGCGGCGGCAAGGCCATGTCCTTTGGCCGCTCGCGCGCTCGCCTGATCAACCAGGATACGGCCCGCGTCACCTTCCAGGATGTTGCCGGCGTGGATGAGGCCAAGGAGGAGCTCTCGGAGATCGTGCAGTTCCTGTCCGATCCCAAGAAGTTCACCCGGTTGGGTGGGCGCATCCCTAAAGGCGTGCTGCTGGTCGGCTCGCCGGGCACCGGCAAGACGCTCTTGGCCCGTGCTGTGGCTGGCGAAGCGGGAGTTCCCTTCTTCTCCATCTCCGGTTCCGACTTTGTGGAAATGTTCGTGGGCGTGGGCGCTGCCCGTGTGCGCGACCTGTTCGTGCAGGGCAAGAAGAACGCCCCCTGCCTGATTTTCATTGACGAAATCGACGCCGTGGGCCGCCAGCGTGGCGCGGGCCTGGGCGGCGGACATGACGAGCGTGAACAGACCCTCAACCAGTTGCTGGTGGAGATGGACGGCTTCGAGTCCAACGAAGGCGTCATCCTCATCGCCGCCACCAACCGCCCCGACGTGCTCGACCCGGCCCTGCTGCGTCCCGGCCGGTTCGACCGGCAGGTGATCGTGCCCGCCCCGGACGTGCGCGGTCGCAAGCACATTCTTGAAGTCCACACCCGGCGCTCTCCCATGGCCGCCGGAGTCGATCTGGAAATCCTGGCCAAGGGAACGCCCGGTTTCACCGGCGCGGACCTGGAAAACCTGGTGAACGAGGCCGCCCTCCAGGCCGCCAAGCTCAACCGTGACCGGGTGACCATGGAAGACTTCGAGCAGGCCAAGGACAAAGTGCTTATGGGCAAGGAGCGGCGCAGCCTCATCCTGTCCGACGATGAGAAGCGCACCACAGCCTTCCATGAAGCCGGCCACGCCCTGATCGCCAAGCTGATCAAAGGCTCCGACCCCATCCATAAGGTTTCCATCATCCCCCGTGGCCGCGCTCTGGGCATCACCATGCAGTTGCCTGGCGACGACAGGCACACCTACACCAAGGTGTTCCTGACCGACACCATCGTCATGCTCATGGGCGGACGGGTTGCTGAAGAACTGGTGTTGGACCAACTGACCACCGGAGCGGGCAACGACATCGAGCGCGCCACCGGCATGGCCCGGAAGATGGTCTGCAAGTGGGGCATGAGCGAAACTCTGGGACCGTTGGCTTACGGCGAGAAGGAAGAGGAAATATTCCTTGGCCGTGAACTCATGCATCCCAAGAACTTCAGCGAAGACACCGCCCGTCAGATCGACGACGAGGTCCGCTCCATCGTTGAGAAGTGCCACAGCCGCGCCAAACAGCTGTTGACTGACAACGTGGAGACCCTGCACCTCATCGCCAAGGCCTTGCTGGAACGCGAGACCATCAGCGGCGCGGATATCGATGCCCTCATGCGTGGCGAGGGGTTGCCCGACTCCGAAACCGCCGAAGCCAGGGCCGATCGTGCCGCTGCCAGCGCCGCTGCCAGCGCTGCCGCCGAAGCAGGAGCGCCCGTAGCCGACGAACCGGCCAAACAGGAAACTCCCGAGGCTCCGACCGAAAGTGCGGCCAGCGCTGGCGGTGATCCTCCGGCCAGCTCCGGCGGCTCCAAAGGCTCCGGCGAGGATAATGGTTAGCACCCCTGTTCGCGGGGCTACTTGGACTGTAAAAGGGGGGCGGGTCTTGGGCCCGGCCCCCTTTTTCGTCATGGGCATCGTCAACGTCACCCCGGATTCCTTCTCTGATGGCGGCCACCACGCCACGCCGGATGCCGCCGTGGCTCACGGTCTGGAACTGGCAGCCCAGGGCGCGGACATCCTGGATATCGGGGGCGAATCCACGCGGCCCTTTGCCGAACCCTTGCCCCTGTCCGACGAACTCCTCCGGGTATTGCCCGTCATTCAAGGAATCCTGGCTGCATTTTTTCCTCCATACGCGAAGCCGCCAAAAGTTTTGGAAGGAGGGGGCAGGGATGCCTCCTCAATCCTGCCTTCTCCCACTCCTCCCGTCCTCTCCGTGGACACCTACAAGTCCGAGGTGGCCCGGCAGGCCCTTGAGGCTGGTGCGGATATCGTCAACGACGTCTCGGCCTGCGCTTTTGATCCGGGCCTTTTAGATGTGGTGGCGCAGATGAAGCCCGGTTATGTGCTGATGCATTCTTTGGGGCGTCCTGCTACCATGCAGGTGGAGCCGCGCTACGACGATGTGGTGGCCGATGTCTTCGCGTTTTTCGAATCGCGTCTGGCGATGCTGGCCAAGGCCGGGCTGCCTGAGGACCGGGTGGTGCTTGATCCGGGTATCGGCTTCGGCAAGACCCTGGCGCACAATGTCGCGCTTATCCGCAACATCGGCAAATTCCTGACATTGGGGAGGCCGGTGCTGATGGGGTTGTCCAACAAATCGTTTTTGGGCGGGCTGTCGGGTCTTGGCGTTGCCGACCGGGCGTTGCCCACCCAGGTGGCCACGGCCCTGGCCTTTCGTCATGGCGCGTCCATCCACCGGGTTCATCGGGCGGCTGACACCCGGCTCACCCTGAAACTCGCAACCGAGCTGGCGTAAATGGACTGGCTGAGCAGACTTCCCATTTCGTGGCGTGAAATTCTGGATATTATCCTGGTGGCGGTCATTTTTTATCGGCTGATGCTCCTGGTGCAGGGAACCCGGGCGGTATCGGTGATCCACGGCATCGTGGTGCTGCTGCTGGCCTTTTATCTTTCCGGCGAATTCGGGCTGTACACCCTCCACTGGCTGCTGACCAACTTTCTCAGTTCCTTCTTTCTGGTGCTGGTCATTTTGTTTCAGGCCGATATCCGCAAGGCGCTTTCCCAGGTGGGCACGCGTTGGTTCGGCCTCCGGGCCAAAGCAGAAGCGGGCGAGGGCGCGCGAATACTTGCCGAAGCGCTGCTGGAACTCTCCCGCAGGCGCATCGGGGCGTTGGTGGTGCTGGAGCGGGGTGTGCCTCTGGGGGACATCATGGTGCGCGGGGTGGAGCTTTCCACGGAACTCAGCACCGACATGCTGCTAACCATCTTTCATCATGAAAGCCCCCTGCACGACGGCGCGGTGGTGGCCAGGGGCGGGCAGATAGCCGCCGTGGCCTGTATTCTTCCCCTGGCCACGCAACGCGCCCTCAAAGCCACCATGGGCACCCGGCACCGCGCGGCCGTGGGCGTGACCGAAGAAACCGATGCTCTGGCCCTGGTTGTTTCCGAGGAACGCGGCGTAGTTTCCGCCGCCATGGGGGGGAAACTCTCCGACCCCCTCGACAGCGAGGCCCTGCATGCCTTGATCATCAGAAAATGGGTGGGTAGGCCGTGAATTCTCCCTGGTTTTCCCGTGTGCTTTCTCTTTTCCTGGCGGTCTTCTGCTGGTATCTGGTCACCGGTCGGGAACGGGTGGATTCCTGGGTTCCGGTCAAGCTGGAAATGGCTGGCTTATCCGAGAATCTCGTGCTGCGCGGCGCGCCGCGAGGGCAGCTTGATGTGCTGGTGCGCGGCCCCAAGGGGCTTATCCGCAAGATCGACCCTCAGTCGCTGGTCTACACCCTCAATGCTCACGCCCTCGGGCCGGGCCTGAATACCGTGGTCATCGACCCCGAATCCATTCCCCTGGCCAAGCTCTTCGAAGTGGTGGAGATTCGGCCTTCCACCCTTGAGCTTGACGTGGAGAAGCGCCTTGTGAAAAGCGTGCCCGTCCGGCTGGTGTACAAGAACGGCGCGTCACGGGATTATAAAATAGAGGGCGTCGTGGAGCCCGCCAATGTGAGTATTTCCGGGCCTGAATCACTGGTGCGCGAAGTCAGTGATATTCCTACTCAGCCTTTGACACTGCCCGACGATCCTATGCGGCGCGTTGACAGCCTGGTGAATCTGGTGCTCCCCGAACAGGTGGAGGCCATCCCCCGCATGGTCAAGGCCCAGGTCACCTTTCAGGCTCAGGAACGCGAGGCGGCCGTGGAAGTCCGGGTCGCAATTGTCTACAAGGGCAAGGCTTTGGTACGGCTTGCCCGGAACACGATAACGGTTCGGGTAAAGGCTCCTGCGGCGGTGATGCGAGAGCCGTCCTGGAAGGATGCCATTACAGCTACCGTGGATGTGGACGCCAAAATTTCGCCTGGGCGGTATGATCTGGCCTATAGGGTCACGCTGCCGCAAGGGTATTCGCTTGTTGAGGCCAAACCGGCAACAGTGCCGGTTTTGGTGAAATGATACGGGAGATTCCATGAACAAACGCCTTTTTGGAACCGACGGTCTGCGCGGGCAGGTCAATATTTACCCCATGACCCCGGAAGTGGCACTGCGTGTGGGGCTGGCCGCGGGACAGCAGTTCCGCAACGGCAAGGGTCGGCATCGGGTGGTCATCGGCAAGGACACCCGGCTTTCGGGATACATTTTCGAATACGCTCTGGCTTCGGGGTTTTGCGCCTCAGGCATGGACGTGTTTCTGGTGGGGCCGCTGCCCACGCCGGCCATTTCTTTTCTTACCCGGTCCATGCGCGCAGATGTGGGCGTGGTCATCTCGGCCTCCCACAACCCCTATATGGATAACGGCATCAAGTTTTTCGACCGTCATGGTTTCAAACTGCCCGACGAGGCCGAGGACGCCATCGCCGGCAAGGTGCTAGGCGATAAGGACGACTGGTCTTTCCCCCCGCCTGAAGGCGTGGGCCGCGCTTTCAAGATCGAAGACAGTCCCGGACGTTACAACGTCTACCTTAAGAGCACCATTCCGCCGGACCTCAAGTTCGAAGGCTTGAAGGTGGTCATGGATTGCGCCAACGGCGCGGCTTACCGTGTTTCCCCACTGGTCTTCGACGAACTTGGGGCCAAGGTTATCAAGATCGGCGTGGAGCCCGACGGCATCAACATCAACCGCAAGGTGGGGTCCCTCTACCCCGACGTCACCGCCCAGAAAGTGCGCGAGACCGGCGCGGATATCGGCATCGCCCTCGACGGCGACGCCGACCGGCTGATCGTGGTGGACGAGAAGGGCAACATCCTCGACGGCGACCAACTCATGGCCATCTTCGCCTTGGACCTCATGAAATCCGGGGATCTGCCAGGTAACCTGCTGGTCGCCACGGTCATGAGCAACATGGCCCTTGAGGTGTTCATGAACGAGCGGGGCGGACGTCTGCTGCGCACCCCGGTGGGCGACCGCTATGTCTTCGAGGGCATGCAGCGCGAGGGAGCCATGCTCGGCGGGGAGCAATCCGGGCATATCATCTTCAAACGCCACGCCACCACCGGCGACGGTACTCTTGCCGCCTTGCAGCTCATCCGCATCATGCTGGAGCATGGCCGCCCGCTCTCGGAGCTGGCCAACCTTCTGGAGCCTTATCCCCAGTTGCTCATAAACGTGCATGTGGAGCGCAAAATTCCCTTCGAAACCGTCCCCCAGGTGGTTGCGGCGGTCAAACATTGTGAAGATGCCCTTGCGGGCAAGGGCCGGGTGCTCCTGCGGTATTCCGGCACGGAATCCGTGGCCCGTATTATGGTGGAAGGCCAGGACGCCGCACAGGTCAAGGCACTGGCGGAAATGGTTGCAGTGGAGTTGAAAACCCATCTGCGTTAAGGCAGGCCTTAGTGCTGGACATTTCTGTCGAATCTCCTAGGATTCGCAGTTGGACCGTTAAGCCAGAACCGCGAGGAGAGGGCCATGGAAGTCAAGAAAGTGGTGATTCCGGTTGCCGGATGGGGAACCCGTTCGCTCCCGGCCACCAAGAATGTTCCCAAGGAAATGCTGCCTGTTTTCAACAAACCCGTTGTGCAATACGTTGTTGAAGAAGCGCAGGCCGCTGGATGTACCGACGTGGTGTTCGTCACCAACCGCAATAAAGTGATCATTGAAGATCATTTCGATTACAATCTCGCCCTTGAAGACCTGTTGGAGCGCTCTGGAAAGACCGAAATGCTGGCCAAAGTGCGCGAAACCGCCGAAATGGCCAACATCATCACCGTGCGCCAGAAAAAACAACTGGGCCTGGGACATGCGGTGCTCTGCGCCAAGGAAGTGGTCAAAGACGGCCCCTTCGCGGTCATGGTCGGCGACGACCTCATGTTCAGCATGGAGCCGGGCATCAAGCAACTGATTGCCGTGGCCCAGAGCGAGCACATGTCCGTGGTGGGCGTCATGGAAGTTCCGGCGGACAAAGTGTCCAGCTATGGCATCATAGACGCCGAGGAATTCTCGTCAGGCATGTACCGGGTGAAAGACCTGGTGGAAAAGCCCAAGCCCAGCGAAGCGCCTTCCAAACTGGCGATCGTGGGCCGCTACGTGTTGTTCCCCGAGGTTTTCGAACACCTTGAAAGCCTGAAACCCAACAAGGACGGCGAGTATCAGCTCACCGACGCCTTGCGCGGGCTGGCCCAGAAAAACCGTCTCTTGGCTGTGAAGATTCGCGGCCAGCGCTTCGACGCGGGCGACTGGGTGGAATACCTGACCGCTAACATTTATTTTGCCCTTCAGGACGAGGAGTTGCGCTACCCGCTCATCTCCCGCCTGAAAGAGCTGATGCCCAGCGGCTAACGGATCGGGCCGGGCCGCTTCTGGCGGTCCGGCCTTTCTGCGATGGCTTCCCCCCTGCGCGTAGCGCTTCTTTCCCCTCCGTTTTCCATCCTCACCTACACCGTGCCGCCGCGTTTCCAAGGTTGGGAACTGCCGCGCGGCCTGCGGGTGGCCGTCCCCATGGGTAATTCCCTGCGGGCCGGGGTGATCCTCGGGGTGGAAGACACCCCCCCCGAAGGCATCGCGCTCAAGGATATTCTCTGGCCTCTTGAACTCGCCCCGCTGCTCAACGGTGCCTATGTAGAGTTGGCTGAAAACCTGGCCGCGCGGCAGATGTCCGGGGTGGGGCAGGTGCTCTCCACGCTGCTTCCCGCAGGCCTCAAAACCTCGCAGGCACAGTTGACTTGGCGCGAGGGCGGCAAGCGCAGAAAGCTCCCCTTGAACCGTCTGGGCGACGCCACTGCGCAGCGGCTGGAAGAACTGGCCACGGCCTGGCGCGGCGGCGAAGTGGAGCTGGCCCTAGCGGCCATGGACCGCGACCAGACTTACCGTCTCCAGGTAGATCCCCCCTGGCCGGTGCGTCCGGCAGCCACGGCCCAACTGGCCGTGCTGGAATGTCTCTTCACGCGCGGCCAGGCCACGGCTACCCAACTGCGCGAGGCTCTGGGGCCGTCAATCACCGCCGCGCTCTCTACTCTGGAGGCCAAAGGGCACATCATCCTCGGCCCGCCGCCTGAGGAACCCGAAGAGACCGCCACCTTTGACGCTCCGGTCGGGCGGCCACCCCTCACACCCGAGCAACAGGCCGCCTGTGACGCCCTTTTGCCCCTGCTCGCCAACGGCCAGGGCGGAGAACGGCTTATCCATGGGGTGACCGGCAGCGGCAAGACGCGGCTCTACTTTGAGTTGGCCGAAGCCTGTCTGAAGTCTGGCCGTTCGGTGTTGCTGTTGGCTCCAGAGGTTGCTCTGGCCTCGGCCCTGCGCTCTCGGGCGCGCGCCTGGTTCGGCTTCGACCCTGTCTATTCTCACGGCTACCAGACACCCGCCCGCAGAGAGCGCACGTATCGCGACGCCGCCATGATCCGCACCCCCACGCTTGTTGTGGGTACGCGTTCGGCTCTGTTTCTGCCTCTGCGCGATCTGGGGCTTATCATCCTGGATGAAGAGCACGACGCCTCCTTCAAGCAGGACGAGCGCATGACCTATCAGGCCAAGGAAGTGGCCTATTTTCGAGCCAGGCAGGACAGTGCCCTTCTTCTACTGGGCTCCGCCACCCCGGATGTGAAAACTTTCCACGCCGCCCGCGAAGGCCTGACCCCCATGCTCAGCCTGGAACATCGGGCCGGGCCGGGCACTCCCCCGGAAATTGAACTGGTAGACTTGGCCCCGCGCGACAAGGCCGTGCAACTCAGCCGCAAACTCGATAAAAGCGGAGCCGGTCTTTTGGCCGCCAAAAGTCTGGCCGAACTGCACGGGGCCGTGGAGCGCGGCGAGCAGGCCATGATTCTGCTCAACCGTCGAGGCTACGCGCCGCTGCTCTTCTGTCTGGATTGCGAACAGGTGGTCAAATGTCCCAGTTGCGAGGTGTCGCTCACCTATCACAAGGGGCGCGAGCGGCTGGTCTGCCATTATTGCGGCCAGAGCTACGGCTTTCCCAGCCCCTGCGGCAAATGCGGCGGCTGCAACTTCCTGCCGATGGGCGAGGGCACGGAGATGCTGGCCGAGCAGCTCTCCACGGTGCTTCCGGCAGATGTACCCATCGGACGCCTGGACCGGGACATCGCCCGCCGGGCAGGCCGGGCCGAAGCCATACTCGCCGAGTTCGAACAGGGCAAAACCCGCGTTCTGGTGGGCACCCAGATGCTCTCCAAAGGACACCATTTTCCCGATGTCACCCTGGTGATCGTGGCCGACGGTGACGTGGGCCTCAACTTCCCGGATTACCGCGCCGCCGAACGGGCCTTCCAGATGCTGGTGCAGGTTGCCGGCCGTGCCGGGCGCGGCGATTTGCCCGGAAAGGTGCTCATCCAGACCAGGAATCCCCTGGAACCCTTCTGGAACTTCGTGTTAAACGCCGACTACCACGGATTTTTCGACCTGGAATTGGCTAAGCGCCTGAAATACAGCTATCCGCCCTTCGTCAAGCTGGGGCTGGTGCGCGCCAGCTATCCCCGCCAGTGGGAGCACGGCCCCGAAGCCCTGGCCCTTCTTGCCGCCGGGCTGCGCGCCACCGGCGGCGTCCGGGTGCTTGGCCCTGCCCCGGCACCCATCACCATGGTGCGCGACCGGCTGCGCTTCCATTGCCTGCTCAAAGCGCCGGACTGGCGGCTTATCCGCAACGCCTTCGCCGAAGCCGCCCACCGGGTGGGAAGGAACTCCAAGCTGCGCCTGCAACTCGACCTGGACCCGCTGGATATGTTGTAGAAGAAGAGCGGGGGAGATGGTTGGGGGTAGTAGGAGAAGAGTGGAGGAGATGGTAGGAGGAGAAAGGTGTTTTGCCTCCGGCGGCCGGGGGTGGAAGCCCACCCCCGGACCCCCGCAATAGGGCTACAGTCCAAGTTTCTTTTTGCTGTTCCAAACAGGTTGACTAGTCAGAAGGAAATCCTCTTCTTTCGACGCGCCAGTGCTGGCGGGGGGCGGAGGTTCCGCCGGACCGCAGGCCGATGCGCCGCAGGGCGCTTTGGCCCGAGGAATCGCATCGGACGAGGACCGCCGGAACCTTCGTCCCCCGCATCCACCGTCCCCCGCATCCACCGTCCCCCGCATCCACCGTCCCCCGCATCCACCGTCCCCCGCATCCACCGTCC
>JBBRUD010000106.1:0-14421 GCA_038248065.1 Desulfovibrionales bacterium | reverse complement strand
TTTCGCGACCTTTCCGGGGGCACCTGAATAGACGATAAGCTGTCCAAGAAACCTTGGGCTGCTCCTTTTGCGTAATATTACTTTCTGGAAATTGTAACGCTGTACACGGAATCTTCCCCTGCATTTTTTACTTCTTTCAAGCGGAATGCATACCCAATATGGTTCCAAATTCTTGTTTTACCTTTCATCCTTCCTGGTCCGGCATTCATATTCAGCCAGCCTACAAGCTCCTGGGCCACAGGATTCTGCTGCTTCAGGAAGGACTCGATCACGACCTCCACCCACTTGCCACGCTTGTCGAAATCGAACATCAGGACAAGAGGGCCTTCACCCTCAACCGCGCTGAAGTCGTATTGGATGCGCTCTGAAGTCGAGACGGACAAGGCGTCGGGAACAAGTGCCTCCTGCAACATACTCTGAATTTCCGGGCGACACGAGGCGCTGGTTATGCGTAACGTCTTGCCTGCCACAACAAGAGGAAACGTCTCGGTATCGGACGCTTTGGCAGAAGCAGTGAAAACCAGCAAAACCAATAGCGAACGGATGAGGATATTCATGCGTTTTCCTGGATAAAAGGATTGGTGAAGAGCATCCCCAACGTCAGGGCTTGCCGGGCTGGGTACAACGCAGGCCCGCCCCCATGCGCCGACAAGCCCAGGCCTGGCTGCCGGACGCAGCGGCGGCGGCACGGGTTACTCTATGATGACCGTACCGATGAGAAGGCGTCCTTTCTCCACGGTCAGCCAGATTTGCGCGCCATCACCAATCATCTGGATGATCTGCCGGGAATTCACAAAGGGTTCCTGGGTGAGCATGGCGTCACGCACGGCTTTGGTCATGATGGTGTCGTAGTTTTTGACCAAAGCAGCCTTGTCCCTGACTTCAAAACCGTCCTTGAGCTGAATTTCGATGGGGTACGAAAAAAGGGCGGCCACGGCGTCCTTGTCTCCGGCATTCACTGCGGTGCGCAGACTCACGACAAAAGCACTGAGCGCTACGCAGCTCTTGAGGCCAGCCTTGGCGCATTCGCTCTTGCTCGGGCCTTGCGCCCCCGCCATTCCTGGCAGAGCCATGAAAACTACAAAGACCAGGGCCAAAGCGGCATGCATGCGTCCGTTCATTGGGCGAAACCTCCGTTTACCGACACAGGGCCTGTTCACCCGCTTTACAGCGTTCCATCGCCCGTGGACACCAACGGCACATGGACATTCCAAGCGTGCTTCGTGTCCTTTCCGCACATGTTCGCTGCCGACAGAGATACTTCACGGAATACCGACGCGTATCCGTTCCCTGTGAATACCCATTCATGAATTGCAAAATATCTCGTCAACGAATCCTTCGCACAAGGACTGCGTCACTATGTTTACAGGTCGTAACGATAGTTGCGACACCCTGGTCCGTCAACTTTCGAGCCTCAGCGCCTTGGATAATCATGTAATCAGTGTCAGCAACCCCACTCGTATGGATAGCCGCTTTCACATACATCATCATTTTATACGTAAGATAATACTCGATAGCATGCCAATTCACAACATTCGTCGACAAAGTCACCATTTCGTTAGTAAAGTTATTCATATCATTTTCCAACATTATAGCCTCAGTGAATTCTCTTGCACATGAATCCACTGACCATGTAGCCGTGTGATCAAAATTAACGTTATAGGCTGTGTTTGCCATACAAAGCAGCGTCAGCAGCAACACGAACGCATTGGCCATGCGCGAGATGAAAGGCATTTGACCGCAATACTCCGCAAACAATGAAAATATAATTACAATGACAGGGTAAAGAAACAGCGCGCCGCGTTCAATTATATACGGAGTACCGAAGAGCGTGTGCTCTGTGACGATTCCCCCCCAAACGATGAAAAAGAGGAGAAGCATCCGCTTGAGATTATCCAATGGTGCGATATCAGACTTTATTCTATGCCGTGTCACTACCACTAGAAGCACAACAGCCACCAAACCGTATATAAGCACCTGCGCTATTGAATTATATACCCACAGCGGGATGGACCTTTCATACAGGGAAACACGAACGAGACTTTGCATCGTTCCGTCCACGAACCCGGCAGAACTTCCCCACCAGTGTTCATTATGGAGCACGGCGATGCGCATAGCCTTCATGTATACGACTGTCAGTGCTGCGAGACTGCAAATGGAAGGCAGCATCCTCTTCGCAGTGTCATAGACACCTACCCTTTTATTCCCGAACAACAACAAACTCCAGACAACGGCGAGCGAAGCTAGATATGGATAGATAAACGAAAGGTTGGAAAGGGCCGACACGGAAAGCCAGACAGGAGCCCAAATGTATTTTGCTATCCCCTTGTTCAAAATAAGGGTCAATCCTACCATCATGAAACAAAGCCCCAAAGAATACCCTCTCGCCAAGGAAAGAAAATCAAGTAGATACGGGTTGCCCAAAAGTAGCGCTGCCAGGGCGGGGGTACGCCAGGAACTTGTAGTGGTAAGGGCAAATCTACACGCGAAAAAAATGTACATTACCCCCCCGCACAAGGCGGGCAAACGCGCGGCCCAGTCGTGCCTACCAAACAGGGTCACACTGAGGTTAATCAGCCAGGAATTTAATAAGTGAGCGTTGAGGCCTGCGATGAACTCCGGGGTCACAAAAGTGAACAGACTCTGCTGTGGGAAACCATTCGCGCTCCAGCCCTCGTCGCAGGTGATAGAAAGGCCGAAGGCACGGACAATTATATAGGCCCCGGCCAGCCCTCCCAAGAGTAGGACGAGGTATTTCCCGGTCCTCACCGACATTAGCCCTGGCCTTCTGGTGCGCGCGCTCGCTCGAGTCTCAGGCTGGTGAATCGCAAAGCCTTTGGGCGGGGGTCGCCAGGGGCAAACTCTGAACCCTTGTGATTCCAGCGGTCAAAATTAAAACGAATGGAGTTCATCCCTGCAATCGACTGAAAACTCCGACACACCGGACGTTCGATAGCTATTCTTTGCGGAAGGTGGGTTGTGCCCGTTAGGTCCAGATTTTTTCCATTAATCATAAGTGTCAGATGTTGGCCCTCAATGGGGTTATCCGCACTAAAGCACAGTGTTAACTCGGTAGGCGTGAGAGAGTGAAAGGTAATTTCCACTGCTGGCCCGTATGCCCACAAGAAGAGACTCTCTCCCTCCGCCTCCAGACTGGATTCAATATTTTCGGATTGAGCATTGAGTGGAGCGAAAAAGTTCTTGTTGTGTATTTGGTAAAAGGACATCCCCAAATCTCGATGCCATTGTGTAATGTTACATTCATGCCATACTATTATAAAGCTGAGGCCCATAGCCAGAGCGAGGTAGCAGAATGATTTAAGCTTTATCATAGCCTTATGCTCTTTGGAACTTTCAGCTCCGAGAGTCCCCCTTAATGAGGACTTACCACCCTCGAAGTATTTTTAAAGTGAAATACCTTACAACAGGCCACGAGACATGGAAGATAAATACTCTGGGAAAAGTCCATAGCGCAATCATTGCCGCCCGAGTACACAGCGACAAGATGTACGCTTCGGATGAATTATCCGCACAAATTTAACACAGCGCCCCTTGGAAAGGAAGGGTCGACTCAGGACCCGCAAAAAACATGGATATAGGTATAAGCAATATCTTCTACAATAAAACACCGAGCAGGTCACGGTGAAGCCCTGCATCCCAGAGTCCTCTACCCTATCGGCCCTTGGGCAGCGCTTCGACCCGCCGTCGAGGCAATGTTGCCTCCCTAAATGCGCACCGGCTAGAACGCATTCGCTTCTTCAAGGCTGCCCGCAATCCTGGGACTGCCCCTGAATCTAGGCGTGATGCCCGCCTCACCTTGACAGAAACCCGCACCGGCGTATTCCTGGAAGCTTGATCCGTGTGCAAACTTCCAGCCGTGCCGGGGGAATCATGTTTTCAAGCACCGTCCCTTTCCTGATACTCGCCATATTTTTTGTCCTGGTTCACGCGCCCAACGCTCACGCCCAGCGCGGCAATGCTGACACGCGTTGGCGCGGGCAGTCCATTGACGACATGATAGCCCGGTTCATGGCCGAAAACGACATCCCCGGCATATCTCTGGCCATCGTCCAGGCCCCTTACATTCCGCGCGTCGTGGGATACGGCCTGTCCGACACGCAAACCCGCCTGCTGGTTGGCACCAACACCGTGTTCGACATAGGGCAGATGGCCCACGCCTACACAGGTGTGGCCCTGATGCAACTGGTGGAGAGAGGAAAGCTGGGCCTGGAAGACCCCTTGGGCACATATCTGCCGGATGCGCCTGAACGCTGGAGGGTGGTGCCTGTGCGCGCCCTGCTGGCCCACGCCTCCGGCATCCCGGAAGACGGCGACCCGGCCAAGCCTCTGGCTTTTTCGCCGTACTCGCGCGTGGCCCAGAGCGCTGAGGACACCCGCCTTCTTGTCCGCGTGGTGGAAGCCGCCAGCGGGGAGTCTTATCGGGATTTCGTGCGCAAGAACCAGTTTGAGCGCCTGGGCCTGACCCACACGTTCTTTGCCGAAGACGCGTCCTCGCGCCTGTACAGCGAGGACGTACCCCGAAACAACAACCGCCATAAGGACTTCCTGGCCGACCCGCGCTTGATAAACCCCACCGAGCGGGCCACAGGCTACGGCGCAGAGCCGTCCGCTCACCCTGCTCCCGACGCCATCCTGGCTTCGGCCATGGACATAAGCCTCTGGGATGTGGGCCTGGCCGGCAGCATCCTGGTGAAGGACCCCGCCCTGCGGGCCATCCTGTACGCACCGCTGCTCCAGCCCGGAGAGGCTGGCGAACGTGTTGCCCCGGTTATGGGCGCATGGCGTTTCCCAGGGCGCAAGGGACTCCTGTACGTCACGGGCAGCAGCAACGGGCAGTCGGCGTTTTTGAGCCGCTTCACCGACCCCTCGGAGCTGGTCTGCGTGACGCTTCTGGCCAACCGTGAAGGCGTGGACTTCACCCAACTGGCCCGCCAGATTGCGGGGGCCTTCGACCCGCGCCTTGGGCCGCCCGATGCGCCGGGGCTTCGCCTGCAACAGAGTCCCTGGCCGGTCGACGAGACGCTCTCACGTTTCGCGGCGGCCCTGCGCAGTCTGGGATGTGCCGTGCAGCCTCTCGCAGGAGTTGCCCCTGGAAAGGGGACGTCTCGGCCAGAAACAGGCCGGGCAGGGGAAACCGGCGGGGAAGCGACGAACCCTGGGGCTGCCTCATCCCAGAGACAAGACAGCTCACAGCGCCTCACCTTCACCTTCCCGGACTCGGGACCGCAGGGCAAAGCCCTCCAGGCCGTTGTCTGGGAAGAGGACGGCCAGGTGTGGTTGGGCAGCACCGACCCGCTGGCTTCTAGCGAGAAGCAGTCGAACGGGGAGGGAGCAACCCCGAGCGCATACGTCTTAGACGGCGAAGGTCTGGCTCTGCGGCGAGTGGTGGACCGTCTCCTGCTCCAGGCGGTGACGCCCTACTAGGACGCCCGTCCTGTAGCAACCCTGTAGACCTCCTGACGTGCGTGCCGGTCGAGGCCCCCCACCGCCGTGAGGCCAAGCTCACGGTCAGGAATTGCGCGCCGCCAGTTTGAAATACCAAGGGGCGGCCATATCCAGGCCTTCCTGTATCTGCACTACAGGCTCATAGCCCAGAAGCGACTTGGCCCGTGAGATGTCCGCCAGGGAATGGCGGACGTCGCCTGCGCGCTCCGCCCTGTGGACAGGCATGGCCTTGGCCGTTTCGGGGTTCTTGGTTGCAGCCAAACCGCGCAACAGGACGAACAGTTCGCTAAGCGTTGTACGCGCTCCGCAGGCCACGTTATAGCTCTTGCCGGGAGCCTCCGGGTGCTGGGAGACCGCGGCCAGTATGTTCATCCGAACGGCGTTTTCTACATAGCAGAAATCGCGGCTGGTTTCGCCGTCGCCGTTGATGAACACGGTATTTCCCTTCAGTAACGAGTCAAACCATTTGGGGATGACGGCGGCATACGCGCCATTGGGATCCTGGCGAGGCCCAAAAATATTGAAGTAGCGCAGGCCAATGGCCTGGAGCCCGTAACACCTTCCAAAGACTTCGGCGTAGAGTTCGTTGGTACGCTTGGTCACGGCGTAGGGTGAGAGCTGGTTGCCTATTTGGGGCTCGACCTTAGGCAGGGCCGGATGGTCGCCGTAGACCGAACTGGAGGAAGCGTACACGAAGCGCGACACTCCTGCGTCCTTGGCGGCGGTCAGCATGTTCAAGAAGCCACCCACGTTGGTACGGTCAGAGCTGATGGGGTCCTCAATGGAGCGCGGGACACTGCCCAGGGCGGCCTGATGCAGTACGTACCGCACACCTTCGCAGGCTTCGCTGCAGATGGCGGGATTGGTGATATCCCCCTCGATCATGCGAAAGTTGGCCCAGGCTTCATCCCCAACGCTTGCCCGCACGGAGTCCAGATTGCTCTTGTGCCCGGTGCAATAGTTGTCCAGACCTACCACAGACTGCCCAAGACGCAGCAGCTTCTCCAGTATATTGGACCCAATAAACCCTGCCACCCCGGTCACCAGCCAACGGGAGGGGGCGTTTTTCAAAGAAAGAGCGGCTTTGTCGAACACAGGTATCTCCTTAACATTGATTGAAAAGCACGTGCGCTTGACGCAACGCCAGGCTCACCGTTTGCTTGCATTCATTTGCGCACTGCCGTGTCGGGGACGCCCCTTCACGATCAGAAGCACGCCGCGAGTTATGCAAGGAAAGTTCTCATTTGTCATGTCCCCTCAACGTGTTCTGTCCGGCAATATTCTCCAACCTTTGAGCCTCGTTCATTCCGCCCCCTGCACGGATGATGCTTCCCGACCTTCCCCGGCGTGTCGAGAGCAGAGACAGAGGCCGCGGGATCGAATGGCGTGAGGCCTGCCAGCGTTCTCCTCGGCTGGGAATATACGCAATGGTACGAAAATTGTCCCCTTTTGTCGAAATTGGCGTGTTCTCTCATGCCGTGTGTACAAAGAGAAACAAGAACTCTTCGCTCGCTGCGCACTTAACCATGCTGAAATATTGCCTTTTCATCCTACCACATGGCGTTTGGGCACAATCCGGCGGGATAGCGGCTTCCTGGCACATCACTTGCTCAACACTCTGGAACCGATGACGAAAAGGAGCCCGCAGATGATTGAACGCCCTGATCGCCCATCGGTGACGATCCACGACACAACATTACGAGACGGCGAACAGACCGCCGGTGTCGCTTTCACACCAGATGAACGTCTGGCTATCGCCCGCAGCCTGGACGAAGCTGGCGTCCCTGAACTTGAAGTTGGCATCCCAGCCATGGGTGCTCAGGAACAGGAAGAAATTCGGGCTCTTGCAGGTCTCGGTCTTTCCGCCCGCCTCGTTGTCTGGTGCCGCATGCACGAAGGTGATCTCGCTGCTGCTGGGAACACCGGCGTGGGAACCGTCAATCTCTCCATATCCCTCTCCGACCAGCAGATTGCCCGCAAGCTTGGCAGAGACCGGGCCTGGGTGCTGGAGCGGATCGAATTCATGACCGGCAGAGCGCTTGATCTGGGCTTTGCGGTCTGCATCGGGGGAGAAGACAGCTCCCGGGCCGATCCTGACTTTCTGGCCAAAGCGGTGGCTATGGCCGAACGGGCGGGGGCAAAGCGTTTCCGCTTCGCCGACACCATGGGCCTGCTGGATCCTTTCACTGCCTGCGATATCTTCCAAAACCTCAGGAGGAGGAGTTCACTGGAACTTGAATTTCACGCCCACAACGACCTCGGTTTGGCTACGGCCAACACCCTGGCCGCAGTGCGAGGTGGGGCCACCCATGTGAACACTACGGTCAACGGCCTCGGCGAACGCGCGGGGAATGCACCGCTTGAGGAAGTGGCCATGGCCCTTCAGCATTTGTACGGCATAGGCACGGGCGTTTCTCCTCTCTGTTTACAGGAAGTATCGCAACTCGTGGGCAAGGCGTCTGGACGCCCGGTTCCAGTGAACAAGGCTATCGTCGGTGAGGCCATATTCACCCATGAGTCCGGCATCCACGTCAGCGGCATCCTTCGCGATCCGGCCAACTACCAGACCATCGACCCTGGCGAACTGGGCCGCGCTCACTGCCTTGTCCTCGGAAAACACTCGGGCACGGCCTCAATACGCTGGGCCTACCATCAACTCGGAATCCCGGTCGGCAACAAGCAGGCCCTGTCACTGCTGGAACGTGTGCGTACCCACACCGCCAGGAATAAACGACAACCGACTACTAAAGACCTCCTGCGTTTTTTAGACGAGACGGCCTGCTCCAAGCAGCATGCCCCTGCTGAATGTTCCTGCGCAGGAATCCAATGCAGTTCGTAGCGAGTTGCCATGCACACATGCAAAAATAAACACAGCAATCCGCTTATCAAAGAATGCCATGCGGGTATTTGCAGAGGCAAAATTGTCCCGTTGCTCTCCGAAATGGGCAGAGCCATATCGGAGATGGACAACCTTTCCATGGCCCTTGACGCATTCCTTGAATATATCCGTAAGGATATGATTGCCCAGCGGGCTATGATCAACCTGCATCATCGGGAAACAGGGCGCATTGTCATTCATAAGAGCCTTGGACTGACTGATGAGGAACACGCGCGCGGAGTGTATTTTCCGGGAGAAGGCATTACCGGCAAGGTGGTAGACTCGGCAAAGCCCATCATCGTGCGGAGAATCGGCGATGAACCGGCATTTTTAAACAGAACTGGAAGTCTTTCCCGCTCGGAAGACCGCGACTGTTCCTTCATATGCGTCCCAATTGCACGGGGCAAGAAGGTGCTTGGCAGCATCAGCATCGTCAGAAGTTACGACAATGAGGAAATGCTCGAAAAGCACGTGGATGCATTGGTGGTTGTGTCCTACATGCTGGCCCAGGCAGTTGAGCTATATCTTGTTGAAAACGTGGATAAAGACATCTGGATGCGGCGCAACAGGGCGTTGACTGAAGAGCTGCGGGAGCGCTTCAAGCCTTCGAACATTATCGGCTCCTCCAAGGCCATGATGGAGGTGTTCGCTCTGCTCCACAAGGTCGCTCAGACCAGGACCACGGTGCTCCTGCTCGGAGAAAGCGGGGTCGGCAAGGAGATGATCGCCAACGCCATCCACTTTGACGGTCTCAACGCCGACGGTCCTTTAGTAAAATTCAACTGCGCGGCCTTGCCCGAGAGCATTCTTGAAAGCGAACTTTTCGGCCATGAAAAAGGGGCATTCACAGGGGCGACGCAACTCCGCAAGGGTCGCTTCGAAGAGGCCGACGGCGGAACGATCTTTCTTGACGAGGTTGGGGAGCTGTCACTCGGGGTTCAGGCCAAACTGTTGCGCGTGCTTCAGGAAAGATCCTTCGAACGCGTGGGAGGCAATAAAACCCTCACGGTTAACATCCGCATCGTGGCCGCGACCAACAAGAATCTGGAGGAGATGGTCGCCCTTGGGCGGTTCCGGGAAGACCTCTACTTCCGGCTCAACGTCTTTCCCCTGATGGTTCCGCCCTTGCGGGATCGCGGAAGCGACGTCATCAGCCTGGCCGAGCATTTCGTGGCCTGTTTCTCCAAGGAGAACAAGAAGACAATTGCCCGGATAACCACGCCCGCGTTGAACGCACTCATGAAGTATCACTGGCCCGGCAACGTTCGGGAGCTGGAAAACGTCATCAACCGTGCGGTGATTCTGACCGAGGATGACGCCATCCATGCTTATAACCTGCCCCTCTCGCTGCAATCCCCTGTTTTTACAGGTATCGGCGACCAGCGCGGCCTGGAAGCGAGGCTCTCTGCAATCGAATATGAAATGCTGGTGGAAGCTTTGCGCCTGCATCAGGGCAACATGACCGATGCGGCTGAAGAGCTGTGTCTTACGCGCCGGACCATGGGCCTTCGAATGAAAAAATACAATCTGACCTACAAGGAATTCCGCCGGGGTGATCCTGCTGCAACGGTCGAACCTGATCGCTCTACCAGGCAATCAACGGAAAGTTTGGGCAGGTGAGCTTTTTCCGCAAGCAGAAACGGACAACACCTGAAGCAGGTTGCGGGCTTTTTCCGTGCTCACCCATATACTGCGGCCAGGGCGTCCTTGACGCTTCCTGAGCAGACCACGATGTCGAGTCCCTGCTCCGCAAAAACCCTGCGTGGTTCATCCCCTGCGGCCTCCGCCAGGACTGCCCGGCAGTCGGACAGTTCCTTGGCCAAATCCTCCCAGCGGTCTGGCCCGCCGCATCCGAGCCGGGCTGGCCGTTCCTCCATGAGTCGAAAGCCTCCGTTTGCGGATCTGCTCCAGATCTGGAGTCGCCTGGCCTTGCCCAGATGTGTGTCCACAAGCACGCTGCTGCGCGAAGCCACTGCGGTATAGGGACGGTCGTTGCTCTGCTCGGTCATGTCGGCCTCCAGTACGGTTATACAGTCACAAGGCGCAGGGACAGGATGACAGGAGGCGGCACCTTTTGCTTGGAACCGCCTCCTGGAGCCCGAAGCATATCAATAGCCGTGCTTTTTGCCCTTAAGGGACGCAATGTCGATGCGGATAACCGCCGTGGCCTTCAGGTTGGCCTTGGGATAGTCAAAAGCTCGGTCCGTGAAGCGGGCCACTATCCGGTCCAGCGCAGCGATCTTGTCCGCCTCGTCCTCCACAAAAACGGCTTTGCCCTGGCCGATGACCGTGCGGTGCTTGGCCTCGAAGTCGCAGGGTTCATCGCTTTCGATGAGCCCGTGGTCCAGGGAGATGGAAAAGCAGACCGTCTTGTTGCGCTTCATGATTTCGATCTTGGAGCCTGCCTTGGCTGAATGGAAATACAGGGCCGAGCCGTCGTAGGCGTAGAATACCGGCACGACGAAGGGCGTATTATTGTCGGCCAGGGCCAGATGCATCACCTTGCCTGAAGCGATGATGGCGTCCATTTCCGCGCGGTCGGTTATCTCGCGGTCTTTACGCCGCATGGCGCCATGCGGGTGTGATTCGGATATATTCATGTCAGCTCCAAAGTTGTGGTTGATGGCACAGGTGGAGTCGGTCCGATGGTCATGAACCGCATTCGGAACAACTTGCGACCACGCGAATTTCGCGGTGGAAGTCGCTGCGCAGTGGGACGGCATAGCTCGCGTTTTGGGCCTGGATGCCGCGTAGCTCTTCAATGTACGCCTCCGGCAGCCCCCGCTCCAGAGCCCCCTGGATGATGACGTCGAGGTACTCCCGGCTCGGCTGAAGCGGCATGCCCAGGATGTCCTTTTTGTACAGCAGCACCGTGTGCGCTTGTCCCGCCGCATCCACTACCCTGGCCGGGTAATGGAAGAAGCTTCCGGCCCCGTCCAGGCGGGCGTCGTGCCAGACATCCAGGCGCTGCGCGTCCATGAAGGTCAGCTCGTAAATCACGCCCCAGAGTTTTCTGCCCGGCGCTGGCACTACCGTCTCCACTGCGCCGTCCCAGACTTCGGAGTGGCCGAAGAAGCCCAGACTATGGCCTGCCAGGCAAGCCGTGACCACCATCACGGGCTTTGAGCAACGCTGGCGGATTTGCGCCTCGAACATGTCGGACCCGTATGCGAAAAGATACTGGCGGCGCGGATTTCCGTCGAAAACAAGCTTGTCCTGGCCGGTCTGGGCCGCGTGCTGCGCTTTGGTCATGATGCCACCTCCAGCCCTTACCAGACGTTTAAGATCCATTCCTTGTTCTTTTTGTATTCCATGTCCGTGAACAGGACGTTGGCCATCTGTTCGGCCAGCCAGGTTGCCCCGGCGTAGCCCACAACGGGGTCACGGTGCAGCCCTGCGCGGTCGTACGTGGGGAAGCCCACCCGGAGCATGGGGATATTGTAGTCAATGGAGATGAAACGGCCCTTGGAATGGCCCAGGAGCAGGTCGAGTTCCAGGCCCTTGTTCTTGATCCGGTCCTCCAGTTCCCAAAGGTCTGCGTTGGTTACGATCTCCATTTCGTGCGCCACGTTTTCCTGCAAAGCCTTGATGCGGGGATCGTTCTGGTAGTTGCAGTTGTCGTCGCCAAGCAACAGGAGCTTGGGTTTCATTTCCAGGTCCAGGCAGAACTCCGCCAGGCTGATGACCAGATCCGGGCTGCCGTAGATGGCCACGCGCTTGTCCGCGAAGAACATGTGGGTCAAGTCGGTGAGCGCGTCTATGGCCAGGCCGCGCTCACGCACCAGTGACTGGGGTATGGGCTTGCCGGTGAGCTGTTTCAGGTTTTTCAGAAAGGCGTCCGTGTTGCGGATGCCGATGGGCGTGGGCCCGACGATGGTCGGAATGTCGAACTCGTTGGCCAGGTATTCCGCCGCCTTACCGCCCTCGTAACGGTTGAGGGCCAGAGTGCCCATGGCGTTGGCCGTGCCGGCGAGGTCTGCGATGGTCGTGCTGCCGTGAGACACGTGGTTGCCGTCCGGCATGACCGGAGAGTCGAAGCTCTCGATTTCAAAGAGTACGGTGGCGTCGATGTCCATCTCGGCAAGCAGGTGCTTGAGCGCCGTCACGTCGCCTGGGTTCACCCATCCGGTTATGAGATTGAGCTTGCCGCTGGGCTCGGTTTTTTGGGCGAAGTGGCTCACGAAGTCGCGCACGGCAACGTCGTACCCGGTGATCATGCTGCCCACGAAACTCGGCGTATGGATGGGGATGAGGTGCACTTCGCGGCCTGGGTATTTCTCCGGCAGCAGGCCTTCGTTTAACTTGCGCACCACGCCGTCGATATCGTCGCCGATGACCTCTGTGAGGCAGGTGGAGATAATGGGAATCACCTTCACGTCGGGATAGCGCATCAACAGCACGTCAACGGCTTCCTCCACGCGCCCGCAGGCCCCGAACACCGCACCGCTCTCATGCACCGAGGACGAGGCTATCTCGAAGCTTTCCTTCAAATGCTGCGAGATAAGCAGGCGCACGAACATGACGCAGCCCTGCCCGCCGTGAACAATGCCGATGCACTCCTTGATGCCGATGCTGGCGAACTGCGCCCCGCACGGCTGGCAGGTGAAAATGGGGTTGATAACGCCAGCACGTTCCCGTTCCTTGAATTCGCAAAGCATGTGGATACTCCTTCCTAATAGTGCTGGTCATTAAGTTCGAGATTGAGCGAGCCGGTGATGGTCAGATGGTCCATGCGTTCATGGACAGCCTTCATGAGCGCTTTGATGTCGTCCTTCTCCATTTCCGAGAGCCAGGCGAAACGGCGTCTGTAGTCCTCCACCAGGCACAGGGCATCCACCCAGTGGCACTTGTCCAGGGGGGTGGTGGTGTCCACAGGCTCGTCGCACAAAAGCTGCGTGGCGTTGGTCAGCACTCCGTCATTCTGAATCTTCCTGTCCCAGGAGCGGGAGTGGAACTGCCAGAGACAGTTCTTCATGATGAAGTCTATCAGTTGATCCATGCGGCTTTTCATTAGGTCTTCCATGGCGTGCCTCCCTAGGCCGCTTCAAAGGTCTTGGACTCGAACGCGGGGTAGGTCTTCTCGCGCATGCCCACCAGGCTGTCGTAGGGTCCGGTGTACTGGCGCAGCTCCGTGGACGTAGCCACATCCTCGCTCAGCGTCTGGTCAGAAAGCGCGACCTGCGTCTCGAAGGTCTTTTCCGTCGGGATCTCATCCTTGCTGATATCGAGCAGGGAGAGCTTATGGATGGGCGAGTAGATGGCGTTGTAGATGTCACGGGCGAAGCGCACCCAACCTTCCCAACCCTTCCAGGGGCCGTTGTGGTAGGCGTGGGCGTTCAGGTAGGGCACCCGGATCTTCTTGGCCACTTCGCCAGGGCGTTTGCCTGTGAAGATGATGTCCGGCTTGAGCATCTCCATGGCCTCCAGCCCCTCAAGCTCGTTGGGATCGTCGATGGCCAGCGCACCTTCCTCACACCGGGAGATGCCCTTCTCCATGTCGCCCTGGTGGCCGAACTTGGTGTAGACGGAGACCACATCCAGGCCCATCTCCTCATGGATGACATGCGCCCAGTGCCAAAGTTTGGAGCCGCCGGGCCACAGGCAGACTTTCTTGCCCATCAGCCGTTCCTTGTACCAGTCGAGTTCCGGCTTCCAGCGGGCGGTCTCCTCGTCGATGATGGCCTGGGCGCGTTCTTCAATGCCGAAGAACAGGCCGACCTTCCTGAGCGAATGCGCCAGGGGCTCAAAACCGAAACCGTCGATGTCGAGGCGGGGGATGCCGTAGCGCACCCGCAGCTCGTTGCATATGTACTCCGCAGAGCGGGCGCATTCGAGCACGTTGAGCTGCGCCTTGTGCATGCCCCGCAGATCGTCGTAGGCCCCGTTGCCGGTGAAGGTGGAAAGCACCTGGATGCCCATGCGCTTGAAGTAGTCCACTGAGGTGGTTCCAGAAAATTGGACAGTCGGTTAAGCTATAGTCCTCAAACGAGGAGGACGGTCAACGATGTCCAAGCGACGGAAATTTTCGGCGGAGTTCAAGGCCAAGGTGGCGCTGGAAGCCCTCAGCGGGGAATTGA
>JBBRUD010000105.1:0-14610 GCA_038248065.1 Desulfovibrionales bacterium | reverse complement strand
CCTGTACCGCCAGAAGATGGCGTTTCCACAATCGCCGTTTTTCTACGTTTGGTTTGCTTCCCATAGCCCCTCTTTGATTGAAGGGGCCAGCATCGCACATGATGGGCGGTGGCGTAAGAAGGGGGCTATTGCGCGCTTACTCAACGGGGCTATTCTCGAATCGGCCAATCTCATGGGGGCCAACCTCCGGGGGGCCAATCTCAAGGAAGCTTTCCTTAGCTGGGCCAATCTCAAAAACGCCAATATGAAGTTAGCTAACCTCACAAACGCTAGCGTTAATAAAGTCAAGTACAACGGAAAAGGGCGGTATGAAGGCATCCGTGTCGACTCATGCTACGGCAGTCAGATGTTCAAGACCTTTGCAATGGATCAAGACTACATTGAAGAGTTCCGCAGCAAATCAAAAAGAAACAAGTTCCTTTACCGCTTGTGGCAGGTCTCTTCCAATTGCGGCAGGTCTATGCTGCTGTGGATCTTTTGGTCTACCCTAGTGTTGGCGATCTTTGCTGGAGTGTATAATTTGCTTGGCCCAATGCCGTTCGCCTGCCCCGAAAACACCTGGGACTGGAGCGCGCCGATTTATTTTAGCTTTGTCACCTTCTCCACGCTTGGGTTCGGCGACATCCACCCGCTGACTCCGACTGCGCGGATCTGGGTCATGGCCGAGGTAATGATCGGTTATATCATGCTCGGCGGGTTGATCTCCATCTTAGCCAATAAATTGGCCCGAAGGGCGTGAGCCGCATTCTGAGGCTCACGCATCGACAGCGCAACAACTCGATTCCTGTATCCGCAAGGGCTGTAACCCCCGCCTCCTTATCCGCCGAGCGAAGCACAAGCCAGAGGAAGCGTTTAGGTAGGGAGTCGAGGAGATAGAGTTGTGTGCCGAAAAGCGCGTAAATCAGTGCCAAATGGCGCACCGCCTTACAGATACCGCAGAACAGATGCGTCCTCAAGGCGGAACACGAAAAAGGGGCCTGCGATGTTTCCATCGTAAGCCCCTGATTTTCGTGTGGTTGCGGGGGTGGGATTTGAACCCACGATCTTCGGGTTATGAGCCCGATGAGCTACCGGTCTGCTCCACCCCGCGACACGTGAGACAGGCTATCTACGCACAAGGGATGGCCTCGTCAACAACTATTGCGTTCTCACGGTCTTATTCGCTATAGCGGCCAGGCGGCAAACCGCCGAACAAATTCTCGCACACGCAGGCGCGCTTGGTTCCGCTCTAGCGGAACGCGTTCTGCCGCTGCTTCCACGAGGCCCTTAGATGTCCAGACCGTTAAAATTCTGCCTACAGGTGCTGCTTTTGTGGGTCATCTGCCGGGCCAGTAACGCCTTTGTGGATGCCACCGGGCTGCCCGTGCCAGGAAACGTGGCCGGGGTAATCGTGCTTTTCGGCCTGCTGACCCTTGGCATCGTCAAGCTCGAACACGTTCAGGACGCGGCGGATTTTTTGCTACGCCACTTGGTGTTTTTCTTTATTCCCATCTCGGTGGGCCTGATGAACTGGGGACACGTCTTCCGTGAACACGCCTTGACGCTGACGGCGGCCATTCTGGTGAGCACCGTCCTGCCGTTCTGGGCCGTGGGCTCCATCATCCAGCGCATCCATGGGAAGAGTTCATGAATAATTACCTCCTGTTGCTCTTCACCGTCAGCCTCACAATAGGCGTCTACGCCGCATGCCGGGCGCTGTATCTAAAGTACACCCATCCGCTGCTGAACATCGTGGTATTGAGCGCGGCAGCCATAATCGCCGTGCTGGCAGCGCTGGGCCTTCCCTACGAGGCCTACGCGCCAGGCAAGGAGCTCATGACCATCCTGCTCGGTCCGGCCACCGTTGCCCTGGCCGTTCCTCTGTACCGCAACCGGGACCTGCTGATGCGATACGCCCCGGCCATACTGCTCAGCGTCACCGCGGGTTCGGCGATCTCCATGGTGATCGCGGGGCTGATCGCCCTCGCGGGCGGGCTGCCCAAGGACATCATCGTTTCCATTGTGCCCAAGGGAGTATCCATTCCCTTTGCCGTGGACATCTCCAAAATGTACGGCGGCGAACCCGCCCTCACTGCCGCCTTTGTGGTGGCCACCGGCACCTTCGGCGGCACCATCGGCACCTGGCTGCTGACCCGACTCGGCATTGACGACGCGGTTGCACGCGGGCTAGCCCTAGGCACAGCCGCCCACGCCCAGGGCACGGCCATGGCGCTGATGGAAGGCGAACGGCAAGGCTCCATGGCTGGCCTGGCAATGATTCTGGCGGGCATTCTCACCGCCGCACTGGCCCCCTTGCTCCTCCCGTATCTGTTGTAGCAGTTCGACTCTCAGGATTTCATAGATGCCCAGCCTGCCTGGGTTGGGCACAATAAGGTGCACAGTAAAAGGGGCTCACGGTATTTGTTTCGTGAGCCCCTGTTTCTCTTGGTTGCATGGAGCGGGATCTGCCCCGCGTCCTTCAAGTCTGCTTGGGAGAGCTTTTACAGCAAATCCACCTCGACGAGATGTTCCCTCCGATCGTCCACCAGGGGGATCCTGCCTTTAAGGCGCATTGTCCCATCCCCCTCGATTCCGCTGACCACGACACCGTCCACCTTCACGCGAATATCCTTCTCCGTCTTGTCGCCAATCTGGCTGACGGTGATGTGATAGAAGGTCTCACGATAGCGATAATGGATTTTGTATGACTGCCAATGGGCCGGGATACGCGGCGCAATGCGCAGGGAGTCCACTTCCAGATGCAGTCCCAGGAGCGTTTCCACGGTCAGTCGGTACATCCAACCCGCCGCCCCGGTGTACCATGTCCAACCGCCCCGGCCGGTGTGGGGAGAAGCTTCGTAAATATCTGCGCACATGACATAAGGTTCCACCTTATAGCGCTCGATATCTTCCGGTAAGCTGCCGTGACTTACGGGGTTGAGAAAGGCGAACAGTTCCCAGGCGCGTTTGTTGTCGCCCAACATGGCGAAGGCCATGGTAGTCCAGATTGCGGCATGGGTGTACTGGCCGCCGTTCTCACGGACGCCGGGCACGTAGCCTTTGATATATCCGGGCTCAAGATCCGAGGTGTCGAAGGGCGGATCAAGGAGCTGGATTAATCGTGCGTCGTTTCGAACCAATCGTTTGTCCACCGCCTCCATGGCCTGGCGGGAGCGCATGGGATTGCCGCCGCCGGAGAGGACCGCCCAGCTCTGGCTTATCGAATCGATCTGGCATTCCTCGTTGGTGGATGATCCCAAAGGCGTGCCATCATCGAAATACGCCCGGCGATACCAGCCGCCGTCCCAGCCATGGGCTTCGATATTTTCCTGTAAAAGCAACGCCTGCCCGGCGCACAGTTCTGCAAAGGCCACGTCGTCCCGGCTACGCGCCAGTTCTGCGAACAGTTGAAGGTTCTCATACAGGAACCAGGCGAGCCAGACGCTCTCGCCCTTGCCGCCATGGCCGACAAGGTTCATTCCGTCGTTCCAGTCGCCGCAACCCATCAGTGGGAGTTTGTGCTCACCAAAGCGCAGGCCATACTTGAGCGCACGCACACAGTGCTCGTAGAGACTGACCGTTTTCGTCGAACGTTGTGGCAAGTCGTAATAAGCCTCCTCGTTCGGATCCAAGGCACGGCCCTCCAGGAAGGGCGCCAATTCGTCCAGAACCCCCGTATCGCCGGTAGCCGACACATAGCGGCATGCTGCATAGGGCAGCCACAGATAGTCGTCGGAAAAATGGGTGCGTACCCCTTGTCCGTTGGGAGGATGCCACCAGTGTTGCACATCACCTTGAGGAAATTGGCGCTCGGCGCAACGGAGCAACTGCTCTCGGGCAAGCCACGGGGTGGCATGTATCAGAGCCATGGTATCCTGCAATTGATCGCGGAAACCGTAGGCTCCGCCGGACTGATAATAGCCGCTGCGCCCCCAGAGCCTGCATGACAGCGTCTGGTAGATCAGCCAGCCGTTGGCCAACACGTCCAAGGCCGGATCAGGCGTCTCCACATGTACAGCCCCTAGGGTGCGGTTCCAGTGCCCCCACACTGTTTCCAGAGCCTGCCGGGCTCCAATCGGCCCGCCGAAGCGCTGGATAAAATAGTGCGCTTCGCCAGCATCCCGAGCCGCGCCAAAAACGAACACAATCTCGCATTCCTGCCCCTCGGCCAGGTCGACGTGTGTCTGAATTGCGGCACATGGGTCAAGGCCCGCACCGGTCTTGCCTGACAACCCCTTGCGGAGCATGGCGACCGGGCTGGCCAGGGAACCGTTGCGGCCGAGGAATTCCGTTCGATTGCCTGTCATAGAGCGGCCAAGCCCGCTGACCTGCGCGAAAACGACCCGGTTGGCGCATTCGCGACCGTAGGCGTTACGGGCAAAGAGCGCCCCGCTCTGCGGATCAATTTCGGTGACGATATGCATCATATTGGCGTGTCGCCATTCGCCGAGCACAAGCTCCCAATACCCGGTCAGGGACATCCGGCGCGGTCGCCGCGAATGGTTGCGCAGCTTCACCACCGCGAACTTCACCGGTGCGTCCATGGCGACGTAATTGAACACTTCCGAAGATATTTCGGCTTCGTAATGTTCGAACACGCTGTACCCAAATCCGTGCCGGCACACATACCCGGTCTTCCCCCGGGCGGGCAACGGCGTGGGCGACCAGAATTCCCCGGTTTCCTCGTCACGGATGTAGAGCGCCTCGCCGCTGGTGTCGCAAATCGGGTCGTTATGCCAGGTGGTTAACCGAAACTCGTGGGCGTTTTCCACCCATGTGTAGGCGCTGCCGCTTTCGCTGACCACCGTTCCAATGTGCGGGCTGGCGATGACGTTAACCCACGGCGCTGGCGTGTTCTGGCCAGGTTCCAGGGTGACTACGTATTCATGCCCGTCGGGGGTGAATCCTCCCAGGCCGTTGCAGAAAATACGCTCGCGCTTGGAAAGCGCATGGAGCGGCTCGGCCACCCGCCGCAGGGTAGGCCTCAGACGGTCAGTCGTCCGTTCCGACGGCGCACGGCGCTCCACCTGCTCGGCCAACGTCTCGGTAGCATCGGTGAGCACCACGCGGGCCACGGTCTGGAACAGAACTCTGTCTTCCTCCGAGAGCTCTTCGGCGCGCCGCACAAAGACTCCGCCGGGTTTGTCGAGAATCTGCGCTTCGGCGCCCGCGTTGATCAATCCCATGATCTGGTCCTGAAGAACCGCACGATAGCTCGTGAAATCCTCGTTGATGATTACCAGATCAACCGCCAGGCCTTTCAACCTCCAATACGCATGGGCTTGCATCACCTGTTTCAGCACGTTGATGCGGTCCAGGTCGCCGATACGCATCAAAACGATGGGCAGATCGCCCGAAACGGCGAAGCGCCACAGCCCGGACTGGCCAAGCTTGTTGCGGGCGATGACGCTGGGCGCTGTGCGGCGCAAGGCGTTGCCATAAATGACTGAGGCGGCCAGGCGGCCGAAAACCTGGGCATCGGCCTCGCTTGCGTCCAGGTGGCGAAGCACCTCCTGACTTTGGAACCAGGCCATTTCAAAGGCGCGATCGATAAAGTGCCGGTCGCAATACTTCTCCAGTACGCTCAAAGCTGCCACCCGCGTGTCCGCGACACCGGAGATGATATGTACGGTGGCGGATTCATCGGGCAACAAGGTGATGGTGCGACGGATCGCCACAATGGGATCGAGCACCGAACCCTCGGAGTTCGACAAGATTAAAGAAGTGTGGCTGTCGTCGAGGACTACAGGGTTGGCCACAGTGCGTCCCCGCCCGATGAATCGGGCGCGGTCTGTTTCATATGATGGAGCGTCGGCAACCGCCCCAGGGGCTGCGAACAGATGAAACATGATCGGCGGCTGCTCCCCTGGCGTGCGAGGCCGCCGTGTACAGAGTATCGCCTGCCGGTCGGACAATATTTCAGTCTGCACGAACAAGTTACTGAACACGCGATGGGCCAGATCGGAATTGAGGGGTGCCAACACAACCTCCGCATAGCTGGTCACCTCGATGTGACGGGTGCGCGACGACAGGTTGGTGAGCGTGACCCGGCGGATCTCAACATCGTCTTCCGGGGAGACGCTGATCTCAGTGTGCGTTTCGATGGCTTGGTCGCGCCGCCGGTATTCGGCCCGAGCCTGCACAAAGGCCGCTTCATAGTGGTCAGCCTTGGCCAGGGTCGGCTGATGCGAAGTTGACCAATACCGCCCCGTGTCGCGGTCGCGCAGATAGATGAACGTGCCCCAGCAATCGGTTGTGGCATCCTCGCGCCAGCGGGTCACGGCCATGTCGCCCCGGCGGCTGTACCCACCGCCGACATTGGTGGCCATAACGTGATATCTGCCGTTGGACAGCAGGTGGACTTCAGGGATCGGCGTGTCAGGATCAGTAAACACGCGCATAATCGAACCGGCCTCCGCCGCGATAGGATGTGCGGCCGCACTCACCTCGGCAGCGTGAGGGTGCAAGGTGGCCCCGCTCTTCGGAACGCGCTCCTGCAGCAGCAAGTCTGTAGCCCGCATGGGAGCGGCGGCCATGAATCGGCGCTGCATGGGCTGGCCGAGCAACACATAGGCAAAAGCCAGCAGGCTCATACCTTGATGATGGGCCATGAACGTGCGCACCAGGGCATGATTCTTCCCCAGAGGGACGCGCGAAGGCGTGTAATCGAGCGCCTCGTAGAATCCGTAGCCGCCCAGAGATTCAATGGCGGCCAGAGCCTGCAGGTTGCGGCAGGCTTCAATGGGCATCACCATCAGCGCCAGCGCGCTGGCGTAGGGGGCGATGACCAGGTCCTCCGCCAAACCGCGCTTGAAGCCCAGCCCCGGGACTCCGAAGGCCCGATACTGGTAGACATGGTCCATGTCGGTGGCGCTGTAGCAGGATTCGGAAATGCCCCAGAGCACGGCGCGTTGCCTGCCGTATTCAATCTGGCGCGATACGGCGGCCTTGCAGGTCTGCTCGAGCAGAGTGTTTTCGTAACTTGGCATTATCAACTGGGGCATAAGATACTCGAACATCGAGCCGCTCCACGAAATCAGGCTCACGTCGCCTCCATGGCTCGTCAGCAGGCGGCCAAGGGAGAACCAATGTTTCTGAGGCACCTGCCCCTGCGCGATAAGCAGGAAACTGGTCAGCCGCGCTTCCGAGGCCAGCAGGTCGTAGCAGGAAGGGTCGCGCCTCCTTTCGCTCACGTCGTAGCCTATGGCCAGCAAACTGCGGGAGGTGTCGTAGAGAAATTCAAAATCCATATTCGCAAGCACGCGGCAGCGCTCCACCATTTCGTCGATGGTCCGAAGACGTTCCAAAGCGCCCTCATGGCGGGGCTCCACCGATTCGGCCCTGCCGACAGCTCCAACCGTGCCAGCCACTCCGCCTGGCGGCGAGCCTTCAGCGTCAAGGGCTGCTTCTCCAGCCACCGCTTTAAGCGTCGGGATGGTCTTGAAATAAAGCGGATCGGGCACAAGAAAACTGAGGTCGTTGCGAAGCCCTTGAACTTGCTGATCGAAAGCTTTCGCCCAGTAGAAAAGCTCGTCCCCGGAAGTGATGTTCACCGGCAGCAATGCGACCAAACTTCCGCCAGTGCGCGCAATATCTTCCAAGGCCGCATTGGCGGCAACAAGCGTTTCTGGCTGTCCGTTCCGTATGAGGGTCTGAAGAGTGTCTTGCAGGAGTTTGACTCTCTTTACGAGTTCCGTGACGGGTTGTGAAGGCACGTGTTTGGCAAGCACCAGCAAGGTATCCTGCAGCCCCTGAAACGCGCGTGGGGAGAAAACCGGCCGATCCTTCAACTCGATCAGCCCCGCTTCCAGGGTGAGCAAGGCCCCGGCAAGGTTGCCGCTGTCCACCGAAGAGACGTATTGTGGGCGAAGGGGGTCCAGGGTGCGCGTGTCGTACCAGTTGTAAAAATGGCCGCGATAGCGTTCCAACTGTTCCATCGTCTCCAGGGTGTTCCCGGCCAGCCGCAGGAATTCCCCGGCGGGAATATAGCCGAAATCGTACGCGGCCAGGTCCGCCAACAGCGCCATGCCCATATTGGTGGGCGATGTCCGCGAGGCTATGGCCGGAGTTGGATACTCCTGGAAATTGTCAGGAGGCAGCCAGTTGTCTTCAGGGCCGGCAAAATCCGCGAAGAAACGCCACGTACGCCGGGCCGAAGCCCTCAGAAAGGTCTGCTGTTCGCTCGTAAGTGCCTGCACGGAAGAAGAACATGGCACGCTGATCCACCAGCCGACCGCCGGCGACAACAGCCAGAGCAGCAAGACTGGGGCAATGGAGAGCAACTCCGCCGGACGGAGGCCCCACAAAGCCAAGGCAAGAGCCACTGCCAGCACAGGCCCTATCCACATCTCCATGGAAAATTCGCCCAGCGTGCGCAGGGCGTTGCGCCGTGCGTAGGATGGCACGTGCCAGAGCAGCAATCCGCGCCTGGTGAACAGCATGCGTACGCCCGACCGCAGGATCGCATCCAGGCTGATAAGGGCTTCATACGGCAGAAAGACCAATGCCAGAAGTGCCAGCTCCATGGGGCGGCCTGCCGCCCTGCTTGTCAGGGACAAGTGCACCAGCCAATCGCGCTCTTTAGACTTTCTGATGAATTCGATTGCGGTCCGTAGCACGGTGGGCAGAAACACCGTGCCAACGACAAAGATCGTCCAGAACCACGCCGGGCCAGGACCGAGCAAGCATCCGACCGCCAGCAAGGCCAATTGCGAGGGGGCGACGATGCTCCGTCGGATGTTGTCGAAAATCTTCCACACCGACAAGGCCGTGAGCGGGTTCGCTTGCCGCTGTGCTTTGGAACCTTTTACCCCGGTGGAACCGGAGACGCTTGGGAGCAACCACCCGGCCAGTTGCCAGTCGCCGCGTATCCACCGGTGCCGTCGGCTGATCTCAATGGCGTAACTGGCCGGGTGATCTTCGATGAGATCGACATCGGTTACCAGGGCCGAACGTGCGTACCCGCTTTCCAGCAGGTCATGGCTGAGGATGAGGTTTTCCGGAAAGCGTCCGTCCACGGCTTGGCGGAAGGCGTCAACATCGTAAATGCCCTTGCCGACGAACGACCCCTCCCCGAAAATGTCCTGGTAGACGTCGGAAACCTCGCGCGAGTATGGATCAATGCCGAATTCTCCTGCGAAAAGTTTCGTAAACCGCGACTTACTCGCGCTGGTCAGGCTGATCGAGGCGCGCGGTTGCAGGATGGCGTAGCCTTCGACGATGCGCCCCTTGTCGGCAGCGTACACCGGCCGGTTGAGCGGATGGGCCAGGTTTCCTACGAGGACGCGGGCCGTATCGCGGGGCAGTTGCGTGTCGGTATCCAGCGTGATGACATAGCGGATCGAATTAAGAATGGAGGGATCACCGACGATATCCGAAAATGCGGCCTGCGCCCCTCCCCGCAGTACGGCGTTGAACTGCTCCAGTTTGCCTCGCTTGCGCTCATATCCCATCCAGACCTGTTCGTAGGGGTTCCACACCCGGGGCCGGTGAAACAGATAAAAGATGCACGGGCGGTCCTCGCTGTAGGTCTCGTTGAGGGCCTGAACAGCAGTACGCACGTGGTTCAGCAACGCCTCGTCGTCAGGCAGCGTGCGTTCGGGCGAGTCCCGGAAATCCGTCAGCAACGCAAAGAACAGATTATCGTCGCGATTGCCGAGGTAGCGAATCTCCAGCGCTTCGAGAAGCGCTTCGATCTCCTTGGTGTTACCCAGCAAGGTAGGAACTATCACCATGGTGCGGTGGTCTGCGGGGATGCCCTTGGAATAATCCAAACGCGGCAACGCTCGAGGAGGCATAACCAGGGTGACCACCATGTTGACCAGCGAGACGCCCAGCGTCGAGACGCCCAGCAGCCCGGTGAGCACAATACACCACCACCGCCAGTCATCCAGGCTGACCCCGCCGAGAGGGTACAACATCGTCGATGCCGCCAGTGCGGTAAGCAACAAGATGGAGCTGAGGTATAGCGCCAGGCGAAGATTCAAGCCCGCCTGGTTGGCCCAAGATTTCCATGACCACCGGCAACCGGCTGCCCGCTCCAGCAAGGGCCGCCCGAGATCGATCAGGTAATATCCTACATGGGCGGTACGGTGGCTGGCACCCATCCGCGTAGCCGCGGCCTGGGCAAGCAGAAGCGCTTGGCGTGTTACATCCAGTTCGCCGTGTGTACACCGTCTGGTCACGTCTTCGATGACATGCCGGTACCGGTCGCGGGTGGCGAAATCCTGCAGGGCGTACATTCCGGCAGGGTCTTCACCAAGGGCCTGTTCCACGACACTGAGTGACTCGACGAATTGTTTCCAGTCCATTGCGTCGATAAAGCGAAGACTACCGATACTGTTGGCAATGGAAATCTGATTGGTTGCAGCTGTTCGACCGGCGGCTGCGGACAACTGTGTCGCGGTCACCCCCTGCTCAAGGAGTTTTTGCTCGACCCAGGTTTGCACGAAGGCCATGGCAGATCCCTGTGCCTGGAGCCGGGTATAGAATTCCTCAACAAACGGCGCGGTCAGCGGCACATCGGCGTTAGCGAACTCGGCCAGCAACTGAATAAGCTGCTTGGGCTTCCTTTCGGCTGTCGTGAGCATGCGGTCGGCCCAGGAAATAGCCGCGTCGCGCTCCTCGCGTCGGCGGGCGATGCGCACCCCAACACGGCGGAGGTTTTCCAAGAGGGCCAACTGGAGCATAATGGGGAAGGCCCACAGCTCGCCCAGCTTCAGCGGTTCGACAGTCTGGTAAGCCGCAACGAAATGGGTGGCGTTTTCGCTGTCGACGCGGCCGTCCATGTGGGAGATCAACTCCAACGCCAGGTCATATATGCGGGGGAACCCCGCAGAGAGGCCCTCAGCCAGTTGTGGCAATTGCTTGCTGTACCCGCGTGGCAGATGTCGGCGGGCCAGGACGATCTGTTGCTCGATGAGATAGAAATTGTCGAGAAGCCAGGCCTCAGCCGACACGATGCGCTGCCCAGGTGTAGCTGCGGCTGTCACGACTTCATATGCACCCAGCAGGACCCGCGCATTGTCCGCCAGCCGTGGCAGCAGTCTGTCAGGCCCAGGACGCGGATCGATCCTGTGCAGTCCTGCCATCGTTACCGCGTGCCGCTCCAACTGCTTGATACTAAACAACTCAGAACGCAGTAGCTCCGCATCCTGGCTATTGCGCATCGCACTCCGTATCTTTGAAGAAAATCCAAACCATTTAGTGAGTATGACAATCTCCTCGCTCAATAACACGACATACTGAACAAAAACAGGCGTCTAAGTCATATTTGCTAAAATTAACAACTTACAAACTTTCGCAGCATTATATAGTTATCCGTTGTCATAGAACTGGTCAATGCTTTGCTGATAAAATTCACTTGCACGTCCCGTTCGTTCACACCCGATGGAATTATTGAGCTTGCCCAACCTTCCAGGATACCACAACAATACAAATACACGGAGCTTTACGGTGTCTTAAAATAACGTTTGGCAGTCCTCACAACGCTGTCATCCCGACGGGCGTTTCTCGGTCCGCTCCCACATTGACCCCGCCTAGCGTCGGGATCGAATCCAGCACATGACATTGAGTCTGAAGCGGCTGTTTCGAGATCAAAAGTTGCTCGAAGGCCACCGTGTTCAGTCCGCTCGACAAAACCACTCTTCCTCATGACTGCTGAATCTGTGGACGAGGGTGAGGTCTAAAATTCGTCGGTTAGCAGGCTGTTGTAAAAGTATATTTTGGCAGTCTGTTCAAAACACTCGCAGGTAAGGCACAAAAAAAGTCAAAGCCGAAGCGTGTTTGGCATATGCGAGGGTTTGACTGTTTCGCAGCAACGCAGCCAGCGAGTTTTTTGAACAGGCTGTTTGGCGGGTGACACTCCTGCCCGACTAGACGGATAGACCTGGCTGTCGTGCATTTGACGACAGGGTTGGCCCCATTCTTTCAGCAAAATGCCTAATTAAACTATCATTTTGAAAAGGATTATTGAATTTATTACAGCCAGAAAATCCTAATATCAAACACCTTTCTTGAACAAACTAACACCCTTGAAATGTTGAACATGTAATATTTGCATGTATGGTTCACATCGTTGCACCATCTGCATGCAAATTTATATTTATGCAAGTATCAACTATTTGTGTTAATTTTTGAAAAACGTGCTAGTATTATTCCCATGCCCCGAAAATATGACACATAGGAACATGAAATGGATGGATTACTTTGGTTTCTCCTGGTCGGTCTGGTGGCTGGATGGCTGGCCGGAGTTTTGGTGAAAGGCGGCGGGTATGGCGTCATCGGGGACATCGTTATCGGCATCATCGGCGCGGTGATTGGTGGATATCTATTCGGTGTAACTGGCCTTGGGGTGGGTGGACTGTTTGGCACAATCCTCGTCGCCACGATGGGAGCAGTGATTCTGATCGTGATTTTGCGCCTGATCAGGAGAGCCTGAAGATGAACACCGCAAACGCATGAGCGGGGAAGTCCTGCCACCGAAACAACCTTCTGTTCTACAGCCGAAAGGGATGAAAGGAATTCAAATATGCGCTCCAACCGCCTTACAGTGTTCGCACTGGCCTGCACGACCCTCGTAGTATTGGCTACGGCCCTGACGGGGCTTGGGGCTGAATCTGGCCCGTCCTCCAGCCAAGGGTCCACTCTCATCATAACCGAAGAAAACGACTACTTTGCGGGTACGGATGAGCACTACACCAATGGGATAAAGCTCAACTGGATATCCCGCGATCTCAAAGGATATGTCGAGGACGAGCGGCTGCCGCGATTTGTGATGCCGTATCTGGGCGTATTGCCGTTTGTGAATAGACCGGGCCAAGTCTACAACATTGGCATTGCCCTGGGGCAGAACATGTATGTTCCGCAAAACACCCGGGCCACCTATCCTTTACCCAATGACCGCCCCTACGCAGGATGGACGTACGTATCTCTGGCCGTGCACGCCAAAACGCCAACACAGCTCGATACCATTGAAACCAGCGTAGGAATTATCGGTCCTTCGTCCCTCGCGGGCGAGACGCAAAACACCTACCACTCTCTCATTGGCATCCAGCGAGTTGAAGGATGGAACAATCAGCTCAAAAACGAGCCGGGCGTACTGCTCACATGGCAGCGCACTTTGCGCGTCAAGCGAGTGGACTTTGGCCACGACATGGCATGGGACCTTCTGCCGCACCTGCGGACCACGCTGGGCAACGTGCAGACCCTGGCTGCCGTAGGATTTGAGACGCGCCTCGGCTACCGGCTGCCGTGGGATTTCGGCACATCGCTCATCCAACCCGGCGGCGGCGTGAGCGCGCCTGCTGACCCGGACGACCCGCGACTCCGCCAGGACACCTCCTTCGGCTTGCATGTCTTTGCCGGAGCTGAGGCTCGGGCGGTTGCACGAAACATCTTTCTCGACGGCAATACCTGGCAGGACAGTATGAGCGTGACGAAAAAACCTTTTGTGGCGGACATCATGGCGGGCGTCGGCCTAGTAATGGGACGCTTCAAACTCACTTACACCCAGGTCTACAGGACTGAGGAGTTTGAAAAGCAGAACGGCCCACAGAAGTTTGGCTCAGTCAGTCTGGCGATGACGTTTTAGCCCCATTTACCTGCGTATTGTCGCCAGTATTGCGTAATTAAACTTCATAAATACACTGCTAAACACAACTTTCAAAGCAACATACAAACGTATGTCATGCAATATTGGCTCAGGAGAAGACCATGTCAAAACAAATTTCAAATGGACAAAATAAATTAAATACAATCCAGGGCGTTCGGCGAACGCTGACGCGCGATGAACTCACTGGTTTTGTGAATATATTCCTTGAAGAGTGCAAAACGCTCAAGAATGGGGACGAAATTAATGCTGTTGCCATAGGCAAGAGGTACAATGTATCACTATCTCTCGTAAAAAAGATAGTGTTAGAATCATTTTCACGAGGATTACCACGAATCAGACTTGTAAACGTTGAAAGAGTTTTAAAAAACAAATCTGACAACCCCTACATTAACAACAAAATGAGCATTATCATAGGTAAGGCAATGATTGAAAAATCAAACCAACGCTTCTCGCAAGAGCTTAAATTCAAAAAAGGCGATAAGTTTTCAGTTGAAATCAATGAAAGAAGCATTGTTTTGACGCTTATCACCGAGCCATCAGCTGTTGTTTAGTAGCACAAATAACCGTTGTGAGTTTTCGAGCAGGAGCCGTGGCCATATTCCCTTGGGAGGCCAGCTAACCTTGCCCTCCTGATTCATGGCTTGGCATCCCGGAAATTTCACCGCGAACCGTAAGCGTTTCGAAGACCTGCGGGAGCACGCTGCGCCGCTGAAGTGACACATCGCCAGACAGGGCAAGGGAAAACGCCCCTGGAGCAGTGCGCAGCGAGCACCGCACCTTGCCGCCACCAACTGTATGCCATCATGGTACATCCCATTAAGTCCAATATATTCAGGTAGGTTCAAGAGTTTAAGACCTGTAGCATGCCTGGGGCAGACTTGAATCAGACAATATTATTTAAACATACAAAGTCATTATTTAAAATAATTCTCAAGCACATACAGCATGATAGCCAAATTCTGTTGCTATTTACAATATAAAAAGTTTTAAAAACTCGACAATTATACTTTTGATGTGTT
>JBBRUD010000104.1:0-14703 GCA_038248065.1 Desulfovibrionales bacterium | reverse complement strand
CTTCCGTGGAATCTTTTCCCCTATCGGATGAGCCTGCCGCGATTGCACCCGTCACGCTTGCGTCCCCTCCCGCGTCCACCTCTGAAGTCGCGCCGGTCACGCCCACAACCCCGGAGCTGGCTGCGTCACTCGGCCCTGATGCCGGTGTTCCGCTCCGCGCCAAAGGCACGGCAGCCAGGATCGCCAAGCGCAACAGGATCGCGGTGGCTGAGTTCTGCCGTTTGAACAACGTGAAGCCGGACACGGTGCTGCAGGCCGGGCGGCGCGTGTATCTTCATGCGCCAGCTTCCATACCTGTCACCGCTTCTACTCCCCAGGCAACCCGTCCCGTTGGCGCGGGGGATCGTCAGCCAAAGCCTTTGGCTGTCCAGGCTGCATCCTCGGCTCCCACTCCAATTCCTTCGGCTGCTTCTACCAAATCACATGAGTCTGCCCCGGTCCCGGAGACTGTTCCGGCCAGGCCCTCTGATCCCGCACCAGCCCCTGCCCAGGCAACCGGACCGCTTCCGGCGTCACCTGTTCAAGAGGCACTTGCCGAACTCGCTCCATCAGTGGGGCCGGGTGAGGACGTCTCCTTACCGGTCTCCACGCCAAGTTGGAATATCGCGCCGGGAAGCCTGCACGCACAACTCGAATCGTGGGCACTGCGTGCCCAATACCAACTGATTTGGAAAGCGACACACGACTTTGAAATGGAGGCAAGAGCAAAATTCAGCGGTGAATTTGTTAGCGCGATACAGCAACTGTTCGCTGGCTTGCATCGTAGTGGCCACGCACTGCGCGTCACGGTTTACCAAGGCAACAATGTAATTGAAGTAGCGGAGGATTAGAATGTCGAGATGTGTGTTGTTGCTGTTCATTCTGGTCCTCGCTGCCGGTGGCTGCGCCAAGAAAACTGCCCAGACGGATTCCATAGAGCGTCAGGGAGAAAAGTTCCGCGAACAATCACGCTCACGGACCGTTGATGTGGTTGGTGAGCCCTATCTGGGCGCAAAGGCTACGCCATTGCGGTCTATGGCCAGCCCGGCTTTGAGCAAGCAGATCACGCTCCGGCGCAGGGGTACGCTGACGAGTATCGCGGCGGCCATCAGCGAGTTGGCCTCGTTGCCGGTCCAGGTCGCCTCGGAACAGGAGGATTTGGGGAAAAAGAGCGCCCCGGCCGTTTCTCCCGAGTCGAGCCATACGCCCGTCCATGCACCTGCACCTCCGACGGGAGTGAATATGGAGCTGGAGGCGCTCCTGGCCGTGCCTGGAGGTTCTGGCAGTGGAGCGGTTGGAACTGGCGACGGCAGGCAGTTGTCTGTCTCCTATGAGGGGACACTTCGTGGCCTTCTGGATCATGTGGCCATGCTCTCCGGGTATGGATGGGATTACGACGCAAAGAGCAACATGGTGGTCTTTGCCCGGATGATGGTCCGTACCTTCACCATCCTGGGCGCACCTGGAAAAGTCTCCTACGAAAACAAGCTGACGAACAAATCCAAAGATAGCGCTCCGTCGGGTGTCGGTGGTTCACGCGTGAACCAGACCGTAGCCACTGCGGACACATCCTCCCAGACGGCTCAGGCGAACACTACCAGTTGGAGCTTCGATATTTGGGCGGACACGGAGAAAGCCGTGAAGGCCTTACTGACTCCAAAGGGCTCGGTGGTAAGCAACCAGGCTGCCGGTACGATCACGGTTCGCGATACCCCCGAAAGTCTCAGGCACGTGAATACTTACGTTGACGAGCTGAACAGCCGTCTCTCCAGGCAGGTTGCCCTGACTATTCAGGTCTGGTCGCTGAACATCACCGACAACACCGAGGCCGGAATCAATCTGCAATCCCTCTTCCAGAACAACGATGTATCCGTGGTGGTGGGCAACCTGGCCAGCACCGGAGACCTCAACACGGCTGCGGCAACTATTGTAACGGGAAAGCTCAAGGATTCTTCTGCCATGCTCAAGGCCTTGCGGCAGTGGGGCAAGGCGGCGCAGGTCACATCCGCAGGCGGATTGGTCATGAGCAACCAGCCCGTACCGGCCATGGCCATCGAACGGCATGCCTATCTGGCTGGAGTGGGCAAATCCCAGACCGATTATAGTCAAACGACGGAAGTGACACCTGGCGAGGTGACTACCGGTTTTTCCATGACCGTTATCCCGCACATTTTGGACCAACGGCGTGTCATACTTCAGTACAATATCAACCTGTCGTCTCTTGATGAGATGAAAGAATTTAAAACATCTGACGTAACCATTGAATTGCCGCAGGTATCGACGCGGGCATTTTCTCAGAGAACCACCATGAAAATGGGGCAGACCTTGGTTCTGTCCGGATTTGAAAAAGAATCGCGCGACACAAATACCTCCGTAGGTTTGTTTAACAGCTCGAGAAAAGCGCAATACGGGAAAACTCTGCTGGTCATCACCATCGAAGTTGAATCAGCAGAGGTTTAGCGATGCGTCGCGTCGTGATTAATAAATGCCAGTGGGCCGTTGGGCTTCAATGGATCATGGGCAGCGCCAAGCTATCCGCCGTGGAATTGCGCCGAAACGCCAAGAAGCAGGACCCCACATTGGACCTGGTGGCCTACCGCCAGCGGCAGCACGGCTTCGCCGCCAGCGACGGCAATGCGCAGGAGTGGGTGCGCGTCCGCGCCTTGGCTGCTTCGATTCGGGTGGCGTCCCCGTCGTTTCTGGGACTGTTTTGTCTTGGAGATCGGGACAGTGAATTCTGGTGGGTTTTCGCTATGTCGCAGTCCCTCATCGTTGGCATGGGCGATCAAGTCTTCGCCACGCGAGCCGAAGCGGACGCGTATATTCACTCCTTGCGGGGGCTCCTGGACAATGACTTTGCGGAGACGGTCACGTGCGAGACTTTCGAGGAGAGCCTTCGGTGGCTATCTCCGCTCATCACTTCAGGGCCTCTGGCCCGTTTCCGCAGGCGCAGCGGTTACCTGAACCCTTTGCAGCCATCGCCGGGTCAGCGCCGGACGATTGCCGTGGCTGGTGGCCTGGCGGTCTTACTGCTGGTCGGGAGGTATGGACTCAAGGCCTTTTTGGACCATCAGGCGGGGAAACGGGCCGTGGAAGCGACGCGCGCGGCCATGCTCAACAAGGAGGAGCACCGCCGGGAACTCATGGTCCATCCGGAACGGTATTTCGCGCAGGCCTGGGCCACAGCGCCTGACGTGAAAGAAAGTATCCGGAACAGTCTTGGGGTAATGCTTTCACTACCAACGGTGGCCAGCGGATGGGCGCTGGAGAGCGCGATCTGCGACGGCCACGTGGTCAACGTGTCCTGGGCGCACAAGCCCGGCGCGGATTACGTCCACCTCCCCCCTGCATCGCGCGTTGAATCACCCCAGAAGGCCGTCTCGCGGCTACCCATCCCTGCGCCGCCCGGTCCCCAGAGGCCAGTTGCCCTATTGCTTTCTCGCGAAGAGTCCACGCAGCGACTCTACCAGTGCACGCAGTTGATGGGTGGGCGCTTGAAGCTTGCGTTCAATGCGCCGGAAAGGCGTGTCGTCGATGAGGTTGAGATCATTGCCCCCTGGATTAAAGGGCAGTGGGAATTGAGCGATGTGCCTGCCGCACTGGTGTTGGATGCTTCGTTGTCTGATGCGCTTATCAGAATGCCGGGCATGATGCTCGAAAGCATCGCCATGGAAAAGAACAACTGGACGTTCAAGGGGGCTGTCTATGCTACTTCAAAATAACAAAAAGAGACGCTTGTGGATGTTTGCTGGCGGCTTGGCAACACTGGCTGTGACTTTGGCCGGGATTTGGACGTTTAGTATCTGGCAGGCTCCGTCCCCAACATTGTCGTCTTCCAGCCAGCTGTCTCCAACCCCGCCCATGAAGGAGTCCGCCCCGCCCGTTTCGGCACAAGACACTCATGCGCTTACAGCGACGAAGGCGGCCGGGCTGTCCGAAGCACAGGCCACTGCAGCGGGCGGGTTGGGCGAAACAAAAGCTCCGGCCGTGGATTCGGTCCCCGTGGCCGGGAATCTTGGGAAAGTGACCACATTGCGGGCTGACCTGGAGGAGGTTCGACTGAAGGTGGCCATCGCGCAGGAAGTGGAAAAGCTCCACCCCAAGCCTGCCCCTGCACCGCAACTCCCATTGTCCCTCCCCCTTCCTGAAGCGTCCAAGCCTACAGCCATGAAGCAGAAAGAATCCTCCCCGGTTGTGGTGTCCGTGCAGGGTGTTGATGGCAATGCCACCGCTACAGTCCGTTCTGGGGCTGGCACACTTGAGACGATCCGTCCCGGTGACCGTTTCAATGGTGGTATCGTGAGCGCCGTCAGCCGCAGTGGGGTCTTCGTCCGGCGCGGAAGTTCAACAACCACTTTAGCGTTTGAATAGCTTGGGGCTCATATGGAATCCATAAGCTTCCTTGATGATGTCCCGGAAATTTTGCGGGGTCGCGTGGCCCTCGTAGAGGGCACGCTGCACATGTCTGCCGAGTTGAAGGGGAATTTGGAGATGGTGTCCTTTGTCGGCAGCCTGCGCCGTCGCGGAATACTGACGTATGAATGGCATAGGCCTGAAGAGTTTGACAATCTCTACTCCAGCCTGGCTTCTCGTACCGGACAAGGAGAAAATGAGGTTCAGCAGTATGCCATCGATCTGATCGCCAAGGCTTATCAGAACGATGCATCGGACATCCATCTTGTGGACCATGGGCGATACACGATGATCCGCTTCCGCTGCCTGGGGATGTTGACGGATCATACCCAGTTGGAAGCCGATTTCGGGCGAAAGTTGATTGCGTGCATCTATCAAAAGTTGAGCCAGTCCGGTGATGCCTGCTTTTCCCCATCGGAACGTCAGGACGGGCGAATCGCCAAGCATGATTACCTGCCGCCGAACGTCCATTCGGTGCGTGTGCACTGCGAGCCAATCGAATGTGCCCAGGCAGAGAATGGCGTGGGCACGTCCATGTCCCTGCGGCTGCTGTACGATGCGACATCGGCCAAGGGCGCATTGAGCGAGCGAATGAGCGTGCTGGGCTTTACTGAGGTGCAGTCCGAAACAGCCCTATTTTTGACCAGGCGCACAGGCCTGACCATCATTTCCGGTCCGACCGGACATGGAAAATCCACGTTCCTGAAGCACGTGATGGAATCCATGACAGAGAGAAGCCCGGAGAAGGCCTATTTTTCCATTGAAGACCCGCCGGAATATCCGCTCAAGGGCGTTCGCCAGGTGCTGATCAGTTCCAACTCCAAGGCCGCACGCTCGGAGGCATACCGGGATGCAATCGCTGGGGCCATGCGCTCCGACCCCGATATCCTGATGATCGGCGAGATCAGGTACACCGAGGCCGCCATTGCGGCCATCGACGCGGCGCTCACAGGACATTCTGTGTGGGCCACCATCCACGCGAACAATGGGTTTGGAATTATCGCGCGCATGGTCAGCACGCTGGCCACGCATTTTCGCAACCCCCTGGAGCAACTCTGCGATCACAACGTGCTGGCTGGCCTGGAGTACCAGCGATTGCTGCCCATGCTGTGCCCCCAGTGCAAACTCAGGCTGTTGGATTTAAAGCCTGAAAAGCGGGAGCTGTTTATCCCGCCTGATGTTTCAGTTCGCTTGAAGCGCGTGCTGGATGACCAGCAAGGCGTATGCGTCCGGGGAGAAGGATGCGAGCATTGCAGGAAACGCGGACAGATCGGCCAGACTGTCGCAGCCGAAATCATCGACACGGACCAGAAAATGCTCGGCTATCTGCGCGCCGGGGACATGCCTCGCGCTCATGAGTATTGGATCATGGAGAAGGGAGGGCGAAGCTACGTCGATCACGCCATCGATCTGATCAAGACAGGCTTGGTGGACCCTTACGTTGCGGAAGAACGGCTCGGCGTACCCCTCAACTTCAACCAGGTCTTTGTTACGGGGGGGCGCTGATGCGGGAACATCTCCCAGAGCTTCTGGCCCGTATGTCTTTCAGCAGCGTAGTGCGGCAGCGGACTTGGAAAAAGCTCGCCGCACAAACCCGCCATGGCATGAGTTTGGATCAGAGCCTGCGGCAGATGCAGAACCGCGCCATGCTGCGCCGGTCGGCATCGGCGCTGGTATACACCCGTGTACTGGAATACCTGGGGCTGGGGCACAACCTCGGTGCTTCTCTGACGGGCTTTGCCAGCCCTGAAGAAGCCTTGCTCATCTCCAGCGGGCAGCGTTCCGGCAAACTGTCTGAGGGTCTGGAACTGGCGGCAAACCTGCTGGTGGCCCGTCAACAAATCATCCGTTCCGTCGCAGGGGCATTGGCCTACCCGGTGTTTCTGCTGGGTATGTGCCTGGTGCTGCTTTTTACATTGTCCATCGTGGTCATGCCAAAATTCGCCATGCTTTCGAACCCTGCCTCGTGGCATGGAGCGGCGGCACTCCTCTACAGGGTGACCTCGTTTGTAGCCTCGCCCATGGGAGGCATCTTCCTGTTGCTGCTTATCGGCATAGTGACCACAGCCTTGCTGACCCTGCCTATCTGGACAGGCAGGCTTCGCCTTCATGTGGAAAATATGCCCCCCTGGTCGATCTACCGGCTGACCGTGGGGGCCGTTTGGCTTTTCACGCTCTCCACCCTGATGCGCTCCGGGATGCAGCTCTCCCATATCATGGAAAACATGCTCAACTCAGACAGTGTCTCGCCCTATCTGCGTGAACGCATATTGGCCATGTCCGAAGAAAGCGGCACGGGGAAAAACTTGGGCGATGCCCTGCACGACTGCGGAATGAACTTTCCTGATGAGGAGTTGATAGACGACCTGCGTGTGTATGCCGCACTGCCAGGATTTCATCACCGCATGCATGAACTTGCAAAAGAATGGATGCACGATGGCGTCGAGCTTGTGCAGCGCCAAGCTCGTTTGATCAACATGTTGGGGATACTCACGCTCACGGTGATGGTTTGTACCTTGGCGTTAGCCATCGGTTCACTTCAATCGCAACTGCTACCAACCGGAGGATTCTAAAATGACGCTGCTTGAAACCCTTGGAGCCATCCTTGTGGGCCTCATCATCCTGTCTGGAGCCGCGTTGGGCCTGAACGCTGCCTTCTCATCCTCGAAGCTGGGGGAAACGGAACAGAACCTCATCACCATGCGGATGCAGATTCAGCACATGTTCTCAGGGAGTGCAGATTACACCGGGCTGGATAATGCCCTGGCCATCAAAGCGGGCCTGGTGCCTAAGCCCTTCATAAAAGGCGACGCCCTAAAAAACGCCTTCGGCGGGGATGTCACTCTAACACCTGTCGTCGGCTCCGCAGCGTTCTCCATAAAGCTTACCAATATCCCCCAAGATGAATGCACCAAGTTGGCAAGATTTCAGACGGATGCATGGCTCAGCATCGATGTGAACGGAAACACCATAGACCGTCTCAACGCCACTGTGGCGGACATAGTGAACAACTGCGCAGACACCAACATCATTACATTTACAGCGAGGTAATCATGCCGTTGTCTGATCACGGACTGAAGACCATATGAAAGCTCTGGCCGTTCTCGCGGTGCTGATCGGCGTCATGGCCATGATGCGGTTCGTCAGCCTGGATTCCGTTGATGACCAGCGGGTGCAGGCGGTTGCCCTGAACTACGCGATTTTCCGCAATGAGGTGTATCTGCATGTTTTCAATGGACACAAGGCACCAGGCGACATTGCCTTCACCGCCCTGAGCCTGCCTGCCGAGTGGGTGATGATGCGCCCCTGGAAGGCCCGCATCGAGGCTGGCTGCCTATACGTCTGGGGTGCTGCTTCTTCCGAGGAGATCGAGGCCGCGCGCGATATTTTTTGGGGGAGCTTGGCCCTTGGGCGTGCCGACAGCGGCCATTTAGAACCTGGCCGTGGAGGGACCACGCCCATACCGGCCTTCGTTCCCGAGGGGAATCTCGTCAGCGCCGTGAGCGTGGAGTAAGCCATGAAACTCATAGAAGTCATCGGAGGGTTGGTCATCCTGCTCATCATGCTCCCGGCCCTGGCCAACCTGTGGATACTGGGCTCCAACGAAATCGAGAAACGACAGGCCGCCGACCAGCTGGTGACGGTGACCAAGGCGGCAGCCGCCTATGTGCGGAAACACCAGTCCACCCTTTCAACGCAGGCCACGGCCACCAGCGGGCCAGCGATCGATACCACCCTGCTGGTGGCAGAAAGCTTCCTGCAGAATGGTTTCCAGGGTCGCAACGTCTGGGGCCAGGGCTATCAGGTGTACTTCCGTCAGCCCACGCTGAACACGCTTCAGGCCGTGGTGTTGACCACGGGCGGACGTGGCCAAGACGCCACCGATGTGAAGTTCGGCACGGTGATCGTCCCCTCGGCGGCCGCCATGGCGGGCGGTTCCGGCGGGTTCATTCCCACAGGGGATGTCCCTGGCGAGTCCATAGGAACGCTTCGCGGAGCCTTCGGTGGATGGACTCTTGACTTGGCCAGCGTAGGGATCGCCGCTCCGGGGGCGGGCCACCTTGGAGCTTTGGTCAGCTTCGACGCCAGCAGCCTGGGCCAGGATTTTCTGTACCGGGTTGCCGTGCCTGGGCACTCGGAACTCAACGCCATGCAGACCGAGCTGGACATGACGGACCACGCCATTCGTGGTGTTCACGAGGTCCAGTTCACCCCCCGGACCATGGCCAGCGAAAGCTGTGTTGATCCTGACGTGGACGGCCGGGTGTTCCTCGACAAAGACCAGGGGTTGTACCTCTGCCGCGATGGCCAGATGCAGGTGCTGGCGGACACGGGCAACTCCACCTTGTTCAAAAATGCCGTGCTGGCCAGCAACGGCGATGTCATCGAAAAGCCCGTGTGTCCGCCGGGGACCAACACCATTCCTCAAATCTTCGTGGCCCCTTCCATCACCGCCGCCGGGGCGGAGGCTCCGCCCATGACGGCGTTGCAGGCCTGGGCCGTCAGCCTGAATGCCTCACAGTGGCAGGTACACCTGCGGCTTTTGACCACAGACGACAATCTGGGATGGGTCAATCCTGTTTCGGATTATGGGCGCATCATGGTCTGCACCACCTGCGCCAAAGGAAGCTGATCATGATGAACGATCCCAATGAATACATCGAAACGGCCAGGATGAGGAAGCTTCCTCTGTATATCTTCATTGGCGTCATGGCCATTCTTGCGGGAATTCTGGTGTATTCGGTGAATTTTTCCGACAAAGCAAAGAAGGAGGAGAAACCCAAACCCACGGTGGGCGCGCGTGATGACAAGCCACTTGTGAATGATACCGTCGGCATGGGTTTGGCCTCGCCGCCAGCGCCTGCACCCATGGAGTCCAAAAACAACGACCAACCGCAAATCGTAGTGGTCACAAGCAACGATCCGCCGGAGTTGCGCCGCGAGCATGAGGATCTGCGCAGACAGAAACATCAAGCGGCCATGAGCGCACTGTCGTCGCCGCTCGTCATCCGTAAAGGCAAAGAAGACTCCGCTGGTAAGCCTGCCGCCGCCCAAGTCGCCGTCGCCACCAAAGAAGGCGAAACACGCAACCTGAATGCCGCAGACCGCCAGCCGAGCATTGTTCGGGAAGGCGAATACAACCCCGCTTCGGATAAGGACAAAGAGGGCTTTTTCGACCGGGCGAAGGCATCGGACCGGCAATGGTTGTCAACCAGCACTCGCATGGCGGGGCAGCCGTTTGAAATCAAAACAGGGTCTATCATCCCCGCCGTCATGATCGGTGGCATCAACTCGGACCTTCCGGGCCAGATCATCGCCCAAGTGAGCCAGAATGTTTTCGACACGGCCGATGGTCTCCACCTGCTCATCCCCCAGGGATCGAAGCTCTACGGGGTCTATGATTCCAGGATAGTCTATGGCCAATCCCGCGTTCTGGTGGCCTGGAACCGGATCATTTTCCCCGATGGTTCGGCCATCACCCTGGAATCCATGCCGGGCACGGACGGGGCGGGCTTCAGCGGATTCAATGACGATACGAACAACCATTATTTCCGCATCTTCGGAAACGCGTTGCTCATGTCCCTTATCACGGGGGGGACTGCATGGGCCGTGGATACCATGACGCCAAACCACGGCACCTCAAGTAACACTTCACCTTCCCTTCAACAGCAAATGGCATCTTCGCTGGCTGCTCAGCTTGGTCAGGCCACGGCACAGACGGTCTCGAAAGGCATGAACATCAAGCCCACGCTGGAAATCCGGCCGGGGTACAGATTCAACATCATCGTCACCAAGGATTTGGTCTTCAGAGAGCCGTATCGTGACCGTTAGTCAGGATCAGTACGGCCTTGGTGGCTCGAAGAACCGGAAGAAAGCCTTGCGCTGGGGCTACCTGGTGTTCGTGTTGTGCCTGGCCCTGGCCAGCTTCAGCCTGGCCACGCAGCAGGTGGCCGCATACTTCGCCTATCAGCCTGCTCTGGGCCAGCCATGGGGGTACGCATTGGGAACAGATTGGTTCGCTCCATGGAAAATTCTGTCCTGGCATCATCTGGGCAGCGAACATGAAGCCGTGCGGCGGGCCGTTTCCCATGGCCAGATGCTGTTCGTTATTCCGCAGCTGATCATTTTGGGGATGGCCTTACTTGGAATTCGCAAACCCAAAGGACGTAGCGATCTGCACGGATCGGCCCACTGGGCGACGGATGAGGAAATCCAGGAGATGGGCCTGCTGAGTGGACAGGGGATTTATGTCGGCGGATGGATCAAACGTCTTTCCGGGTTTCAGGCGGCCAGACAATGGCTCCGTGGCCGCCCCCCGGAATCACACCGCTATCTGCGGCACAATGGCCCCGAGCATGTGCTGCTCTACGCGCCAACCAGGTCCGGAAAAGGCGTTGGCGTCATTCTGCCCACGCTGCTGTCTTTCCCCGACTCGGTGCTCGTGCTCGACATCAAAGGCGAGAACTGGGCATTCACGGCCGGTTGGCGGCAGTCCCAGGGGCAAAAGGCGCTTCGCTTCGATCCGTCAGATGCCAGCGGGCGCTCGGCATGTTTTAACCCGCTGGAAGAGGTCCGGTTGGATACGCTGTCGGCGATCCCGGACGTGCAGAACATCGCCACGATGATCGTGGACCCCGAAGGCAAAGGCCTCCAGGACCACTGGAGCAAGGCCGGGTTTGCCTTCATCGCCGGGACGCTGCTGCACTGCCTGGTCATGGTGCGCCACAGGGAGAAACGGGCAGCCACCTTGCACGACCTGGGCAACATGCTCGCCGATGAAAAACGCACTATTGCGGAATTGTTGCAGGAAATGCTGAAAACGGATCACGCGGCGCTCGTAAAGGAATGCTTCCCTTCAGGAGCGACCGGCGGCGATCAAATCCACACGTTCATCGCCAGTTCAGCACGAGAGATGCTCAACAAGGCCGCAAACGAGTCCAGCGGGGTCGTGTCGACCGCCCTGGTCAACCTGGCGCTCTATCGTGACCCCGTGGTGGCCATGAACACGTCCCGCTCCGACTTCAGCATTCATGATCTCATGAACCATGCCGACCCGGTGAGTCTCTACCTGGTGATGAGCCCAGCGGACATCAGCCGGTTGCGTCCGCTGATCAGGCTCATTCTGAACCTGGCCATCACCCGCATCTGCGAGCGCATGGACTTTGCGGACGGATCGCAAACAAAGCCTAAGCGTCGGCTCCTGCTGCTCCTGGATGAGTTCACGTCCATAGGAAAGATGGAAATCGTCGAGAAATCGATCGCCTATGCCGCTGGGTACGGCATCGGCTACTTGCTCGTCATCCAGGACGTTGCGCAGCTCAACGGTGTTTACGGCAAGGAAAACGCGCTCCGGGGCAACTGCCATATCCGCGTGGCTTATGCCCCGAACACCCTGGACACGGCCAAAGAACTCTCCGAAATGACGGGCAAAACAACCGTCATCGATCAAAAAACCTCCATATCAGGTTCCCGCAGTGGCCATCTGAAAAATGCCTCGGTCAGCATCTCCGAAACGGCCCGGCCCCTGCTGACGCCCGACGAATGCATGCGTCTGCCCGGACTCCAGAAGGATGAACAAGGCCGGGCCATCAGGGCGGGTGACATACTGATCTTCGTGGCCGGACGTTCCGCCATCTACGGTCGGCAAATTTTGTACTTCCTGGACCCCGTGTTTTCCTCGCGGGGAAAATTGGAGGCTCCGGACAAATCCGACTCCCTCTGCCTGGAAAAACGTCCAGCGGCTTCTGCCGTCGAGCATGGGAAAGAGAAGACAAAGAAGGATGGGAAGAGCCACATTTATGCGGACGTCCTCAACGGACAGGGGGCATCGGAATGAAATATGCCCCTTGGATACTCCTCCCGCTGCTGGTTGGTGGCAGTGCGCTGCTGTTTCTATTCCACCAGGGCTACCGTTTCAACGCTACGCCCTCCATGCCCAGGGGCATCTACCAGCTTGTCCGCGACAGTCCTGTCATTGATCGCGGCGATCTGGTCAGTGTGTGCCTGGAGGTCGAACCGTTCGCCGCTTTGGCTCAGGAACGCGGGTACTTGCGGTCCGGCTCCTATCCATGCGGTCTCGAACCACTCCTTAAAATCGTAGCCGGAATGCCCGGAGACAGCCTGGACATCAAGCCTGACGGCATTCGGGTCAACGGCCAGTTGCAGCCCGAAAGCCGGATCGCGTCCCTGGACAGCCGCAACCGGCCCATGCCTGTTGCTCTGAGCCTCACCTCAGGGGTGATTCCCGACAGTATGGCTTTAGTTCTTTCCGGTGGGCATCCTGGCGGTTTCGATGGCCGGTATTTTGGCTTGGTCCCCCTTACTTCACTTCAGAAAGTAAGGCCGATTCGAATCTTCGACCTGTAGGAGAATCAGCATGGACAAAGACTATCTCGCTTCGGCGGCCAGGGCGGTAGACATTCAGGCCACGGAAAGCCCGGCCCTGGGCATACCGGTCGATCCCGATGTGGCCGAATTCATGGGAGCCTTTGGGGAGTCGGCTGTCGGTCCTGATGACCTGGACGACATGTTCTTCAATGATGAGGCGAACTAGCCATGGCCAGTGACAAGGCCCCCCGCAAGCCGGTCCATGAGGAATTCGCCGAACAGATCATTGCGGATCTCAAGAAAGGAGTGGCCCCCTGGCAGAAGCCCTGGCGGCCCGGAGAACTCCATCCGCCTCTAAATCCGGTGTCCGGCACGGTGTACAGCGGCATCAATAGGGTGATGCTCTCCCGACGGGGTTTTGAAGACCCGCGCTGGATGACGCTCAAGCAAGCCAACACCAAGGATTGCCGCGTCCGCAAAGGCGAGAAGTCGCAGACCATTGTTTACTGGCAGTTCTCCAAGGAAGAAGCCGCGCTTGATGATAATGGACAGCCGGTCACCGACGCCGAAGGCAACCAAGTCAAGAACAAGGTTGAACTGGCCCGGCCTGTAGTGCGCTTCTCCTCGGTTTTTCATGTTGGCCAACTGGATGGCGACATCCCGCCCCTGGAGACAACCATACTCTCCCCAGCCTGGAACCCGAACGAAAAGGCCGAAGCTATCCTCCAGAACTCCGGGGCGGTCATCAAACACAATCAGCGCAACAGGGCGTTCTACAGCCTGCGCACCGACGAAATCTGTCTGCCGCCACAGGACCACTTCGGCACTGCGGACGGCTACTACACTACGGCCCTTCATGAGCTTGGCCATTGGACAGGCCATGCCTCGCGCCTAGCCCGCGATTTCGGACCATTCGGCTCCGAAACCTATGCGCGGGAAGAGTTGCGAGCGGAAATCGCCTCCTGGATGGTGGCACAGGATATGGGCATCGGCCACGATCCGGGGCAGCACCTAGCCTATGTGGACTCGTGGGTCGCCGCGCTGGAAAAAGACCCTTATGAAATCGTCCGAGCCTGCCGGGACGCCGAGAGGATCAAACATTACGTGCTGGCCATGGAAATGAAACAGGAACTCAACAAGGAACTCGGGGCGGCCCCGGCAGCCAGCAGGATGCAGGAAGACGGTCCCCAGGAAGCCGCCAAGGAACCGGCCTCGAAGAAAGTATTTCTGGCCGTCCCTTTCAGGGAAAACGAGCGGGCCAAGACCGCCGGAGCCAAATGGGACTCCGAAGCCAAGCTTTGGTTCGCTCCCGAAGGTTCGGACATGGCCAAGCTCAGGATCTGGTTGCCTGACAAGGCATTGGAGGCCTCCCCATCGATGCCGCCCATGGATGAATTCGCAGTGGCGCTCCGAGACGCCGGGCTTGACCTCAAGGGGCAGCTGCCTATCATGGACGGAAATATCCACCGTGTCCCTGTGCAGGGGGGCAAACCTCAAGCGCTTGATGGTGCCTACCAGGGGTATCTCGATGGCCACCCCGCAGGGTGGTACCAGAACTTCCTGACCGGGGAGAAGGTCAAGTGGAAGGCCACCGGCCACACGCTGACCGAAGAGCAGAAAATCGCCCTGCGGCTGGAAGCGGAACAGCGGAGTCAGCAGCGGGAGCGGGAGCGCCTTGAACAACAGGATGCCGTGGCCCGGCAGTGCGGTCAGGGCTTCGCGGCACTCCCCCCAATCCGGCCCATGGCTGCCATCAGCAACCCGTATTTGCTCAGCAAAGGAGTGGCACCTCTTGGAGATATCAAGGAATCTTCAGATGCGATGCTCTTGCTGGTCCCCCTCTTCAATGCGGCTGGTGAACTACGGAACGTCCAAGAGATATCGTGGGATGGGGGCAAGCGCTTCCAGGCTGGTGGCGAGAAAAAAGGCTGCTTCTGCCTGATCGATCCCGCAAACACACTCGATCAGGGTGAAATACTGCTT
>JBBRUD010000103.1:0-15000 GCA_038248065.1 Desulfovibrionales bacterium | reverse complement strand
CATGGCGAACACCACCGAGAGAATCAAAGCCTTGCTACCGCAGAACATCGATAAAACCCGCCTCATCACCACGTAAGCTCATCAGCACCTTCTGACTCAAGCCCAATGCACCCGCAAGAAGGGGCCGATTAGACGCTTACTCATCTGCACGGACCGCCTCCATTTCCGCTTGCTTAAGCTTGATTTGGGAACGATGCCAAGATTCAATGATCCATGCGGTCGCGATGTTGCTTAAGATGAAGACAGCCATTCCCAGCAAGTCTGCTGTACTTCTGAAATCAAGGAATTTGCCGTCCGGTCCTATCCAGTACGAAGCTAAGAAGGCAGAAACTAAAGTTGCCAGCAGGCCTACATAAAATCCGCCATAGAACGACGCAAGCATCACTGCAGGAAAGAATGTCACATAGGGAATACGCGACTCAAGCATCCCCAACACTCCAGCCCGAAAAGCTGCGGCGAGGAGTACCACCAATAGGGCGACGAGGTAACCTAATAACGCGTTGTTTGGACGCGAATCCCTGAGCATGTATTCCCCTTTCAACGATTCGGCGCATGCATGTTCGACGCTAGGAGGGCATCGATACCGCACCTAAGAACAGAAGCCCCTGTTCGGTCTTGATGGAGTCAACTCATACTTTATCATATTTCATGTGGCTATCTTTGCGTCAACCGAAAAGCAAGGGCGACCTGCCAGTGGGCGTAGGCTTACGTTCACAGGAACGGACGAGAGTCTTTTAGGCCAGGAATGCCGCCGTTGCCTGGGAGGACAGGGTAATTCATGGTCACAGCCGGAAACTACTACGCGCATGCGTGCGAGGGGCAAGGATGGAATGGAAACCGCGTGTTTAGCTCATTGGCGAGCGGACAGGGTAAAAAAGTCGAATCCAAAATAGATGAAAATGGAGGGTCGCCGGTTTCGTTTTAGCGCAAACCGGCACGCAAGCGCACAACTACACGCGGGCGCGGATGGGCAGGGTAATTATCGACATGGCAAAGAGGTACAGCCTCACGTTTTGGGGGCAAATTTAGGGGCAAGGAAAAATTATAAAAATATTTTAGTACTATATTTCATATACTTAAACATACAAATTGAGTCCTTTCTTCGCACCATCGTAGAAACAAGGCTGGGCAGTAATGCCCGGCCTTTCTACTTTTGAGGCTTCATGACCTGGCGCATCATTTCCGCGTCAGGCGTTTCAGCACCGCCCACAGCTCCGCAGTTTCAAATCGAGCTCTTGCCCAACTCGCTTTCCCCCTGAAGACCGCCGCCCATCATTGTGGCGATTCGCTCGGAAATGGTAAGCCCCAGACCCGTACCGCCGAAACTCCTGGTGGTGGATGAATCCGCATGGCTAAAGGGTTCAAAAATGGCTTCCAGCCTGTCGACGGGTATGCCTCTTCCTGTGTCTTCCACCTCGTACAGCAGGCCTACCATTCCGCGGCTCTCATCCATCGCTTCCGGTGTCCCCTGTATTCCCAGCAGAGCCAGCGCATCCAGAGCACCCTGCTCCTGATGACACCGGCGAACGCCAAGGGCCACGCCTCCGGCGCGGATGAAGCGCACCCTTTCGCCGCACAACTTCCCTGTTGGCACGGCAGCGCTGAGAATCCAAGACTGAAATTTATCTCTTGTCACTATACTCAGGACTGTTATAATTCTTTTTTCATTCTCGGCGGCTGGCCGCGAAAAGAGGTATCCGATGCAGCGTGATTTTTTTGGAGAGATGGACCGATTGAAGGCCGACACCCTGGCCATGATGTATATGGCCCAGACGGCTCTTCGCAAATCCCTCCAGGCGGTGCGCCAACGGGATCGCGAATTGGCTTTGGAAGTCATGGAAGGAGATGCGGAAATCGACCGCATGGAATGCACCATGGATATCGAAGTGATGCGCCTTCTGGCCTTGCAACAGCCCGTCGCCCGCGACCTGCGCTTCATCGTGGGCTGCCTGCGCCTGAACGCCATTGTGGAACGCGTGGGCGACGAAGCCGTCAACATCGCCGACCGCCTGGCAGTATTGCTGGAGCGCCCAGCCCTTCCTCCCCCGGCAAGCCTTGCCAGCTTGGCTGCCATGGCCGAAGAGCTTCTGGACAAGGCCGTGACCGCTTTCAGAGACGGAGCTGCAGGGCTGGCCCGCGAGGTGCTTACGGCCATCCCCGGCGTCACCGCGCTGCACTACCTGCTGTTCAAGGAAATGATCGAGATCATGGTCAAGGAATCACGCACCGTGGAACGGGCCGTGCAGATGTCCGTCATCGCCCACAGCCTGCGGCGCATCTGCGATCAGGCTGCTAACATCTCGGAAAACGTCGTCTTCATCGTCGAGGGTGCCTGCGTGAAACACGAAGGTTTGTGAAAGCGCGGTCTATCTCGGTCGGTAGCCCTTGGCCTTCATACATTTATCAATTAGTTCCCCGATGCGGTCCGAGCGGTCGCTCCCATTGGCCACGTTACCCGTTGCCTTGGAAGCCTCCCAATCGCATTCGGCGCGATCCGCATCTTCCTGGTCCGGCCCTTTGGAGGGGTGGGTGTACTTGGATTTGCCGCCGCACCCCCCAACTGCCAGAGCCGCGACCAGGGTCAGGGCCGCAAACGCCGTCATTCGCATATTCATAGGATTCGCCTCCCAGACCTCAGAGCCACGTGAGCACCAGTATGTACAAAGCCAGCCCGATCAGGGCGGCCACGGCATCCGCGCGGTTCATGGGTCTCTCCTTCTTTAGCACTGTTTCGCCCAGAATACCTTTGCCGGGCCATAGACGCAAGAGCACGGTCGCTGGCAGCATTTTTTGAAAGGCCATTGCCCCGATTCCGTATCTCTTGTAGAAAGAGGACATTCTGCACCAACCGGATGCCCCCATGCCGCGCGCTTTCGTCGTCCTGTCCATCCTCGGCCTCCTGCTCCTCGGAGGGGCCATGCTGTTTCTGGGAACCCGCGCCCAGCAGGAGCTGACCTCCGCCACCACTGAGCAGTTCAACCGCCAGCAATTGATCCTGGCCGAGCAGGTGGCCCATAACATCAAACAGCGTTTCCAGTTTTTACAAACCAGCCTGCTCGAACTCACCCAGATATGGCGCAAACAGCTGCCCCAGAAGAATGCCTCGCAAGACCACGGGTTCTCGACCTTCCAGGAAATACTCAAGCCCAGCAATGTTCTGGCCATCGGCTACGTGGAACCGGGAGGCACCCAGCCCGTTCTGTTCAACCAGGACGGCCCGATCGAGAGCGCTACGGGCGTGGATATTCGCCCCGCCTTCAACTGGTCGCGCCGCTCCAGCCTGAACGACGAACTGTATATAGGCCCGGTGCTCACCCCCGGCTCCGGCTTCTTCGCCTCCCGCACGGTTATCCTTCTGGCCGCCCGCCTATGGACAGGCACGCCCGGCACAGGCAATCCAGGCATGCTCTTCTTCGTGGTGGACGCCGTGGGCGTGGCCCGGCGCTATAGCCACGACGTGCGCTCAGGCCAAACCGGCTACGCCTGGGTGCTCGACAGCCAGGGCCTATTCCTGGACCACCATGAAGAGGCATTCATCGGCCAGGACGCTTTCAAAACGCGGTACAGCCGCGATCCCAACGTCAGTTACCAACGCATCAACTTGATCATGCGCGAGCACATGCTCAAGGGAGACCGGGGCGTGGACTGGTACACCTCCGGGTGGCACCGCGGCGATATCGGCCGGGTCAACAAGCTCATCGCGTACGCTCCTATAGAACTGGCCATGGGCAGCGCCCGCAGTGTGCTGTGGTCCGTGGCTGTGGTGGCGCCGGAGGCTGAGGTGGATAACATCATCGGCACCGCAGCGCAGCGTGAGTTCCTCATGGTGGCGGTCTTCCAGGCACTGGTGTTCATGGGTCTGGTCATCACCTTGTATTTCGCCTTCCGTTGGTCCACCACACTCAGGCGGGAGGTCACGGCCCGCACAGCGGAGTTGCGCGAAGCCCGCGATAAAATCCGCGACAACATGCGCGCCCTGCTCGACACCCAGGAACGCCTGATAAGCTCCGAGCGGTTTGCTGCCATCGGCGAGGCGGCGGCGCACCTCTCCCATGAAATCAAAAATCCCCTCATGCTCATCGGCGGATTCGCCCGGCAGGTGCGCAGCACACTGGAACAGGGCAGCAAGGAAGCGCAAAAGCTGCTTCTGGTGGAAGAGGAAGCCAAACGTCTGGAGACCATGCTCAACGACGTACGCGATTTCACCCGTCCTAATCCACCGCGCCTGGTTCCGGGCGACCTCAACGCCACCGTGTGGGAAACAACGCTGCTCATGGAGCAAGATCTGGCCGCCAGGGGTGTCACGCTGCGCGCCTCACTTGATACCAACCTGGCCCAAGCCCTCCATGATCCGGGCCAGATACGCCAAGTGCTCATTAACCTCATCAAGAACGCCGCTGAAGCCATGCCGGGGGGCGGCACCGTGACCATTACCAGCCACATGCGCGGGGCCATGGCCGAAGTGGAAGTGGCCGACAACGGGCCCGGCCTCACCCCGGAACAGGCCAAGCAGGTGTTCAACCCCTTCTTCACCACCAAGGAACGCGGCACCGGCCTGGGCTTGGCCGTATGCTACCGTATCCTGGCCGACCACCACGGCGACATCCGTTTGCACTGCGAAGCAGGCCGGGGCTGCACCTTCACGCTGCGCCTGCCCATCCAGACGCGGGTCGATGCGGGATAAGTCGTGATCGCGGCCTTAGATATGTGCAAAAAATTTGCAATCAACCGCAAATGAACTTGACACTTTTCGAAACCGGGAATAGGAATCCCTCTCCTTTTGGAAATGTAGGACCGTAGCTCAGGGGGAGAGCACTTGCTTGACACGCAAGGGGTCGTGGGTTCAAATCCCTCCGGTCCTACCACGCAGACCCTGAAAGGGAGGCACCGCCTCCCTTTTTTATACTCGGAACTGGAGTCGCACGGTGCACGTTCGAGTCGGTGAAAACACGGTGGAGGTTCAGGCCGGGGAATCCGTCGGCCAGGTTCTCGCCAAGGCCCTCTCCGGGAAGGCCTACAAGAATACGGTGGTGGCCCGCTACGGCGACGCCCTCATCGATCTTTCCTCTCCTGTGCCCGCAGGCTGCGAAGCCCTAACGCCCGTTGCCGCCGACAGCCCAGAGGGCCTGGACGTGGTGCGCCATTCCGCCGCCCACGTCATGGCCGAAGCGGTCAAGAAACTGTTCCCCAAAGCCCAGGTGACCATCGGCCCGGCCATCGAGCACGGTTTCTACTACGATTTCGCCTTCGAGCGCCCTTTTACTCCCGAAGACCTCGTGGCCATCCAGGCCGAGATGGACCGCATCGTGGCGGCTAACCATCCCTTCTTCTGCCGCACCGCCTCCCGTGAGGAAGCCGCCGCCGTCTTCGACAAAATGGGCGAACAGTACAAGCTCGAAGTGCTGGAGGCCATCCCCGGCGACACGGTGACGCTCTATACCCAGGGCGGCTTCACCGACCTCTGCCGCGGCCCCCACGTGCCCTCCACCGGTTTTCTCAAGGCCTACAAGCTCACCCACGTGGCCGGAGCTTACTGGCGCGGCGACGACAAGCGCCCCATGCTCACCCGCATCTACGGGGCGGCCTTCGCCGATGCCAACGCGCTCAAAAAGTACCTGCACCACCTTGAAGAAGCCAAAAAGCGCGACCATCGCCGCCTGGGCACCCAGCTCGACCTCTTCAGCTTCTCCGAAGAAGCCGGCGCGGGCATGGTGATCTGGCATCCCAAGGGCGCCCTGGTGCGCACCATCCTTGAAGATTTCGAGCGCAAAGAGCATCTCAAGCGCGGTTATCATATCGTACAAGGCCCCCAGTTGCTCAAGCGCGAACTCTGGGAACGCTCCGGCCACTACGAGAACTACCGCGAGAACATGTACTTCACCGAGATCGACGAGCAGGCCTACGGCGTCAAGCCCATGAACTGCCTGTCGCACATGCTCATCTATAAGTCGCGCATGCGCTCCTACCGCGACCTTCCCCTGCGCTATTTCGAGCTGGGCGTGGTGCACCGCCACGAGAAATCCGGCGTGCTGCACGGCCTGCTGCGCGTGCGCCAGTTCACCCAGGACGACGCCCACATCATCTGCCGCCCGGACCAGTTGCAGGAAGAGATCATCGCCATCATCGACTTCGTGCGCGATGTGGTGGGTCTTTTCGGTTTCGAATTCGAGGCCAATCTCTCCACCCGGCCGGAAAAATCCATCGGCTCGGACGAGGCCTGGGAGCTGGCCACCAATGCGCTCATCCAGGCTCTCGAAGGCGCGGGGCTGCCCTACCAGCTCAACGAAGGTGACGGCGCGTTCTACGGTCCCAAGATTGACATCAAACTCAAGGATGCCTTAGACCGCCGCTGGCAATGCGCCACCATACAGTGCGACTTCACCTTGCCTGAGCGCTTCGACCTGATGTACACGGGTGCAGATGGCGAACGTCACCGTCCTGCGATGTTGCATCGCGTTATTTTAGGCGCAGTGGAACGCTTCATGGGCGTGCTCATCGAGCACACCACCGGCGCGTTCCCCACATGGCTTGCTCCGGTGCAGGCACGTATTTTGACCGTTACCGAAGCGCATGACGCCCACGCGCAAGTCGTGGTTGACCGTCTGCGCAACGCGGGCATCCGCGCTGAAACCGACCTTCGCAACGAGAAGCTCGGCTACAAGGTGCGCGAAGCCCAAATGGAAAAAATCCCCTACATGCTTGTCATCGGGGACCAGGAAATGGAACAACGGGCTGTCAACGTCCGGCTGCGCTCAGGTGAAAACCTGGGCCTCAAGGATGTGGAAGAGGTAATGGACCTCATCCTCGAAGACTGCCAGGCACCGTTTAAACGAGGAGGAATGCGCTATAACTTCTGCCAGTGACACCGCCCGCTGCAACAATCAGATCCGTGCACGCGACGTGCGGGTTATCGCCGATGACGGCTCGCAATTGGGTATTTTGCCCACCACCGAAGCCCTGCGCATAGCTCAGGAAAAAGGCTTGGATTTGGTGGAAGTTGCAGCCGCTGCCGATCCCCCGGTCTGCCGGATCATGGATTATGGGAAATACAAGTACCAGCAGCAAAAGAAGCAGCAGGAAGCCCGGAAGAAACAGACGGTCATTCAGGTCAAGGAAATTAAAGTCCGGCCGAAGACCGACGAGCACGACTACCAGACCAAGGTCAAGCACATTCGCCGCTTCCTCGAAGATGGCGACCGTTGCAAGGTATCCGTGTTCTTCCGGGGACGCGAAGTGGTGCACAAAGATCGTGGGGCTATTATCCTGGAACGCGTCATTCATGACCTGGCTGAAATCGCCAAGGTCGAGCAGGAACCGCGCTTCGAGGGCCGGGTGATGCATCTGATGCTCGCCCCCACGGTCAAAAAGGTGAAGTAGCGCTCTGTGTATGTCGCAAGCTTCGGCTTGCCCCCCCGTTGCGAGAATATCGATGCGGGTTCTATTTTCAGGAGGATACTATGCCTAAAATGAAGACCAATAAGTGCGCAGCCAAGCGCTTTACCACTACCGGCACCGGCAAATTCCGCCGTCGCCAGCAGAACAAGCGCCACATTCTGACCAAGAAGAGCGCCAAGCGTAAGCGCACATTGTCCGGCTCGCTCATCGTGGACAGCGCCAACGAAGGTGCCGTCCGCCGCATGCTGCCCTACGCCTAGGCGTAGAAGGCAGGAGAGTATACATTCGGGGGCTCCGCCCCCGCCCCCCGCTGGGGGTGGAAGCCACCCCCAGACCCCCCTGTTAGGGGCTGGTCGCATGCGGGTTATTACAGTTTTATTGGGGGGAGGCTCAAAAAAGCCCCGCCATCTAAGGAGGACGCAGTCATGCGTGTCAAACGTGGACAAGCCGCACATAAGCGGCACAAGAAGTTTCTCAAGCTCGCCAAAGGCTTTGTCGGCGCGCGTTCGGTTCTGTACGAAACCGCCCGCGAGAACGTCGAACGCGCCATGGCTTATGCCTACCGCGACCGTAAGGTCAAAAAGCGCGAGTTCCGCAAGCTGTGGATCATGCGCATCAACGCCGGAGCCCGTGAAAATGGCTTGACCTACGGCAAGTTCATCCACGGCCTGTCCCTGGCCGGCATCGAACTCGACCGCAAGGTCCTGGCTGACATGGCCGTGCGCGAAAAAGTCGGCTTCGCCAAGCTGGTCGAAATGGCCAAAGCCAAGGTGGCTGCGTGAATTCGGGCCAGGCCCTGATTGAGGAACTCACCGCCCTGGCCGGGGAAGCTCAAAACACCCTCGGCCAGGCGTCCTCCTTCGAGGCCCTGGAAGAACTGCGCGTAGCGTATCTGGGCCGCAAGGGGCGGTTGGCTGAAATAATGGCCAAGCTGCCCGGCCTCACTCCCGAGGAGAAGCGCCAGGCAGGCTCGGCGGCCAACACCGCCAAGGAACACCTCACGGCCCAGTACACCCTGCGCCTTGAGGCCCTGAAACGCACCCAGGAAACGACCTGGCTGGCCGGGTTCGATCCCGCCCTGCCGGGGCGCGCCGCCGCCGTGGGCGGCCTGCATCCGCTTTCCCTTGTTTCCGAAGAGATCTGCACTGCCTTCCAGGGCATGGGCTTCGAAGTGGTTACAGGTCCCGAAATCGAGACCGACTATTACAACTTCGAGGCGCTCAACTTCCCGCCCGAGCATCCCGCGCGCGACATGCAGGATACCCTGTACATCCGCGACAACATACTGCTGCGCACCCACACCTCCCCCTTGCAGGTGCGTACGCTGCTTTCCCGCAAGCCCCCCGTGGCCGCCATCGCGCCGGGCAAGGTGTATCGCCGCGATTCCGACATCACCCACTCGCCCATGTTCCACCAGATTGAAGGTTTTCTGGTGGATACCAACGTGAGCATGGCTGATCTGCGCGGCACCCTCACCTTCTTCGTGCACAGAATTTTCGGCCCCGACACCCAGGTGCGTTTCCGCCCCAGTTTCTTCCCCTTCACCGAACCCAGCGCCGAAGTGGATATCTCCTGCGTCATGTGCGAGGGGCAGGGCGTGGTGAACGGCGAAACCTGCCGGGTATGCAAATCCACCGGCTGGGTGGAAATTCTGGGATGCGGCATGATCGACCCCAACGTGCTCAAGGCCGTGGACATCGATCCCGAACGCTACTCCGGCTTCGCTTTCGGCCTGGGCGTCGAGCGCGTGGCCATGCTGAAATACGGCATCGGCGACCTGCGCCTCTTCTTCGAAAACGACATCCGCTTTCTGGGCCAGTTCGCCTAGGCTGCCGGGCTAGGCCATGCGCCTCACACCCGAAGAACAACTGGTCATCAAGGCCACCGTGTCCGCTCAGGACCCTCGGGCTGAGACGTGGCTCTTTGGCTCGCGCGCCAACGATGCCAAGCGCGGAGGCGACATCGACCTGCTGATCTTCTCCCAGACCGTCGGTTCAGTCCAAAAGTCGGCCATCTGGTGGAAACTCCAGGAAAAGCTTGGCGAGCAGAAGATCGACATCGTCGTGGCCAAAGATATGAGCGAACCATTCGTGCGCATAGCCAAGGCCTCGGGAGTGCGCCTGTGACAACACTCGATCTCAGCCTGCACCTCCGGGAAAGCTTGGCCCTGCAAGCCAAAGCCATGGACCATCTGCGCTACTCCCTTGAGAGTTGCGCGGCCCTCAATGTCGGCGACGCCATGAGTTCCAGGGAGCTTGTCCCCTTCGAAGCCCTGGCCAGCCGTTTTGTCCGCGCTTCCGGCATGCTGTTCAACAGGGTTTTCCGGGCCCTCGACGCTCTGGAATTCTACGAGAGCGGATCGCCTTTGGATGTCCTCAACAGGGCGGACAAGCGCGGCCTGATCGAGGATTTTGATACCATCCGGCACATCAGGCGCGTGCGCGACCGCATCGCCCACGAGTACACTCTTCTAGATTTTTCAACGTTCATCAATGATGTCCGTGCGCTCAGCGACAGCCTTTTCGAAATCCACCACCGTACGCAAGCGTATGCGGAAAAATTCTTGTCCTCCCCCGGCGGGGCGGGCGGCAACTAAAAAGGGCCTGTTATGCTCCTCTCTCTCAATTGGCTGCGTGAATTCGTCCCCTACGAGGGAACCGTCGACGTGCTGGGCGACCGCCTGACCATGCTCGGCCTGGAAGTGGAGGGCATCCATCGCCCCTTTGCAGCGGCTTCCGCCGTGGTGGTGGGCCATGTGCTCACCCGTGAAAAGCATCCTGACGCGGACAAGCTCTCCGTGTGCACCGTGGATATCGGCGAAGCCTCGCCCTTGCAGATCGTTTGCGGCGCACCCAACGTCGCCGCCGGACAATCCGTGGCCGTGGCTACCGTGGGCACCGTGTTGTCTCCAGAATTTACCATCAAGAAGAGCAAGATCCGCGGCGTGGAATCCATGGGCATGATCTGCTCGGAATCCGAACTGGGGCTAGCCGACAAGAGTGAGGGCATCCTGGTGCTGCCCGGCTCCCCCAAGCCCGGACAGAAGCTCTCCGAAACACTTGCCCTTGATGATGTGGTGCTGGAAATAGGCATCACTCCCAACCGGGCCGATTGCCTCTCGGTGCTCGGCATGGCCCGCGAAGCGGCCTTGGCCTTTGGCCTGCCCCTGACACTGCCCAAGCTGAATCTGGTTGAAAAAGGCCTCGACGCTGCCAGCCTGGTCACCATCCACATCCCGGAACCGGATCTTTGCCCGGTCTACCGCGCCCGCATCCTGCACGGCGTAGAGATCAAGCCCTCCCCGGCGGCCATGCGCTACCGTCTGACCGCCGTGGGCCAGCGCCCGGTGAACAACATCGTGGACGTGACCAACTACGTCATGCTCGAACTCGGCCAGCCCCTGCACGCCTTCGACCGCTCGCTCCTGGCTGGCAGCTCCATCACCATCAAGCGCGCCACCGAAGGCATGCGCTTCAACACCCTGGACAGTCAGGAGCGCATCCTCACGGACCGCGACCTGCTCATCTGGGACGAGGCCAAACCCGTGGCCCTGGCAGGCGTCATGGGCGGCGAAAATACCGAGATCAACGCCCGCTCCACCGACGTGCTTCTGGAATCTGCCGTGTTCAACCCGGCAAGCATCCGCAAGACCGCCCGGCGGCTAGGGCTTTCCAGCGAGTCGTCCTACCGGTTCGAGCGCGGGGTGGATCAGCCCGGTTCGCTCTACGCCTTGAACCGCGCCGCAGCCCTTATGGCCGAGGTTGGCGATGGCCACCTGCTGCCCGGCATTGCCGCAAACGAGCCCAAGCCCTGGAAGGAAACTCCCATTCCCTTCCGCCCGACCCGTGCCAACGCCTTACTAGGCATTGAGCTCACAGGCGATTTCTGCCGCAAGACGCTCCAGAGCCTGGGGTGCGAAGTGGTGGCCAAGCCCGCCGATGCCTGGACCGTTACACCGCCCCCCTGCCGCCTCGATCTGGAGCGCGAAGTTGACCTGGTGGAAGAAGTGGGACGGGTTTACGGCATGGACCGTATCCCGGCGGTCATGCCCGGCATGGCCAAGTCCCTGACCCAGCCGGATCAACTCGGCAGCGAATTTTCCTTCATGCGCCTCCTGAAACGCTGGGCCGTTGGCGCGGGCCTGCGCGAGGCCGTGAACTACAGCTTCGTCGGCACCCAGGAACTCGATCTGCTGGGCCTTCCAGACGAAAACCGCGTCCCCGTGGCCAACCCCCTCTCCGAAGACCAGAACGTCATGCGCACCGCCCTGGCCCCGGGCCTGCTGAAATCCCTGCGCCACAACCTCAGCCAGGGCAACACCAGCCTGCGTCTGTTCGAGCTGGCCAAGATCTTCACCGCCGACCCGGCCAGCGAAACCACTGTGAACGAAGCCCACCGGCTGGGAATCGCCCTTTACGGCCAACGCTTCGGCGGTTTCCCCTGGCCTGACGAAAAGGCCGAATACGCCGATCTCAAAGGCCTTGCCGAAAATCTTTTGGCATCCCTCGGCCTGCCTGAAGCCCAATACACCCTGCGCCCCGACCACTCCTGGCTGACGCCCTGCGTCGCCGTGACCCTCCTGGGCCGGGACCTCGGCGTTCTTGGCCGCATCCTGCCCGACATCGCCGACAGCTACGAAGCCAAAGCGCCCCTGTGGATGGCCGAACTCGACGCCGAAGCCCTCATGGACCTGCACCGCAACCGCGCCATACGCTTCAAAGGGCTGCCCAAGTTCCCCCCCGTACGCCGCGACATGACCGTGGTCACCCCTGTGGGAATCTCCGTGGACGACATCCTCGCCACCATTCAGGGGCAAAAAGCCCCAATCCTGGAAGCCGTCACTGTGCACGACCTCTTCGCGCCTGAAGGCAAACCCGAAAAGAACGTCACCTTCCGCCTCACCTACCGCCACGCCGAACGCACTCTCAAAGACAAAGACGTCGACAAGGTCCACCAGTCCCTGTGCGACGCCCTAACCACCGCGCTGCCTGTGCGCTTCCAGTAGACCAAGAGAAGAGTTGAGAAGAGTTGAGAAGGAGCCTCCGGCGGCCGGGGGGCCAATGGCCCTTCCTACGGAACATAACTCCCCCTAAGCCTCTTCGAGGCAAAGGGGGAGTAAGCCGGTCCCCCCTTATAGCTACGCATTGCCGTGCGGCTGCTGCGTCGTCGCGCAAAATACTGGGGGGGTCTGGGGGTGCCCTGCACCCCCAGCGGGGGCGTGGGGATTACGGATGCCTGGCCGGAACGGCTTTGGCAGCCCGTTTCGAACGCAGTGCGGCGCCCCCACTCTCTACTCGTCGGTGAACGAAGCCAGCAGGGGTTTACGAACTTCCTTGGGGGCTTTGGCCAGCAGGCGGTTGACGCCGCTGACCACCGCCAGGATGGTAGCGGTGACGATGTTGTCGTGCACGCCTACGCCGAAGGTCATGCCGGTCACGCCTTCGAGGGAAACTTCGACAAAGGCGGCGGCTTTGGCGTCCGCGCCGCGCCCCAGGCCGCGCTCCTCGTAGGAGTGCAGGGTGAGCGGCAGGCCCAAGGCGTTTACAGCGGCGTCGATGGGACCATTGCCTTCACCGGTCAGGCTGACCACCTTCTTTTCGATGCCGATGTTCAGGCGAATGCCCTGCCCCTCTTGGCGGTCGAGCAATTGATGGCTGGCGTAGAGCAGCGGCTTCTTGGTTTCCAGATATTCATGCCCGAAGAGGGTCCAGAGTTCGGCAGGGCTCACCTCGCCGCCGTGGGCGTCGGCGTGGCGCTGCACCGCTCCGCTGAACTCAACCTGAAGGCGCCGGGGCATGATGAGGCCATGGGCCGTTTCCATCAGGTAGGCCACCCCTCCCTTGCCGGACTGGCTGTTCACCCGCACGATGGCGTCGTAGCCGCGCCCCAGGTCGGCCGGGTCGATGGGCAGGTAGGGCACGTTCCAGAGGCCGTCAGCATCCTGGGCGGCCATGCCTTTTTTGATGGCGTCCTGGTGGGAGCCGGAAAAGGCGGTGAACACCAGATCGCCTGCATAGGGATGGCGCGGATGTACAGGCAGTTGCGTGAGTTCCTCCACGGCGCGGGCCACTTCGTTGATGGCGTGGAAATCCAGCCCCGGTGCGAGGCCCTGAGTGAACAGGTTAAGCGCCATGGTCACCAGGTCGGCGTTGCCGGTTCGTTCGCCGTTGCCGAAAAGGCACCCTTCAACGCGCTCGGCACCGGCCAGTTGGGCCAATTCGGCGGCTGCCACAGCCGCGCCCCGGTCGTTATGAGTGTGCACGCTGATGACCACGCTGTCGCGACGGGCCAGATTGCAGTGCATCCACTCCACCTGGTCGGCAAAAACGTTGGGAGTGGCCAGTTCCACGGTGGCGGGCAGGTTGATGATCACCTTGCGCTGAGGCGTTGCCCCCCACTCCGCTGTGACGGCGTCGCAGACATCGCGGGCGAATTCCAGTTCTGTGCCGGAGAAGTTCTCGGGCGTAAATTCAAGCACCCATTCGGTTTCCGGCTGGGCGGTGGTGAGCTCGCGCACCAGCCGCACCCCGTCAACGGCCATGTCCAGCACTTCGGCGCGATTTTTCTGAAAGACGGTTCGGCGAAAGACCGGAGCGGTGGAAACGTAGACATGCACGATGGCCCGACGCGCTCCGGCAACGGATTCCACGGTGCGGCGGATGAGGTGCTCGCGAGCCTGGGTGAGCACGGCGATGGTGACGTCATCGGCAATGTGGCCCTCTTCGATCAGGGCGCGCACGAAATCGAAATCCGTCTGGGAAGCGGCCGGAAAGGCTACCTCGATTTCCTTGAAGCCCACGCGGGTCAACAAGTCGAAGAGGCGCAATTTGCGTGCGGCGTCCATGGGTTCGAAAAGGGCCTGGTTGCCATCGCGCAGGTCGGTGGAAAGCCAAGCCGGAGCGGTGGTGATGACGTTATCCGGCCAGGTCCGGCCAATGATGTTCACGGGAGGAAACGGGCGGTATTTATTGGGAGCTTGGGTCTTCACGATACACTCCTGACGGTTGGCGATTGATGGCCTGGAATTCGCGGGCACTAACGCGTGCGGCCGGGCGAGGATACATGGGGAACAGCATTGCCTGCCAGAACCGACCCCGCAAAGGCGGCCATACGCTTATGCGGAAAAATACTGAACGTCGAAGGAAGAAAGGAACGAATAATTATGCCCGTAACGGGCGTAGCAGCAGAGCCAGTTGGGGCTGGCAGGAAAGAAGAAAAATATTTTGAACCGAATGCATGGCGGTAAGATACGAAAACAGCCGCAGGGTTGTCAAGAGCCGGTTAAACGCACGACCGGAGAATATCATGGCAGTTGCCCTTAGGCGAGTCGCGATCGAATGCGCTTGGCCGGCGATGGGCTACGGGCCAAGGGCCACTCTCCCAGAGAACAGGTGCCCTCACAAGATTTCCAGACCAAGCGACCGCACCACATGCTGTTGACGCGTGCGACTGTGAGCAGTAAAAAGGCTACTTGACAGCACCCGTTCGTGTGGTTAAACAGTCCCTCCGCTCTTGCGGATGGGCCGTTAACTCAGCAGGTAGAGTACCTGCCTTTTAAGCAGAGAGTCGCAGGTTCGAATCCTGCACGGCCCACCAAAACCGCGT